>JBKQRG010000474.1:0-61984 GCA_052144015.1 Desulfomonilaceae bacterium
TTCCACGGAGAATGGAACTACATCATCCGACCCAGAAGTCCCCAAATATGACAGGTTTATTTCGTGGCAGGCCCTAATTAGATGGGTACACCGGGGGGGGGGCACCGCACAGTGTAGTATCCGTCCAGAAAAGGAGATCGTAAGTACAACATACTCTTTTTATTTCCACTTATTATTCATGTGAGACCGGGTCGAATTTCCGGTTGACAGCCTCACTTGCTCCGACTATACACGCGTGAAATAAGATTAATCAAAAAGAGTATCCCTATTGATTGGGTTCTGTTTTGGCCCTTGATCGGAGTAACGGACCCGCGGCGAATGAAAGGAACCCGAATGAGCGTGTGCTCACGTGCCGCGGACGATTGAAGTGACAGACGCGGGGTTAAAGCCGAATAAGAACCGTATATATTTCAGACGCGCGCCGCAGCGAAGCGGTTCGCAAAACTGATTCCAAGATATTTGGCAGTCTGGTAGACTTAATTCTTTAACAACAGGCAGTCCGAGGAACGTTGAAGTTATGGGAGTCTCCGAACTTCTTCAATTGCCGACAATCACCTTGATAGTGCTCATCGGGGCAATAGTGGTTGCACTGGCTTTTGAAGCAGTAAACGGGTTTCATGACACAGCCAACGCTGTGGCCACTGTTATTTATACCAATTCTCTGAGACCCAGAACCGCGGTAATCATTTCAGGAATCTGCAATTTCTTGGGGGTATATTTAGGCGGAATAGGAGTGGCTTTTGCCATAGTGCACCTACTCCCAACGAACCTCCTTGTAAATGCCGGATCGAAAGCGGGCATGGCCATGATTTTCGCCATTCTCATCTCGGCCATATCATGGAACATTGCCACGTGGCACAGGGGAATTCCATGCTCCAGCTCTCATGCATTGATAGGAGCGATAGTAGGCGTAGGACTGGCCAACGCTCTTGTTCAAGGAAGCCCTCTTTTTAATGGAAACAATTTTGGAAGCGTCGAGGCAGTCCTGCTGTCTCTCCTCATATCACCCTTGTTGGGATTCTGTCTCGCTGCTTTTGTCCTGTGGCTGGTGCGCAAGGGGACAACAGATAGTCGATTGCATCAACCTCCCGAGGATCGAAGGCCGCCCAGTTGGGTTCGGGCCGTTCTGGTCATGACTTCCACTGGGGTGAGTCTGGCACACGGCTCCAACGACGGCCAAAAAGGCGTGGGCCTTGTAATGATAATTCTCATTGGATACCTCCCGGCTCATTTCGCCTTGAATCTCGAATGTGGGACCAGAAGCTGGGATCAGGCGATTCACTCGTTGGAGCAAATGGCCAGCGTGATCCAACAGAAGAATCATCGTATGGTGGTCCAGGCAAGTTGTCAGGAGTCAGAGGTGAAGGATCAGGTCAAGTTTTCTTCTTCAGACCGGATCGATCCAATTTGTCCGCAACTTGAGAATATTACCAGGCGCTTGGATGAACATAGATCTCCGGGATCCATGAGCCCTGAGAAACGTTTGCAGCTCCGGAAATACATTCTGCTGCTTGAAGATGAAATCAAAAGCATGGAACGCTCGGAAACGTTGGAGCTAACCAGCGCGGAAAAGGAGATCATAAATAGGGCGAGAGTAGATCTGAGACGATTGACGGACTATGCACCCACCTGGGTAATACTGGTGGTGGCTACGGCAATCGGGCTCGGAACGATGGTCGGTTGGAAAAGAGTAGTTGTAACAGTTGGAGAAAGGATCGGGACGGAGCCTTTGACTTACGCTCAAGGTGCATCATCAGAAGTTGTGGCGATGCTAACCATAGGATTTGCGGACATTCTGGGACTGCCGGTCAGCACAACTCACGTTTTGTCCTCGGGGGTAACCGGGACCATGGTGGCTAATAAAGTCGGCTTGAAGTATGAAACTGTTCGCGACATAGCCTTGGCCTGGGTGCTTACTTTTCCAACGACCACACTGCTTGGTGGCCTACTATTTGTGGTTTTTTGTTATCTGGTCCAGGGATGATTTCGTAGGAGAGGGCTTGGTGTTCCCGAATGGTGAAATTGTGCAGCGGAACCATCTCACGCGATGCTTATTCCGCTATCGTGGAATCCAAGAACTGGAAAGCTGATCCGCTCGGTTGCAATGGCGAGCGCCGGTCGCAATTGATTTAGGTCTTCTGCGCGTCCTTCGCAGGATTTGATTTATCTGCTGCTGCCACCACCTCTCCAGCCAGTTTGGTTGCAAGGTTGCTCGCGAGTGAAACAAAATCCGAGGGGAAGAGAATTATCGTTGTTGTGTTCTGCTCTGCGCCGACTTCCGAAATCATTTGCATTCGTCGTAATTCCAAAGCAGTCGGGTTAACGGCAATCACGCCGGCAGCGCTGGCCAATCGTTGGGACGCTTCCTCTTCGGCCTCCGCCTTGATGATCCTTGCTCTCTTTTCTCGGATAGCCTCTGCCTCTTTTGCCATGGCCCTTTGCATTCCTTGCGGGATCTCCACATCCTTCATTTCCACAAGTTCAACTTTTCATCCCCATGGATCCGTTATCTGGTCCACGATCTCCCTAAGGGCTTTATTGATTTCGTTCCGGTCCCTAAGGACTTCATCCAGAAGATGCTGTCCGATCACATTGCGAAGGGTAGTCAATGCAGCCTGGTAAGTCGCATTGGCATAATCTTTCACTGTTATGATCGCTTTGGCCGGATCCTGGATCTTGTAATACAGAACCGCGTTTACTTTAATCGTTACGCTGTCCCTTGTAACTGTCTCTTGGGACTCTATGTCCACGGTTGCTGTTCGAATATCAACCTGCACCTTACTGTCGATAAGCGGGATAATCCAGTACAAGCCCGGCCCCTTCACATGTTTATATCGTCCCAGACGGAAGATGACTCCGCGCTGGTATTCCCGGTCCATCCGAAGCCCAACAATGATGATGAAAATCACAACGACACCAAGCACTATTAGCAGAGTCATTCAGGACCTCCTTCGGTCATCTTTATTAGAAACCTGCAAGAAATTGGTGTTTTACATAATCCGTCCGGGCTTTGAGGGCCACATCCAATTTTCCGGAGAGGCGCATCGGAGAATCCTCCCGGTGCGAGCAGCCGTCGTCGCCCCGGGCCAGTCCGAAAGTCCTTTCATCGCGTTCGCCGGGATATTTTACCACCAAAATCAATCAATGCGCTGTAGAAAGCTGATTACGGACTTATTAAACTCCGCAGGCTCTTCCATGAAGAAACAGTGGCGACAACCTGGAAATAGCTCCAAGTCGGCGGCAGGCATAAGCTCTTTCAAAGTAAGGGAATTCTCGGACGGGACCAGATAATCATCGTCACCGGTCATGATCAATGTGGGTGCAGATATCGCGTGGACCCGATCTGCCGTGTCGTGTTTGAGGCAGGCGTCTAATTGTCTGAAAAAAGCATCAGCAGGTTGATAATACCGGAGCGAAACCTTCACAAATTCCTCGATTCGCTCCGGGTGCTCACGGACGAACCGATCGGAGAAATACAGGTCCATGTCTTTTCTCAAAATCTGTTCCGGCGTTAAACCCTTGTTGGCCTGAAATTTCTCCATTCTATCTTCCGGCATGTGCACTGCTCGTTTTCCCCCGCAGCTTGTACATCCAAGGATTAATCCGCGGATTTTGTCCGGGTAGTTGATGGCCAATTCCTGAGCTATGTAACCACCCATAGATATGCCGAGGATGTGGGCCTTGGGTATGCTCAAAAAATCCATCAGCCCCGCGGTATCATCGGCAAAGAGCCTAATGGAGTACTCCATCGCAGGTTTGTCGGATCGTCCTGCACCCCGATTGTCGAAGGAGACAATGGTGAAGTGCTTGGATAATTCCGGTATCTGGTGATACCACCATTCAGCGTTTCTCCTTAATCCCATTATCAGGACAAGAGGCGGTCCGCTGCCGTGAATTTCAAAGTGAATATCCGTGTCGTTTACGTGAGCGATTGTCATAGTGCTAACCTCAATGCTTGACCTGAAGGTTCATCCGAAACTCGGCTCGTATCAGTCATTTCCAACACGATCAGAAATTTCGTGTTCGTAATTCCGTTTGCCTCCTATTCCTCTTTCTTCAATCCGTGAAACAACTCGCTCCCTGCTCCCGGATAAACTCTGCGTTCATCGCTGCGGGTGGGGCGGTCCACCACGGAGGGCCAGGTGTTGGTCTGAGGTTCAGCGCCTTCCAGCGTAACGTTGGAAGGTACTTTGTCGCGCATTGCCGGATTCTTCCTGATCTCGGCTCCCCTGATGCTGTAGCTGAACTCGATAGGGATATTGTTGGGATCGAATGCATAGATGGAGTGAATGAAGCCGTGGTCCACCATTTCCGAAACCCAAAAGCCCGCAGAGTCGAGCTTGTCCTTGAGTTCCCACAGGTCTTCTTCCGTTTCAACCCCGAAAGAAACATGATCGAATGCGAACGGCCCGGATACGGGGGCTCCGTGGTCCTTTTCCGCCATGGGCTCGACACCCGGCCATTCGAAGAAGGCTAACAAATCATGCTCCGAAATCTCGAAAAAGTAGTGCCTGTATCCAGGGCTACCCAAACTCGCCACGAGCCTCATACCCAGGAGATCTCTCCAAAAACGGATGGTCTTGTCCATGTCCCCCGTAGCCATAGCCAGGTGATTTACTCCGTTGAATTTTATCATGAAACCTCCCGGATGAAGTTCTTAGAGATTACCGGCTAATTGGACATGCAGTGAGTTCACTGCCCACCATTTGGTGGCGCCAGCCTGTTCTTCGTGAGACACCCTCAAATTCACTGGCAGCCCATTTCCGCTCCTAGCTACTCCTCTTTATATTCCCGCACTTTCTTCGTCAGAGCTTCTTCAAGCAGTCGAACTTTGCCGCCTGCGTCATCCAGCTTAGAGCGGCGGTCTACCAATTGATCCTCATTCGCAGCCATCGCTGCGACCCACTTTGCTCGTAGTTCCTGTTCCTTTGGCTGATTTGACACCAGCGATTGGACATTTTGTCGCAGTCGACCCTGCTCATCAGTCAGTCGTTGAACCTGCTGAGTCCATTCAGTGACTTGCCGCTGCAAAGCGGATTTCTGAGCCATGAGATCGCTCAATTCCTTCATAAATGCCTTGGCGCCGGGGGACAAATAGCGTTGGGCAAGATAAAAACGAATCTGTTCTTCATTGCTATTGGCCAGTTGCACCTTGTCCAGCACATCCCGTTTTTCTTCTACTACGAAATCTACGGTCTCACCTGGTTTTAGCGGCACCTCGAAGCGGTAATCGTTGCCGACCTCTTTAAGCGGCTTCTCAGGTTTGCTTAGCCGGTAAGCGGTGTTCTTGGGCTGATGCAGCCATAGAGTGGCAGGCTCTTTGCCTCGGTTTAGAATTTTCCAGGTATTGGTGAGGGTTTCCACTGAAGTAAGGGTTAGCACGCCGTCTGCGAGCTTTGCCTTGTAATAAGGCTCTCGACGGCTCTTTTCTTGCGGGGTAATATCCACTGACGCGTCCAGGGCATAGGGAAGCACTTCCTGGCTCCCGGGCGGGAGAGTATGACCGAGAACGCCCTCACCGAGCGAGGTGCTGCCTTCGAAAAAAGTCACGGCGCCGGCCTCTAGTGTCATGTCAGTGTCGTTCTGAAGCACAAAAGCATTGGTAGCTTTGGGTGAAAATGATGCCTTATAGTAAAGCAGGCGCCGCCCGCTGACCTGTTTCGAGAGAATAGGGACCATTGCGGCCTGCCCGCGAGGAATCGACACTTTCTCCTTGGGCTCATAGCTGAAAAGGTCACCTATTTTTGCACCCAAGGCTTCAGCATCGTAGCTGCTGGTAAGGAGGTCGCCTAAAGGCTTGGCCTCCATTTCGAGAGTCGCCCCAGGAGGAGGGGCCGGAGCAGCAGGTCGCGCACCGGCAATTTTCCGGTCCATCATTTGGGCAGGGGGAGCGGATTGCACATGGGCCATTTTGGCTTTTGTTCGACGCATCTCCTCCTTTGGCGGCGTGGCTGCCGGCGCATGCGCGGCCAGATCAGGCGTTGATACAGCCCCCCAATCAACGGCGAGATTCTGAAAGCCGGGGATCGGCACCTGCGCTCGCTTGACGTAGTACGGCGAATACAAGTCCATCACGTACGACATGGGATTACCGGCAACAAAGGAAATCTTCACATTCTTCCAATCGTCTTCCGTGTTGTTCTCAGCCAGTGCCCATCCCTGGAGGAGAGAGGCATCCTTCTTTTTCTCGTCAAATATGATGCGATAAGAACATTTCCAGATGGGCATTTCGATAAGATAACCGATGCGCAGATCTCGTTCGCCCTTACCTGTGGCGCTCAACGTGAGTTTCTTGCGGTTGGTGTACTTGCTGTCGAGCGAGAGATCAAGTAATCGTCGAAGGTCGCGCTGGAGCGCATCGTCGACAAGAGAGAATTCGGAAACAGCGAAGAGGTCCAAGGAGCGAATCGGTCCAAGGAGCGAATCGGTCCGGCTTCGGTCAAGAGCACGAGACGATAACCTTTATTAACCACCTGGTTATTAACGACTTCTGTCATGGGCTCGACACCCAGGATACGCCCCTCGACAGTCTCGCCGGCTGCTTTGGCCTTTAGCCGAGCGCCCTTGAGTTGCATCAAGAATTCGCTGAGCGCTGCTTTCTCAGGCACTTTGATAAGGATATCTTCAAGTTGCTTGGACAGAGGATCGCGGGTTTCGTACCGGACCGCGGAGATCCGGCCGCCGCCAAGGTCAACAGCGAAGAAGCTGGTCAGGAGGTCTTTCATCTGCTCGGCTCTGAATGCGAGCGACAGCATGGCGTTATCCTTAATTTTTCCTTCTCGTTCCAAGTAACCCATGCCGTGCTTGTACAGGACCACCTTTGTCACCGAGGGTGGTTCGGTCGTCGGCAGTGCTTCGGCAGCGGCCGTCGACACGCAAAGAGAAAGTATCAACAAAGCGATGGCTGTCCTTTTCATGCAAATTCCCCTTTTGACATTTATGATGTCCATGGCCTCTTCTGACAAAGCTTCCGCCATTGAGGTTCTCAAACGGAAAAAGTTGCTGGTCCAAGTCGTACTCAAAGAACTGATTATCCAGCCTGAATACAGATTGGCATTGGATAGCATCGGTCGTCAACTCTTTGACTGATTTTCATTGACAGACTTGCGGATGGAGGGTAAGTTCGCGCGGCGGAATCAGGTTCTGTGAACAGAACAATTCGGCAATATCGTGTCAGCAGCGAGTCCCAATCATTTGTCAAAACTCGAATATTCCTCATTTGTTCCCGCTGTGGAACAGGCGTCTCGGATTATGCTCGCGCTTGCCCAGTCGGAATCCGGCAGAATGACACTCACCGAGATCTGCAAGATGGTAGGCATTCATAAAAGCAAAGGTTATTCGATTCTTAATACTCTGCAGCATTTCGCCTTTGTGTACAGATCGCCTGACAAGAAGTATCAACTCGCTCCCGGTCTGCTTTTTTTATCAGCCAAGGTGCTCAGCACTCTGGATTATAGAGAATCGGTGACCCCTTTCCTTCACAGGCTCTCTCATCAGATGGGTAGCACGGCATTCCTTGGGATAATTTCAGACGGACATCTGATCGTGGTCGCCAAGGATGAGGGGATTCAAAATATTGGCGTAACTATCCGGTTAGGCCACAGATTTCCTTTGGCATGGGGCGCTCATGGAAAAGCGATTATGGCTTTTCTTTCCAAAACTGAAAGAAAAGAGCGCATGGCCGGCCTGAAACCTTATTTTCACGGTAGCCCCTCCGATTTCGAACCCGAGCGCATCGAGCACGAACTTGCTCAATGTCGTCGGAAGGGATTCTCAGTGGATCTTGGAGAAATGCAGGTTGGTGTGCATGCGGTGGCAGCACCGGTTTTCGGTCTCGGCGAGAAACTTATTGGATCATTGGCAGTTGTCGGGACGTTTCCCAAAGAGATCGCGGAACAGTACGGGAGAGACCTCGCGGAGGCGGCAGGGGAGTTCTCAAAATTGATCGGAGGGGTTACAGTGGGATTTTCACAATCCAGCGGAACATCGCTTAAGAAAAGGAAGAAATAGCTGTGGCAGAGTTCAAATATTCCAACGTAGCTCGTGAAATGGAAGTCTACGGCTACGATTCAGTAGTGAAAAGCCATTGCCGTATGTGTCACGGAGGATGTGGCGTATTCGTTTACGTTAAGGACGGCAAGATCAAGAAAATAGCCGGAGACCCGGACTGCCCGATCAATCACGGGACATTGTGCAGTAAGGGCATTGCGGCGAGTCAACTAGTCTATCATCCTGATCGCCTGACGCATCCCGTGCGACGTATAGGGCCCAAGGGAAGCGGCAATTGGGAACGCATCACCTGGGATGAGGCCCTGGACACAATTGCGGAACGTATGCTGGCCTACAAGGAAGCTCTTGGTGCTGAATCCGTGGTTCTTGGCTATGGCACGGGCAGGGAGAATGAGGCGGTCATCTACCGATTCGCCAATCTGTTCGGGAGCCCAAGCGTGCTTACAGCCGGCCATTTCTGCTACGGTCCCCGCATCGCGACCAGCATCATTACATGCGGTACCAATCCGATAGTCGATTACGAAAACCATCCCAAATGCATTATTGTCTGGGGAAACAATGTCGTGATCAGCAATCCGGATTGCTATAAAGGCGAGCCGTTTTCTGTGGCATTGGATGAAGGGGCCAAACTCATTGTGGTTGATCCGAGACTCACTCGTGCCGCGGCAAGGGCCAACATATGGCTGCAGCTTAGGCCCGGGACCGATAGCGCCCTTGCCCTCGGCATGGCCAACGTAATCGTGAATGAAGAGCTTTACGATAAGGAATTTGTCGAAAATTTCGTTCATGGTTGGGAGCCATTCGTAAACAGGGTGAATGAATACCCGTTGGATCGGGTGGAACAAATAACCTGGGTTCCCAAAGAAAAGATCAGGGAGGCAGCGAGACTCTTCGCGACCACAAAACCCGCGGCAATCCAATGGGGAGTTGCCATCGAACAACAAATAAACTGCGCCGATAACGACCGCGCTTTGATGTGCCTGATGGGGATTACCGGCAACATAGACAGAAAAGGCGGACAAGTACTATTCAAAAGCCCGAATATCAGGAATGTGGGCCAATTCGGCGCTCACGGCGCGCTTGCAAGAGAGCAGAGAGATAAACGCTTAGGCGGCGATCAATTCCGTCTCGCCGGGCGCTTTTCCATCATAAATCCCAAATGCGTCTGGGATGCGATCCTCGAAGAAAAGCCATACCCGGTCAAAATGCTTTTCCTAATTAGCTCGAATCCTGTCATGACGCGAGCCAATGCGAAAGAAGTCTATCGCGCGCTCGAAAAAGTAGAGTTCATGGCGGTCGCGGATTTCTTCCTTACTCCTACGGCCGAACTGGCAGACATCGTCTTGCCTGCGGCTACATGGCTGGAGATGGACTATATAGCCGACTTCTGGAAGCGGCACGGGTACATTTTTCCCAGACGCCATGTGGTCCAGGTGGGCGAATGTCGATCCGATCATGAAATGCTCAATGATCTGGCTAATCGGGTAGGGATGGGGGAACACTGGTGGGAGAATTTCGAGCAAGCCTTGGACTGGATTTTGGAACCAATGGGCATCACTTGGCAGGATTTCAAGAAAATGGACTACATCAGGGGCGAAGTGGACTATGAAAAGTACAGAAAAGAAGGATTCTCCACGTCCACCAGGAAATTCGAGCTTTATTCCACCGCATTGGAAAAAATGGGATATGATCCACTGCCCCAGTACCGTGAGACGCCTGAAAGCCCTTATAGCCGGCCGGAATTGTACGAAGAATATCCTTACATATTGATCACCGGCAAAAGGCTCCCCGGGTTCTTTCATAGCGAGAATCGCCAACTGCGGCCACTGAGGGAACTTCACAAAGAACCCATTATAGATATTCATCCTGAGGCGGCACAGAAAGAAGGTATTAAGGAGGGCGACTGGGTAATCATCGAATCTCCTCGCGGGAAGATCAGACACCGTGCTAGATTTATGGAAGGTCTGGACCCACGAGTTGTTGCAGCGCAGCATGCCTGGTGGTTTCCCGAGCAGAAAGATCCGAGACACGGATGGCAGGAATCAAACGTTAACATATTAATAGATAATGCGTACGCGAACTGCGATCCGGCTATGGGAGCGACATCCATAAGAACGCTGCTTTGCAGGATACGCCCGGATCAGGATAATGGAGGCAAATGCAGTGAATAAATATGCTCTTGTCATAGATAATGAATCGTGCTGGGGATGCAGAACCTGCGAAATGGCCTGCCATCAGGAATATGGTTTTCAAGAAAAATTCATACACATCGAGGAAGATGGCCCCAGAAGGGTAGGGGACAAATTCGAATATTACCATCGTCCCAATGTTTGCCGGCATTGCGACGATCCTACGTGTGCTGAAGCCTGCCCGGAGGAGGCCATCACCAAGAGAGAAGACGGGATCGTAGTACTGGACTATGATAAATGCACCGGATGCCAATCCTGCATTGAAGCATGCCCCTATGATGCCGTCGGATTTGACGAGGATAAACAAACAGCGCTAAAGTGCAACCTATGTCATCACCGTGTAGACAATGGGTTGATCCCTGCTTGCGCGGACAATGTGTGCCTCGCTCATTGCATTTATTTTGGCGATCCTGCTTCTATTCAGCAGCAGATAGAAAAAAAGAGAGAAAAACGGCAAACACTATAACGGCCTTGGGAACAAATCGAGCAGCTCTGGCTCAAATTCCACAAAGGGAAGGATACAAAAATGACCCAGATCATGCCGGAGGAACGACTGACACGCGCAGAGATGGCCGATGTGCAATTGCGCGGGTTACAGCAGACGTTGGTCCATGCCCATAACAATGTTGAATTCTACCGCCGTCTTTTCCACGAGCATGGTATAAACCCTCATGACATCACATCGCTGGACCAGATAACCCAGCTTCCTTTTACCAAGAAATCCGATCTGGTTAGCAATTACCCTTATGGATTATGCGCGGTACAACCTTCACAGATAATTAGAGTTCACTCCTCGTCCGGGACGACGGGTAAACCAATCAATACTTATTATACACAAACGGACCAGGAAAATTGGCGGAAATGCATGGGCCGCAGCCTACGGACAGCTGGTGTGACCCAGGACGATGTTTGTCAAATTGCTTTCAGATATACACTCTTCACCGGCGCTTTCGGGCATCATCTGGGTGCTGAGAGCTGCGGGGCCATGGTTATACCTACTAGCGCCGGACAGACAGAGCGCCAAATCATGATGATGCAGGACCTCAAGACGACGGTCCTGCACTGCACTCCATCTTATGGCGTTCTGCTGGCGGAGAAGCTAAAAGAACTTGGTATAGACCGCAGAGGTCTATCTTTGCGCCTGGGAATTCATGGCGCCGAATCTATGTCAGAGGAAATGCGTCAGCATGTTGAAGAAGGCTTGGGGGTGACAGCTCTCAGAGACTACGGCCTCACTGAGTTGGGTGGACCTGGTGTTTCGATAGAATGCGCTCACAAAACGGGTTTTCATATCAATGAAGACTACTTCTATCCGGAGATTATCGATCCTCACACACTCGAGCCACTTCCTCCGGGCGAAGTGGGCGAATTGGTCTTCACCTCTCTTCGCAAGGAAGCCATGCCGCTGATTCGATATCGGACGAGAGATATTAGTCATCTGATGTACGATACATGTGCGTGCGGGCGAACGCTGGTGCGCCATGGTCCTATTCTTGGTAGGAGTGACGACATGCTCATAGTGGGAGGTGTCAATTTCTTCCCGTCCCAATTGGAGAGCGTGTTGCTCGGATTTGTGGAAACCTCACCGCACTACGCCATCCATCTTAATAAAAAAGGCGCACTGGACGAGGTTTCGGCTGATATTGAAGCGACTACGCATTTCTGGGACGACGCCGGCGAAGATATTCGAACCCAGATGGCCACGAGAATAGAGGCGAAAATCAAAGACTTGTTGGGATTCAGAATTAAAGTCAGATTAGCGGCGCCAAACTCCATTGCTCGGTATGAAGGCAAGAGTAAGCGGGTCTTTGATAATCGCTAGTGGCTGGACAGGAAATTTGGAATCCCTGAACCTGCGAGTGCAGCTAATTACTGGTGAGAGGGTAGGAGAGCGCGAAAGGCGTTCCGTACCCTTAAAAGCATCCAGGAGTTAGTATGTCATGGACAAACACTCTGCGAATATAATTATATCTTTGATGACGGGCTGCATGGCTTTGGTCGGCTTCTGGGCGATTCAAGCGTCAAGCGCTAATACAATCGGTGCGGATAACCTTCAATTTCAAACTGCCGCCAGCACACAACCCCGCACCGGTTCGGCGGTTCAGCCAGGGATGACCGTTCCAAGCAAGGCCACGGACGAAGGGGAGATTTACTGCAGCAGAGTCTGAGTTTCGATGCCCGATTTATGAGACATGTCATGCGTGCCGGAGTGTTCTGATTTGCGGGGCTAATCGCAGAAGCAAGTTTCCTGGCGCTGTACCAAATGACCGAGACGTTCTTGCTTTACATGATTTGAATTTAATAGGGGCCCAGAGCAAGCGGCCCTCGGCCCCATAGTTAATACTAGTGGCCCGCTGGGAAAAAGGTATAGCTAATCCATACTAAAATTCCCAAGAGGACAACGCCCAATCCTATGCTCCATCCTATAAGTTTCTTCTCAACAGGAAGAAACTCGTCTTCTTCCATTTTCTTTATTTCTTCAGCCAGTTTTGGTTGTTCAGCCATGTCAAATTCCTTTCATGGATTCTTTCGACCTCATACTAGTGGCGGTTTCACACCGTGGAAGAAGATCCAGGATATTGCCAGTCCTATCCAAATTATGAAGCCGAAGAGGCAGAGCAAATAGACCGCAGCCAGTTTGCCGATGCCTTCTTCCCATAATTTTTTGAAATTGGAAACAACCCCGATCGTGAAGAAGGTCATGACAAAGAACAGGACCCTGAAAATAGTGGCTTCCCCCATTGCGGCTTTTGTTTTGCCAAGCAGCGCGGGCGAACTCATCGCTATCAGAATCACCACGAAGAAAGTGACAATGTAGCCGATGACGAATTTCGGAAATCGATCCCAAATTTCACCGGCCCTGACTTTTTCACCTTTTCTGCGTTCGATCGCCGAAGCCCAGACGATGGCCAGGACAAATGCCCACACACCAATGAAAACATCGATAAACACTTTCACGGTGGTCGCTGCTCCCATGATCCAGTCAGGTTTATAATTTATTCCTGCTTGTGCTGAGGCTTGCGCCCTGATCAACGCATCGGTAATAGCTCCACTCGCCACTGCAGCGCCGTCCGTCTTGACCGCAAGACCCATCCAAGCTCCTGCGACCATGGGCTCTGTCCAGAGAAAATGTTGGGCTATGAAAGGCAGTACTAGCAATTCGATGACGGCGAAAATGACCACCAAGGACGAAACCATAATAGGCACCACAGGTCGTGCCTTAATAGCCCCTCCCGTCGCTATAGCTGCGGAGACTCCGCAGATGGATATTCCTGATGCAAGCGGCGCTGCCCATTCTCTGCTGAAGCCGAACCATTTCCTTGCAATTAGGTACACCAGGGCCCAATAAATCAAATATGCTTCAATAATTGCGCATAACCCTCGAAACATTACGGCCGTAGCCAATCCCAATTGCTCCGCGGCAGTTACGCCCAACGCTCCACCGAGAATAACTATAGCGGTCTTGATGTACAACTCGGGTTTTATTGCTTCATTTATAGCTGCCGAGAAGCCGGGGAAAAGATTGCCGATTATTAAACCTGCAATCAGAGCGATTATGAATCCCGATTCCTGGGTCAAATTGAGAGACCAGGTAATACCAAAGGTTTTCAGCTTATCCGGGGTTGCAGCAATATTCGCATAACTTCCCAGAAACCAACAGGCATAGCTGATCCAAAAGACAACCGTGAAACCAAGGATGAATCTGCCAGTGTTGGCTTTTAATGCAACCGAGCCTATGGTCATGATGATCAACAAAAACAAATATGTCAGGATCAATGCGCCAATTCCACCGACTCCGGCCCATGGCTTGGAGAAAGCTTCCAAGGCTTTTGAAGCGCTGATCCAAACATTCGTTTTTATCCCCCAGCCCAGCAAGTCCCAGCCGACAAATACCCCAAGGGACAGGACAAAAATGAACAAACCTATGATTACCGACAACCAGTCTTCGCTAAGTCCCTTCTTTTCCATACTCCCTACCTCCTTTTCTTCACATCCCTTGTCATAAAGACCTCACGAAACAGATAACTAGACCAACGCGTTTTCCGCACTCTTGCATCTTGCGTCAAACTTCAAACTCCACAGGCCTGCTCCCCCTTGATTTCAAGCATTCGGTGGTGGGAAGAATTGAAACCGACTCTCAATTTTATAGAACCATAGTAAATCAGATTGAGATTTTCAATTATAATTATATAGGAATTTATTGATTGCCTGGCAACTGTTTTGCAATGACACTTGTCTTACAGGTTGATTCTTTGTCCAAGGTATTATTTCGTTATGAAATTGTCGTTCAGTACTAATGCATTCGTGAAATACTCCGTAATTGAGGCAGTAGAACGAATCGCGGCGATTGGATACCAAGGAATTGAGTTGTTGGCCGATGCTCCGCATTTGTATGCCGATTCAGTAACTTCTTCAGATTTAAATGAATTGAAAAGGGTTCTCGATCGAACCGGGCTGGTCGTCGCAAATGTGAATGCTAATACCGCTGTTGGCTATTATGGCAGGCAATTCTGGGAACCGCTTTTTGAGCCTTCCCTTGCAAACCCGGATGGAGACCTTAGACAGTGGAGGATCGCATACTCAAAAAAATGCATTGATATTGCTTGCATTCTGGGATCTCCATACGTAAGCCTGACATCAGGTAGACCCGTTCCCGGGGTGTCTCCGGAGCGATCTGTCGAGTTTTTGCGAAATTCCTTGCAGGAGCTTCTTAAATATGCGGAAGACAAATCCGTACGGATTGGAATCGAGTACGAACCCGGACTTCTCATAGAGCGTTGTGAGGAGCTTTTAATGCTCATTGAAGACGTGAATTCGCCATATCTTGGGGCGAATCTGGATTTGGGACATAGCCATGTCTTGGCAGAGGATCCTGAGACAGTTGTCAATGCGCTCGACGGAAAACTTTTTCATATCCATGTTGAAGATATAAAGGCCCGGAAGCACTATCACCTGATTCCCGGAACGGGCGATATTGATTTTGCCGAACTGTTCGGAATTTTGGAAGCTCACAATTATGAAGGTTTTGCGACCGTGGAACTGTACAGTTATCCCCACGAGCCTGAATCCGCGGCAAGACAAGCCTTCTCATACTTGAAAACCATATTGACCAAGGGAAAGAAATGAAATTTGCTTTCAGTGCGAATGCGTTCCTCCGGTTCGACATCCTGGAAACCATCAAGATCATCTCTTCTATTGGGTACACAGGGATAGAGATAATGGCGGATATTCCTCACGCCTTTCCTCTCGACCTGACGCCGACCAGAATACGAGAAATTAGAACGGCCCTGAGAGATCACGGTTTGGCGGTTGCCAATGTCAATGCGTTTATGCACCGAGCTGACGGGGACATGTATCACCCTTCCTGGATCGAATCGGATCCTGCTTTGAGAGCAAAACGAATCGACTACACCCTACGATGCATTGAACTTGCTTCTGAACTGGGCGCTGCAAACATTTCGACCGAGCCTGGAGGCCCGCTGGAAGAAATGACGCGTGAAGAAGCGCTTCGTCTGTATATGGAAGGACTTGCAGCAGTTGAAAAGAAAGCGAAGGAGACCCGGGTCCGCATTCTTATCGAACCGGAACCGGGGCTGCTAATCGAGGACAGCACTCAATTCCGAGAGCTTTATCAGCAACTCGATCCCCAAGCATTCGGTATCAATTTTGACGTTGGGCATTTTTTCTGCGTGAATGAGGATCCTTCGGCCTTGATCCGAAGCATGCGGCCGACCGATCATTTTCACCTGGAGGATATAGCTGCCACACGGAAACATCATCATCTTCAATTAGGCACTGGAGCTATCGATCTATCTACCGTATTAAATACTATTGAAGAAATCGGGTATACGGGATTTGTAACCGTGGAATTGTACACTTATGAGGATTCGGCCCCCGAGGCTGCTGCCACCGCATTTAATTACCTGGAGACGTGGAAAGAACGGCAGGCCAACTTGGCGGAATGATAGCGGGGTCGGATTTGGACACGGTGAGCCAAGAATTGCAGCTACGCGACCTGATAGATGGCCGGACGATAACGGGGTGTTGGAACGGGCTTTCCCTCAGAACGGGCCGCTTCTATCCAGGCTTCCTTGGCTTTCAGCACCTCTCGCAGGGCCTCTTCCGGAGTTGAGCCGAAAGCAGAGCAGTGTTTCAAATCGGGAATGTCTGCGACGTATCCGGCATCCTCTTCGCTATAGAAGAGATTTATGTGATAGTCCTTCACGCTTGTTCCTCCAGTTCGAGATTGTGGCGCTCAATAATCTGAAGTAATTGCTTTATCTGATAAGCTTTAGCCTTTCCGCCAACGTTCTGCAAGTTCACCAGTTCGGGGATTTCCGGATGCACATAAATATGATGACTTCCATTGATCCGTGATAATCGAAAGCCAAACGCCTCAGCGCAGGCGCACGCCTCTCCGAACCGAATGCTCTTTGAGTCAGAGAGTAACTTCTGAAGCAATTTTCGTTTCTTCAATTATTAACCCGCCTTGATTCTATTGGTAGTGGGACCACATGCGGATAACTTTCACTACGCAGTCCTCCTCGATGACTTGGTACACGAGGCGGTGCTGGATATTGATCCTTCGGGAATAGGCGCCGCTCAAATCTCCCAGCGACTTCTCATAAGGCGGCGGGGCTTCAAAAGGATTTCTTTCCAGGAGCTTCAGCAGATCTGCTGCTTTTTCTTTCAATCCGGCGGCAGCGAGCTGCTTGGCATCCTTTCGCGCTTGGCGGGTGTACACGAGTCGCCACTTTACCACTCGAGTTCCGTGGCGCATTTTTCGATAGGCGTTTTTAGCCCATCAATGATGGACTCCCTCATGCCCGGTATCGAAAGGAGGTGAAGCGTCTCCTGGATTGAGCGCCAATCCTCTTCACTTACCAGAACTGCGTTGCTCCTTTTGCCGGTTATCAAGACCGGTTCATGAGAGGCAGCGGCTTCATCTATCAGCCGATATAATCGGGCTCGCGCGTCGCTGGCTTTGATAACGGTCATGTTGTGAACGTCCCTCCGGAGAAAAGCGTACGGCATTACGTACCAATTGTCAAGGATCGTCCGGAAATCCATGGGAATTCATGCTACTTAAATTTGACAGATCGCATAAAGCTTCTCATATCCGCTTCCACTCGGTCGTACACGCCATCCGAGGAATCGCAGATGATTTGAACTCCCACTTGCTCGTGTCGCAAATGTCCGATGAGGACTTTGTGCAAGACTTCCTTTTCGTATTCGCCCTCGTAACCGATCACGTTTGAATAGCTGAAATCGCCTTCCTGATGGGATAGGACCTTCTTCACGTTGAATGGGACCTGCACTCGGGCAGCGATGGAGTACTTTATAACGTCCAGGGGCTCTTTGATCGGTTCACATATTATAGCAATAACCGGATGAACGCGGCGACCTTGTGCATCTTCAATTGGCTTGCGTTGAAACATTAGAAGATATTTCTGTGACCTCTCGTCAATTCCGTTCTTGACTATAAACCAATTAGACGAATCCGGCGGACTGTAGAGGGCCGTCGAGCCGTGAGCCGTAAACGATTCCTGTGCTTCTGCAAGAATCACCAATGAGAAAAAAATAATTCCGGCAGCAAGGGTTCTTTTCATGATTTACCTCCGCCGAAGAGTAATCTGATCACTTCTTTCCGTGCAAAATGCCTATTCTACCTTCCCACGTTGCGTCGAAAGTCATCGGACGAGGGTATTCCTCAAATACTCGGCGGCCGCTCTTTCCCAGGCGAATGTCCTTTGAATGAAGCTTATTCCGTCGGTTAACATCTTATAATAAAAGTTCGTTTCTTGCTTAAATAACCGAACGGCATCATTCAGGCTGTAATACAACTCGTCAGAGACGGCCCTGAACAGCTCGAATCCCGGAACGTCGGGATCAACCTCAATACCTTTTCGCTCCTGAAGCCGGTTCGGTAAGTTCCCCCCTAATTTGTATGCAGCACGGTTTATACCTTGCCAATCAAATAACGAAGAATGGATATCGTCTGATTCACGAAAAAGTAATCCCGTCGGATTTGCCGAGGAAGCATGCCATCTCAAAGCTCTGATTTCCGCAGCGTGACTGAAACAAGAGGCGGCTCGGAATGGGACAATCTGTTGGATGATACCACCTGTGGCCCTGCCGATTCCCGGCGTGCCATTAAGATAAAATTCATTCGCCATTCCAAATGGTTCATAAAGCGATGGCATAAGCCCGAAGGATGTGCCGCGAAGGGTGGCGAAGAACCCTTCCTGCCACACAAATGGAAACGCGAGCACGTGTTCCGGAAATGTGGAGGCCAAGTCTTTCAAGAAATCTAATCCAGGAAGTCCTTCATCACCAGGAATAGGAAAGAAAAAGAAACAAGCCTTGCCCTTGTTAGTTAAAAACTTCTCAATTGCTGCTGCTGCGACATCATATCCCTTCTGGCGAGGATCATCTCGTCCTGCCATAACAAACCAGCAGAGTGAAGGATCGGCTCCAAATTTATTGAGGTCGCCCCAAACAGGTCGTTCCGCAGACGGTTCAAAGTCTTTCAGTGCAGAAAGGGCCTTCTGTCTATTATCGGTTTTCCATTCCGCGATTGATTTGTAATCCCCGGCCATGGCTTTTTGCAAAGTACCGGAATCTACGGCTAAATCGGCAAAAGGTCCATTATTGACTCCTAAGAGTCGCGGCCGAATCATTTCATTCAGATGGGGAGCCATAATTCTTGACTGAAATTCGTCGTCGCAAAGATCGGACGCAAACTGGTCGGATACGGTAAAAATCGTCCTTTGTATACGTGGTATTGCACGGCTGAGCACTGTCGTTCCCGGGCATGAACCATATTGAATTCCTGATTGAGCCAGCTGCTCGTCTGTTACAGGACTATCGTAACTATTGTGCAGTGTAAGAAACAGCTTCATCCGATGTTGAAGGCCGGACAAGGCTAATGCCGTCGTGGCGGCTTCCCAATCCTGCATCATAAGAATCCAATCGGCATTCTGATCTATTTCCTGGAGCGCTTTGGCAGTCGCTCGCCCGAACAAAAGGGAATCCCTCAGAAGATTTTGAGCGATTTGCACCGGGCTATCTCCCACACGAAACGGGTGAGGATATCCGGCGAAAAACTCCGGCTGCTCAGGTTGAAGAAAATACCAGAGGACATCCTGTTTATAGAGCTGCAGTTTAATAGGAGAATTCCCATTGTCAGACTCAATAAGAATTCGGCCGACTTCTTGGGTTGGCACACCAGCGGTTTTTCCAATTTTGTGATGGTAAGGAGTGATAACAATGGTTTCCAGACCCGACGCTTTAGAAACGTAATTAGGAAGACGCGCCATTACAGCAGCGATTCCACCGGCAGGCGCAAATGGGGTTTCATACGTAACGAAGGCCAATTTAACGGACATCTCAAATCCCCTCCCTTCTTAATTGTTCAACAGAGTAATTGATTTTGGATTATTCGACCAGGTTCATTGGCATCGAGGTGGTGTTTTCAATTTCACCGACACAGCCCCCCAACCACCAGCTTCGAAAGGAGCCTGAGCAAAAGATTCTACCATGGAATGACGTTTCAAGATTGAATATACACGATCTCTGAGAATACCTTTACCTTTTCCATGAATGATTCTGATATCTGATAAACCGGCTTGTAAGCATTCTTCGATATAATCATTAATGAGGTCCCTTACTTCGCGAGGTGCGAACGCGTGAAGATCGAGAATCCCGTTTATGGGGATCTTGACAGCCGGCTCGTTATCAAGATCTTCATCCGACATATTTATGCAGGTCCATCAAAAATCCCAACTTAGCAGAATCAAAAAAGGAACTCAAAAAAAAAAACTAGGGGCGGTTCGCATTGACCGCCCCTTTCCCACCGTGGTGCATGACTTATGGCACGTCAGGTTTCGAATAACTTCTAAAAAAGATCAATAGGGCCATGCCACTGAGTTCAGTTCCCTAAGGCTGCTGACACAAATGAACCATGGCGATTTTCACATATCATAAGCTTTTATCTAAAGCTTTCTTCGACATTTTCGCATGAGCCGCTGCCAATCGAGCAATGGGCACCCTGGGGCCCGAGCAGGAAACATAATCAAGCCCTACCTGGTCGCACAAGCTGATCGAGGCAGGATCGCCACCATGCTCGCCGCAGATACCTATTTTCAAATCCGGCCGAGTTTTTCTGCCTTTATCCACTCCGATTTTCATCAAAGCCCCGACCCCAGTCACATCCAGAGATTCGAATGGGTTCTGTGGAACCAGGCCGCCCTCCTGATAGAATGGAAGGAACTTGTTTTCAGCATCTTCACGACTGAACGAGAAAGTGGCCTGGGTGAGATCGTTGGTGCCAAATGAGAAGAATTCTGCCACAGTGGCAAGCTCATCGGCGGTCACGCAAGCACGCACCACTTCGATCATTGTGCCGTACTTGAATTTCAGTTTGACTCCGTATTTGGCTTCGACCTCTTTCTGTACCTCATCGACGTACTTCTTTACCCATTTCAATTCAGTAACCGCGGCGACCTGGGGCACCATGATTTCCGGATGCACATCTTTGGCGCCTTCCTTCAGACATTCGGCTGTTGCCTCGAGAATGCCCCTTATCTGCATGGTGTAAATTTCCGGTATCGTAATGCCTAGCCGCACGCCTCGATGCCCTAACATGGGGTTTGTTTCACGTAAGGCACGAGCCCTTTGGAGCATCAACTCTCTCTTTGCTATCGCCTCGTTGACCGAGCTCATATCCAGCTTCGCCAACCTGATCTGCAGCCCCTCAGGTTTCGCGAGGTAGTCTGAAAGGATGGCAGGATTGACCAGTTTCAGACTTTCCAGGGTCTCCTGGGTAGCATTGACGGTTTCTCTAAGCTCGCGGAGGTCCTTGAGTTGCTGTACTATTTCGCTTTCCAGAGGGAGAAACTCATGCATTGGTGGATCTAATAATCGAATCGTCACCGGGTACGGCGCCATGGCTTTGAGAATACCTTTGAAATCCGACCGCTGGATAGGAAGCAAACGATCCAGCGCTGCCTGCCGCTTCTCCGTGGTGTCCGCCAATATCATGTCAACCACTATGGGCAGGCGGTCTGCGGCGTTGAACATGCGCTCGGTTCTGCAAAGACCAATACCGACTGCGCCATATTCCCGAGCCTTCTGGGCAGCGTCCGGTGTATCCGCATTGGCAAAGACACCCAACCTTGCCGTTTCATCCGCCCAACCCAGGAGAGTATTAAGTTCGGGGCTGAACTCCGGCTCTACTGTAGGAATCTCTCCTAGATAAACATAGCCGCAGCCTCCGTCGATAGTGATTACGTCACCTTCGTGAATAATCTTGTCGCCGATCTGGGCTTGTCGATGGGCAACGTCCACAGATATGCCTTCTGCGCCGGCCACACAGGGTTTCCCCATTCCCCGAGCAACCACGGCAGCGTGGGAAGTCTTTCCACCACGGCTGGTCAATATGCCCTGTGAAGCGAAGAATCCATGTATATCCTCCGGCTTGGTTTCCTCTCGAACCAGGATGACTTTCTCTCCTGATCTTCCCAATGCTTCCGCTCGATCTGCATCAAAAACGCATTTGCCTGCGGCGGCTCCAGGCGACGCGGGTAAACCTTGCGCCATCGGCTGACCCGAGAATTTGGGGTCGATACACGGGAAAAGGAGCTGTTCCAAAAGCGCCGGATTAATCCTGAGAAGCGCCTCTTCCTTGGTCAGCAGACCTTCTTTTACCATTTCAACGGAGGTGCGAACCATCGATGCAGCATTCATCTTTCCGTTGCGGGTCTGGAGACAGTACAGAGTACCTTTTTCAATCGTGAATTCGAAATCCTGTATCTCACGATAGTGGCTTTCCAGTTTGTCCCGAAGATTTTCAAGCTGGGGATAGATTTTCGGCATTTCTTCCGCCATAGCCTGAATTTGTTTTGGCGTCCGTATACCTGCCACTACATCTTCGCCTTGGGCATTGACCAAATACTCTCCGAACATCTTGTTTTCGCCGGTGGCCGGGTCGCGTGTAAAGCCGACTCCGGTGGCGCTGTCATTACCCATGTTTCCGAAGACCATGGCGACAATATTACATGCAGTACCGTTGGCCAGATCGATAGTTATGTTGAACTCCCGTCGATAATCCACCGCTCTCTTTCCCATCCAAGACCCAAAGACTGCTTTCACGGATGTGGCGAGCTGTTCCCAAACATCTTCCGGAAACGGTTGCGATTTTTGGTCTTCAACCACCTTAAGGAAACGTCGGCAAATCTCTTCCAGGTCCGAGGATTTTAGATCTACATCGGATGTCACTCCGGCGCCGTGCTTGACAGCTTGAAGCGCTTCGTCAAAATGTTCGTCCGTGATCCCCATTGCGACTTTGCCAAAAAGCTGGATAAACCGACGATACGCATCGTAGCCGAATCTTTCATTACCTGTCTGTTTGATGAGTCCTGGCAGAGTCTTGCTATTCAAGCCTAGATTTAAAATGGTGTCCATCATGCCCGGCATTGATAAAGCAGACCCCGAACGTACCGATACCAACAGCGGATTCTTAGGATCGCCAAATCCTTTACCGGTGGCCTTCTCCATATTTTTGATTTGTACCTTCACCTCATCCATGAGCCCTGCCGGTAGATTACCATCCGGTGATTCCAGGTAGGCGAGGCATGCTTCCGTGCTGATGACGAAACCGGGTGGTACATTGAGGCCTATCTGCGTCATCTCGCAAAGATTCGCTCCTTTGCCTCCAAGCAACTTCTTGTTCTTTCCGTCACCTTCCTGAAACGAGAAGACGTACTTTTTTGCCATTTTGTCTTTCCTCCGCTGTCTTGAACCTAATCTAGGTTCGACCTAGTGATATAAAAAGTCATGCATTTAACATGAAATATTTCAATATTGGCCGGTTTCGATCTTCCGCAAATCAGGAAGGCACACCAGCCGTCACTCCCTGTTCGAGCAACTCTCTCAAAATCCATCTCCGGATTATTTCAAATGGTCCTGCTACCCCTTGGCCGCCGCTTCTTTTCCGAAGTACCCCTTAGCTTCGTGCGGGAAGATCGCATGTACGAGAAGCTCTTCGTCACTCAAACCCGGGAATTTTCGTTCCAGTTCCGGCCACATCGGCTCAAGCAATTCCGCAGGCCGTACGGAAATAGGCTGTTCCCCTTTAAGTACTCTGTCCTGGAGTTCTTTGTTCACAGGCGCAGGAGTCTCTCCATATAAGCCTTTTAGGAGATTGGCGGTGTGATTCGCGATTATTTTGTACCTGCCCATAAGAACGTTGAAAGTGGCCTGAGACACGACTATCTGAGACGTGGGCGTAACCAAAGGTATCCATCCGAGATCTTCGCGAACTCTTGGTATCTCCTTTATGATATCTTCCAGTCTCTCCAAAGCGTTCTGCTGCCTCAACTGGCTGGTGAGGTTGGACATAACCCCGCCCGGAATTTGAGTGACCAGCATCCTGCAGTCGACTCCGCTGTATGGCGCTTCAAACTCCTGATAACCGGTCCTTACCGCCTTGGCTTCTTCAGCGGCTTCGGTAAGTTTGGCCAGATCGCAACCGGTTTCGTATCCGAATTGGTGGAATGCATAGACCAGTGACTCGGTGCACGGATGTCCTGTGCCACCAGTGAAGGGGCTCAGTACGGAATCTATCATTTCGGCGCCCGCTTCCACAGCCTTCAGCGCTGACATCATTCCAAAGCCGCAGCTATCGTGCGTATGTAGGTGTATGGGGACCTTCACAGCTTTTCTCATGGCACTAACTAGTTCAAATGTCATGTGAGGATCGATCAGCCCCGCCATATCTTTAATAGCGATCTGATCCACACCCTTGTCTTCCAACTGTCGGGCTTTGGACACGAATGTCTCGATCGTGTGAACCGGGCTTATTGTGTAGCAAACCGCCCCTTCGGAAACTTTACCAACTTCTTTGACTGCTTTTATTACTGCCTCATGATTTCTTACATCATCCAATGCGTCGAATATCCGGAAAACATCTATGCCGTTGCGAGCTGCTGCATGAACAAACTTGAAAACGACATCATCCGAGAAATTCGTATACGCAACCAAGTTTTGGCCACGGATTAGCATCATATTCTTAACTTTGGGCATGGCCTCCTTGATCCGGCGAGCTCTTTCCCACGGGTCTTCCCGCAGGTACCGCACACACACATCAAATGTGGCACCACCCCACGTTTCGGCGCCATAAATCCCTGTGTCTGCCAGCTTGCCGGCTATCTTCAAAAGGTCATCCAATCTAATTCGTGTTGCGACTTTGCTCTGCGAACCGTCTCGCAAAGTAATGTCAAAAATCTTTACTCTCTTAGGGCTGCTCGGTTCCATAGGTGTACTCCAAATCTAATTAATTTTTAGGACAAATTCCTCAGGCGGAGGAACAATAGCGTACAATAGGGTGGCTGGTGCATTGTTCTTCCCGGCGCATGTACCAGCCTTAACCCGGTTCATTTTTTGGCCGCGATTAGCCGTTTTTCCAGTTTCTCTATCTCGCTTTGCAAAGCATCAGGCAACCGGTCGCCGAATTGGCTGAAATGCTTCTTAATCAATGGGACTTCTGCCAGCCATGCGTCAATATCAACTTTGAGCAACTCATTAAGAGCTTCAGGAGCCAAATAAATGTTGGACAGATCCAGTGCACCCGGAGCCGGAAGCCGCCCGATAGGAGTATCGACCGCTTTGCCGGTACCGTTAACGCGTTCGACGATCCACTTTAGTACACGGCTATTCTCGCCATAACCCGGCCACATGAACTTACCATTGGCATCCTGCCTGAACCAGTTCACATAAAAGATCTTAGGCAGTTTGGCCGGATCGGCTGCCGCGCCTATCTTCAACCAGTGGGCGAAATATTCTCCCATATGGTATCCGCAGAACGGCAGCATAGCCATCGGGTCTCGGCGAAGCTGGCCGACTTTTCCGGCCGCGGCGGCCGTGGTTTCGCTGCTGGCGATTGACCCCAGGAATGTGCCATGCTGCCAGTCGAATGCTTCCGTCACCAAAGGAACAACAGATGCCCGTCTTCCGCCGAAAAGAATTGCATGAATAGGTACGCCGTTGGGGTCTTCCCATTCAGGAGCAATTACCGGGCATTGACGTGCGGGCGTAGTGAAACGGGAATTGGGATGCGCTGCCTTGCGGCCACACTTGGGCGCCCAGGGTCGCCGCAGCCAATCCATCAATTCGGGTGGTTCCTCGTCGGTCATCCCTTCCCACCATATGTCACCCTCCGGGGTTATAGCACAGTTTGTGAAGATCGAGTTGCTGGTCGCCGTTAGTATTGCATTAGGATTGGATTTCATACTGGTGCCGGGCGCCACACCGAAAAACCCGGCCTCCGGATTAATTGCATAGAGCCGCCCGTCCGCACCGAATTTCATCCACGCTATATCATCACCGACCGTCTCAGCCTTCCAGCCTGGCATCGTGGGAACCAGCATGGCGAGGTTGGTTTTACCGCAAGCAGAAGGAAATGCCCCGGTGATGTACCTGGCTTCTCCTTCCGGGCTCGTGAGTTTCAATATCAGCATATGTTCTGCCATCCACCCTTCGTCGCGGGCCTGGACGGAGGCAATTCTAAGAGAATGGCATTTCTTTCCCAGGAGGGCGTTTCCTCCATACCCCGAGCCAAACGACCAGATCTCCCGTGTTTCGGGGAAATGGCAGATGTACTTGTCCTCTGCATTGCAAGGCCACGGTGAATCCGGGCCTGTCTCATCAAGAGCTGCTCCCACCGAATGAATCCCCTTGACGAATTCTCCGGTCTCGCCAAGCACATCGAGAACCTTGGAACCCATTCGGGTCATAATGTGCATGTTGGCCACAACGTACGGCGAGTCAGTCAGCTCGACACCTATGTTGGCTATCCGTGAACCCACCGGTCCCATGCTATATGGAATAACATACAGGGTCCGGCCGCGCATTGCGCCATCGTAAAGAGCCGAAAGCTTGGCCTTCATTTCTGAGGGATCGGCCCAATTATTGGTGGGGCCTGCATCTTCCTTCCGCTTGGAGCAAATAAACGTACGGTCTTCGACACGAGCCACATCAGCGGGGTGTGATCGAACATAAATGCTGTTGGGCCTCTTGGAGGCATCCATCCACATCGCGGTGCCTGCGTGGACCATTAACCGCAACATCAGTTGGTATTCTTCTTCGGACCCGTCGCACCAGTGAACACGGTCCGGCCGACACATCGTGGCAACTTCTTGGACCCACTCTGCAAGTTTCTTGTTTTTTATCATAGCTACTCCTTATCCTGAACAGGATGCATATTTAACAGAGGTTCGTTACGGCCTTTCAGATGAAAAAAGCCGCTCGGTCTTATTTCGGGAAATTGGCCGTATAAGAACCAATCACTATTCTCCATTCGGAATGTCAAAACAGCTTGTCCCCGATTCTTCTGCGGTGAGGATGCCCTCCGTCATCCTGCTCTTTTGGTCGCGATCTCACATGAGCGGCTCTCAGATGGGACGGCATTGTGGAGCCGGATCAGGAAACATGACCGAGGCCCACCTCAACCCAAAACCATATCGTGTCAGGCCGGCTGCGATTGTTCGTCGCAGATATTTTGTTAAACGTCCAGCCCGAGATCCGTCTTCCGGTCAAACTGCGTTCATAACGAAGCCCGGGACCCCGAAGCGCAGGTTGTTGTCAGCCCTTCGGTGGATCCAGAACCGTGATTTCCCCTCCCTTGGTTTGCAGCGAGGGCTGCGTGGACATTTTTGGCGCTATGTAACTAAGATACACCCGCGCGATGATAACTACCGCTGCCGCGCCAGCCGCTTCAAGAATATATAAACTAGTGTCGGAAACCCGCAATATACCTTCCAAAATAGAATCCGTGAATACCATCTCGGCGGACACTTTCCCGAGCAGCGCAGCGCCGACGTACGCAATTATTGGGTACCTATCCATCAGCCGGGCCAGCCAGGCGGCGGCAAAAACAACCAACGGAATGCTCGTGATCAAACCGAAAAGGAGCAGGAACATACTTCCTTTAGAGGCTCCAGCCAGAGCAAGGACATTATCTAAGGACATGGTCAGGTCCGCGACCAAAATTATCCAGATCGCGTGCCACATCGTCGCGCCTTGCTTCCCTGCGTCCTCAGACTCAACATCTTCAATCAAAAGCTTGATGGCAATCCAGAAGATCAGCGCTCCGCCGATAAGTTTGATGCCGGTTATAGTGAGCAACTGCGCGGCGAAAATCGTCAAGACAATACGTAACACAACGGCCAGCCCCGATCCGAAGAGTAGCCCGATAAGGCGTTTCTCCCTGGGCAACAAGTTGACCGCCATTGCTATAACCACAGCATTATCGCCAGATAGAACCAGGTTTATGATGATTATCGAAAAAACCCCTGCGCACAAAACCCAGCCCAGCGCAGGGCAGCTTAATGCAGACCAGTCCACGTACTGTTCCTCAATTTCTCCACAGTGTGGATTCTTGAGATAATGGGAATGGAAGGTAGTGCGGCAAGATCGCAGCAATCTTTCCCATTATGAATTTTGGCAAATTATGCCGTAGTGCAGCTACCCGGTCAAGGGAAAATGTTCATCTGCCTGATAAAATTATAAGGCGAGCAGATATAGGGATCTTAGGGATATGCTGCGTTGTTACAATGAGTTATTTCATTTCATATGGATGGGTGGATTGCCCATGTATTCATGATCCTGAATTCGTGACCGCGCCAACAGCTACACCCGTTCCATATGGGGCACGGCACTTGGGCTCCCATGTCCCTTCGACCCCAAAGTTTAACGGGAATGCACGTTTGATCGACCTGCACGTTTCGGCTTCAACTAAGACCGAAAGCATTGAATCTTCACTTCCTCGGGGATCATCCACAGCGCGAGAGCAATCAAACCGGACACAATTAGTAGGTCATCGACGTACCCCACCACCGGAATGAAATCGGGAATGAAGTCGATGACTGAAATCGTATAAGCAATGGCTAACCCCAGGAGCCACTTTGATAATGTCGGCGTACTACGATGTTCATACAAACTTCTGTAATAATCCGCCCTGGTTTCTATTTGACGACTCAGCCGCTCAAATATGGAATGCATGTTGTCCCCGCCAAAATATGTCTTAGCCGGCGTTAGCCATGCACACTATGCTTCACAAAATCGGTAAAATCAAGTCAACGTCACAGTTGATAACCCTGCTCGTCAAGGTTTTATTTGGGGGTTGTCATTATGAGAAAAAAAAAGCAAAATACTCAAATTAGTTTCGCCGATTTTCCACCGTGTTTGTTCAAGTAACTAATTACTGCAGCGGGCAGAAATAGAATTTCTTCAGGTAATGGTCACATTTTGCCAGTCTGGCCTCTTGAATCCGCGGGAAAATCAAAAAAATACCATAAGCGTAAGAGTTGGTGAAAGGAACTGAACATTTTTATAACCAATGGCTAGTTTAATAAAAGATAAACTGGATCTTTCCAACAAGAATTGGCTTGATATTCTGATCGATTATCGGCTTTTCCTGACAATCATAGTGGTTATTGTCAGTGTCGCTCTCGCTGTATTTGTATCAGGTTTGACCACTGATCCGACGCTGAAATCCGGTGTGGATACCACCTGCGCAGCGTACCTGCAGCATCAAAAATTTATTGATGTTTTTGGTAATGATGAATTTATTCTTGTGGCCGCTAAATCGGAACAGGGTGTCGGCGATCCTCGCTTTCTTAAAGCTTTGGAAATTATCACTCGCAATATTAATGAGTTGGATAATATAGTTGAGGTGATCAGCTTAACCAATCTGCGGCTATTTCAAAATAAGGGTAAGCTATTCGGGAATTATCCGGTAGTCCGTACCGCCAGTGAAGATCTTTCCCTCCCCGATCCCGACCAATTGGAGACAATGAAAAGGGCTCTTCCAATAATGGATTTGCTCGTATCACCGGATTTGAAGACCGCCGGCGTTTTGTTTCGTATTCAGGATGCATGCCGGTTTGATCCATATGAGATCAAGCGACTCGCTGGTGCTATAGAGGACATTCTTGTAAAAAACCTGCCGGGGAGCACGGAACATCGCATCATTGGGGCGGCACTGCTCAGACAAGCCATTGTGCGGTACAATATTCAGACGGGCATTGTATTCGGAATTTTGTGCATGCTGATCGGCACGGTAGTCTCGGTTTACGTTTTCAAAAGTTTCAGAGTGACAGCTGTCACTAATATTATTCTCGGGACGTGTGTACTTTGGGTGCTCGGTCTCATGTCCCTCATGGGGATTCCTCTTAATTCCACTACGGCCCTATCATTTGGATTCATTCCCATCACCACCTTAGAAATTGTAATTCATATGGTAGTGCGGTACCACCAGTTCCACCAGGCTTCCAAAGAAAAAATAGCTGCATTGAAACAGGCTGTGAGATGGCTTGCACGACCATGTTTGATCTGTTCCATTACTACGGCCATCGGGTTTGGGACCCTTATGGTCAGTTCTATTCCTATGGTGCGGCAGCTCGGATTCATTATGTCTTTTGGCATAATTATTTCATACTTCCTCGCTATGATTTTGACCCCGGCGCTCTTCTCATGGATGAAAGCTCTGGATACGCCTGAAGAATCGGGATTAATAATAGATTGGCTTGATGACATCCTGAAAAAAATAGAAGACGCGATTTTCGCCCATTCTCGGATTTTCGTCGCTGTCGGACTTACAATCACAGTACTCCTCTTTGCAGGAGCCCCGTTGATTCGCAGTGATACCCAAATCTTACGTATGTTGAACGACTCTACCCCTGAGGTCAAGGATCTCGAGTTTGTCGAGAAGAACCTCACGTCCGTAAATTCCGTGGAACTACTGGTTCAGGCGGATGATAACGCCTTCAAAAAACCTTCTACATGGGAAAAGATCTCGGAACTGGAGCAGCAACTAAAACAAATACCTGAAGTGGTATGTGTTGATTCCTTTTTGCCGCTGCTGGGATACTTGAACAACCTGGTGGGGGATAAATCCAGTGGTTCTGGAGAGCTTTTCACCAAACCTGATCTTATACCCCAGCTCCTCGTTTTGACTTCACTGAGTCCTGACGGTAATCGCCTCACCAGAAGATATATAAGTTCAGACTACGATCAGCTGCATGTTTCTGTACGGATCAAGAATTCGGCTACCGTGCCGATTGGTCAGACTATAGATAGCATTCGTTCCACCTCGGATTCGGTTATGAACGGGACGGCTCGAACCGCAGTGACGGGCGATCTTGCAGTAGTCGCGGACCAAGCTGCAGACTTAATTGACGATCAAATTCGATCCATGTTTCTAGCTGCGTTCATAATTTCTGTAGTGATGATACTACAGATGGAATCGGTTTTGGTCGGACTAATAAGTCTAATCCCAAATATCCCGCCCGTCGCTGCCGTCTTCGGGATAATGGGCTGGTTTGGAATTTCCCTGGACAGCATAACTGTTTTCGCCGCGACCGTGGCCATTGGCCTTGCGGTAGATAATACAATTCATTTTCTGACGCAATTAAAACGAGAGATTGAATTGAATCCGGAGCCAGGGATGGAGCAGTGCGTGCGCCAGGCCTATCGGCTCACGGCCAAACAGATCTCATCATGGTCAGTCGTTACGCTCTTTGGCTTTCTGGCTCTTGCCGTATCGCCGTTTCGGCCGGTAGTCTGTTTTGGAATCTTGGGCTGCTCGTCTATTTTACTGGGGTTGTTTGGGGATCTAATATTCATACAGTCACTAATTCTATCATCTGCCACCATAAGAAGAGCAATTAGAAAACTTATTGATAAGCGACTGATAGCCGAGAACGGTCAGACGGCCAAATAAATGGGAAGTCAATTATTGGTGTGGGTAATTGTGCGGGGCAGGCTGTCATCATCGAAGCAGGTGAATAAGGGGTAAACAAGCTTCCAGGTTTCAGAAACAGGGGTGCTCGTGATCGCAATCTTGATTTCACGCTATACATGATTTCTGAGGGAACTATATTTCCTAATTTTTGTCCAAGACTTCACGCACGGTATTCAGCATCTGGACCAACTGAAAGGGTTTATGGAGAAATCCTCTGGCTCCATTTCCAGAAGCTATTTCCTTCATCTGGTCTGCAGAGTATCCGGTGGCGATAATCACCTTTAATTTCGGATCTATTTTGAGAAGCTTTTCTAGGCATTGCTTTCCTCCCATTTCGGGCATTAGAAGATCGAGAATGACAAGAGAAATCTCCGATCCGTGGCGCTCGTACATCTCTAAAGCGGCCTGCCCATCGGGAGCAGTGAGGACCGTGTAACCTCCTTTGCCAAGCAGTCTAATCCCGAGGCTCCGTATGGGTGCTTCGTCATCCACCAGCAGGATGGTCTCGTTTCCGCCTATCGCTAGATCCTTTAAAGTCGTAACAGCGACTCCCGTTTCGTTTTTCTCCAGAGCGGGCCAATAGACATTAAAAGTGGCGCCTCTGCCGGGATCGCTGCAGCAGACAATATCTCCACCGTGTTGCTTAACAATTCCATAAACCATCGCCAATCCAAGGCCGGTTCCTGCCCCTATTTCCTTGGTGGTGAAAAAGGGCTCAAAGACATGCTCTAAAGTGCCTTTGTCGATTCCGCAACCCGTGTCTGAAACGGTCAGCAAAATATAAGCACCCGGTTTCAGTCCCGGATACATTCTGCAATACTGCTCATCCGCAGTGACATTTCGGGTCTTTATTGTGAGGACGCCTCCATCAGGCATCGCGTCTTTGGCATTAATTGCCAAGTTCAGTAAGACCTGCCCAACCTGAGCCGGATCCGCATTTATGGTGGCCGGCTTGGCTTCGGATATAACATCGATCTTTATCATTTTAGGGATGGTTCTGGACAAAAATTGCCGAATCTGTTCGACCTGTTTGTTCAGGTCCATCGGTCCCTGTTGAATCTCTGATTTTCTACTAAAAGCAAGCAAGCCGCGAACGAGTTCCGAACCGGTTTTAGCGGCTTCGATTATTTTGAGGAGGTCACCTAGCCGCGGGTCCTCTTGATCAAGATCCATAGTCAGCAACTCGGCATAACCCTGAACAATCGTCAATATATTATTGAAATCATGCGACAGGCCCCCGGCAAGGGTGCCTATTCCTTCCATTTTTTGGGCTTGAATGAGCTGATGTTGGAGTCGCTTAAATTCTGTAATGTCTCTGACAATACCCTGATACCCTATGACAGTTCCATCGGGGGCTTTTTTCACTATTGAGGTTGACAGGCAGTCGATCAGTCGGCCGTCGTTGGTCTTCAGTTTAAATTCATAATCTTTTACAGACCCGGTTTTCTCTATTGCTTCCCGAAAGCGTTGTCGATTTTCAGCGGCCGGCTCAGGATAGATTTTTAAAATATCCAAGTCCCTAGCCTCTTCTCTGCTGAAGCAAAAAAGATTCAGATAAGCCTGATTTGCTTCCGAAAGCTTGCCGTCTCTAGTCGTTATATATACGCCGTCTTTAGACTGGTCAAAAAGCGTACGGTAGCGCTCCTCGCTTTCACGAAGAGCCTCCTCTACCTGCCTCCGTTCGGTGACATCCCGGCCATGTTCGACCACTCCTTCAATCTTACCCGTTTCTGCGTCCACCAAAGGAAAAGCATTGATCTCGACCCAAGCTACTCCGCTGGGTCCGCTAACCGGAATGATCGCACCAGCCGGAGCACCCGTCTTCAAAGTTTCCTTCGCAGGGCACACTGTGCATGGGCTAGTTCGACTGTGGAACACCTCAAAACATTTCTTGCCGACGACAGGCATTCTGTCTGCAAAATTTGCTTCAACTGCCGGATTGACACGGAGTATATTCAGGTCAGTATCCAGAATGCTGATTCCGTCTTGTATGCTTGCGAGAACGTTTGTGAGAAATCGTTGGGTTTGTCGGAGCGATTCCTCATTTTTTCTCAACGCAGCCCGCGTTCGATGCCGTTCAACTGCATGGCGCATCGATCGTATCAGTAGAGCCGAGCTGAGATCGCTTTTGACCAAATAGTCCTCAGCGCCTTCACGTAAAATCTGCATAGCGGTTTCGGCATCATCCATGCCGGTTAAAATTATGACGGGAACATTCGGGGCGTGGGAATGTATTTCTCTAAATGTCTCCACGGCGTTACTGTCCCGCAGACCCAAATCCAAAACTATTAAGTCAAACCCCCGATCAGCTTGCAACAGATCACATGCTGAGGCTAGACAATCTGCGCATTGCAGTTCAGCTGAAAACTGCTCTTTATCGGAAAGGATTTTCCGAAAACAGAGCGTGTCAACCGGGTTATCCTCGATTAATAATATTTTCGTGGATTCTCCAAACATTTTAATCGTTGTTCCGATAAGTTAGTGTTTATTGGAAATCTTCACCGGACATACGGCCGTATTGCATGAACTTGATAAGCTAATTTTGAGTCGGGTGAGGTCGGTCCCGACCTTAGGTCGGGCGTCTCGATTTATGGTTTGGGCTATCAAGTTTCATGCCAACTTTGTGTGGCCAATTAGCCAGTTAAAAAAGTAACTATTTTGAGGGGATGCAATTTGGGATGGCCGTTCGGATGAACAGTGGATGATGCAATTATGCGCCTAAACGGCTCAACATGTGTTAAAGAAGACAAAGCGGTAGTTCTTTCACATAATTGATACTGAGCCATTTCGGCTCACTGGCACCCATATTAGACGCCGTAGCAGCGTAGTGGGCGCGAGTCCGTGCAAATTCGTTTGACATCACTCACTTCGATTTCTATACTCAGGGTTGCTTCAATGTTTTTTCATGCCTATTGAAAGGGCCTACCCATTAGTACGACTTATATGAAAACCGGTGACGACAAGAAAGGATCACTTGTCCGCTCATTTGATAGAGGTCGCGAATCTGGAAGTGTACCATTCTCAAGCCCCCCGTGTGAGAGTGTGGCGTGCCGGGGAAGATGGAGCGGAGAAGCATATCTGCTACCTGGTTATTCAATTGTTTTCAAGATGTTAGTCTCGTTCGGATGAACGTTTGTCAGAGAATCATTATTTTTGAACGGATCGGCAAAGTTGATTTTCTGACCGCAAGAACCGGAAATACATGATGCTAACGGGTTGACACAACAATGTTCTCGATTTACCGCTTCAGACGTTCGGTCCTGGAATGATTGGCGCATCGTTACTGCCATTGCGGGAAACTCGGGAAACAGGCTCCAATAACAACACCTATCTCTGAACAAGGGGCTCTGCGCCTCTCCCATCCAGTTGGAGGCCATCTATGTGGTCCGGTACGGCTGGGAATGTTCCGTATTCGGCATCGGACTTAGGGCTGTCTCTGAATTCCTCGAAACCAGGCCAGCCGGAATCTCGAATGATCCTCGGCTGGCTCAACTCGTGTCGAGAGCAAATTATAGAAGAGTGGGTGGATAGGCTTTCGGTGCTTGGCCCTTCTTATCAGCGCCGTCCCCGCGAGGAGTTGTTCGAGACCGTTACGGGAGCCTTTGAGGCAAACTGGGATGTTCTGGCTTTCGGCAGAATGGGGAGAATGGAGCGTTTTATTGACTTCATTACCCAACTGCGCTTGGAATCGGGATTTGCACTGTCAGACGTGCAGAAGGCCTTTGAGTTGTTCAGATTTATTGTGATTCGCCAGTTGCAAGCGGAGGGGCGTGTGGACCTATTGGCCCAATCCATAGATTCACTGAATGCCTGCTTATCGTTCACAATCCATCGATTTTCAGACCATTTTCAACGCATGCACGAGCATTCGATCCGGCAGCACATGGAGAATCTGGAGAGAACGGTAACGTTGCGGACGGAACAATTGGCTGCAAGTGAACGACGCTATAAGACATTGGTGGAAGAAATCAATGATGGATTCTTCGTAATACAGGATGAACTGATCATCTTCGCGAATGAAGCATTTTCCCGGATGCACGGGACCACCCTCAATGAAGTGCTAGGCCGTCCTTTTCTGCGATTCGTGGCGCCTGAGTGCCGTGACCGCGTACTCTTTCGCTATCAGGATACTCTGGCAAGTCGTCCAATGGATGGTCCGCTCGAATATGTGCGTCTTGGTTGCCCACGGGATAAAGCCGCGACCGAGATCAAAGCCCGAGTTGTTGATTTGGGCCATGGCCCCGTCATCTTAGGGATATGTAGGGATATCAGTGAACGGGTTGCCATGGAGTCCAAAGTCAGAGAGCATGAGCGCATGGCCTATGTTGGCCGCCTCACCGCATCGCTATCCCATGAAATTAGGAACCCCTTATCTTCCATCATGCTGAACCTGCAGATTCTGAATAGAAAACTTGAGCTGGACGGTTTTGACCGAAGACGAATGGAAATAACCGTACATGAAGTTTCTAGATTGGAGAGTATTCTGCGTCAGCTCCTTGATACTGCCCGGCCTCTCACCATCAAACTTCGGCCGGTGGACCTCTCCGAGTTGGCTCGAGGCTGTGTCGATCTAATGGAACCGAAGGCAGGGGAAAAAGGACTCAAGATTGTTCAGCGACATCCTCGCAGATTACCGCTCTGCCGATTGGACGCAGGAAGGGTGGAGCAAGCGGTGATTAACCTGCTGCTCAACGCAATCGACGCAACCTCCACTGGTGGGGTGATTACGCTGTGGACCAAAGTCAAGCTGGATGAGAACCGCCAATTGTTGGAGCTCGGAGTACGTGACACCGGGCCCGGAATTGATTCGAAACTGCTTCCTCATCTTTTCACCCCCTTCTACACGAGCAAGGCGCACGGGACTGGTCTCGGCCTGAGCAATGTTAAGCGCATTGCGGAGGCACATTCAGGACAGGTGGACGTGCGCAGCCGTAAAGGAAGAGGAGCAACATTTGTAATGAGGTTCCCTTCGCATGAATCTTCAGACCAAAGTTTTGATCATAGACGATGAGGCTTCCATCAGGGAGTCTGTCGAGATGTTCCTCAAAGAGAAAGGTCTATCGGTCGACACTGCTGGAACCGGCGCTGAGGGCATGGAGGCTTGGCTCAAGTACCAACCGCAAGTGATCATTCTGGACATCAGATTGCCCGATACTTCGGGGTTAGAGGTGCTGAAGCAGATTACGGGACTGAATTCCGACGTGAAGGTGATAATGATCACCGCGTACCACGATATGGAAACGACGATCGAGGCGATGCGTAACGGAGCCTATGATTACATTCACAAGCCTCTCGACGTTGACGAGTTGGATAATGCTGTTCAGCGTAGCATGCAGATTGCTGAGGCTTCGCGTGTCACACCTCTTCTAGGGAGTGAGAACCGTGAAGAATTGCTGCGTCGGCGCATTGTGGGCCGCACCCCGGCGATGCGGACCGTATTCAAGACAATAGGGCTACTGTCACGCAATCGTGCCTCCATCCTAATTGAGGGGGAGACCGGTACCGGCAAAGAGCTGATCGCCAGGGTAATACACGAATCCTCGTCGGAGAGCGAGCAGCCCTTTGTCACTGTTGATTGCACCACCCTAGTGGAGAGTTTGCTGGAATCGGAACTTTTTGGTCATGAGCGTGGCGCTTTTACTGGAGCGGTTGAAGCTAAGAAAGGTAGGTTGGAGCTCGCTGGAGAGGGTACTATATTTCTCGACGAAGTTGGAGACCTTCCGTTCCCATTGCAGTCGAAACTGCTGCGTTTTCTCGAATGTCGTGAATTCACACCTGTCGGAGCAACGCAGTCACACCGATCCCAAGCTCGTGTCATCGCCGCAACCAACCGGGGTTTGGATGAATTGGCAAGGCAGGGGCGCTTTCGCCATGACCTTTTCTTCCGGCTCAAGGTCATCACACTGCACGTCCCACCTTTACGTGAACGCATCGATGATCTACCGGAGTTGGTGCAGTTCTTCATAGCCGAAATCAATTTCGAGTTGCACACAAAAGTAAGTAGAGTCGAAAAAAGGGCTATGGAACGGCTCAAAGAACATTCCTGGCCCGGCAATGTCCGGGAATTGAAAAACTTATTGACTCGCGCAGTGCTGCAATCGGGAGGAACCATCCTACTCAGAGACACAGTAGACGCTGCTTTTGCTGACCACCAGGCCGAATCGCAAGACAGGTCTGATTTCTGTACCCTGGACGCTGTAGAAAAGGAACACATACTCAAAATCTTCACGCTAGCGGGTGGAAACCTGTCCGCAGCAGCGAAGAAGTTAGGAATTTCCAGGCCCACTCTACGACAGCGCCTTAAACGGTATGGTTTTTGAGTCTCACGCGAGGAAAAGGCATGTGGCTGGCAAAATTTATTCCCAAAGTGGAAAGAGACTTTCCATCAAATCCCGCAGTTATCCAACCTTTTCCTTCATCACTTCATTTTTTCTGGAGAATTTCACCCTCGGAATCTTCCCGGTCTTGGCACAAATAATGCTTCCCATTCAATGCGACAAGCCCGTTAAGTGGACGGTCTGTAAAGCACCTCGCAAATCAGGCTATCGAGATAAACGACTGAGACGGTATGCTCGTGTTGGTAATTCAATTCTTGGCCGACGCGGGTATCTTGGTCCCAAGATCTCGATGTCGGCTGCGTCAGCACATCTATGAAGAGACGTGGCCACATCGCTAAATAGGCGAGAAATAATCGGTCATAATAACTTCTTTAACCAGGCATGATTGTTCTGAAGAGAGTCGTGCGATGTGGTCGAGGACCAAGTTATTAATCGGCTGCACCGCCACAGACACAAATCCATTATATTCCAATCGACGAGTTTCTGACGAAAGAATGGGCGATAGTTCACGTGGTGAACAGGCGTTCCGCCGTGAAATAAATATCTAAAGGGGGTTTGGCATGAAAACGTTGGGAATACTGTGGGCGATGGCATGCTTATTTTGGACGACTGTGCCCACTTGGGCTCAGGACCAACCGATCAAGATAGGCGTTCAATTCATAATGTCCGGCAAGCTAGGCGGCTACGGGCAAAATGCCGAACGTGCTATCAAAATGGCCATGGAAGAAATTAATTCCGGCGGCGGTATTATGGGACGAAAGCTTGAAGCCGTTTTTGCGGATACTCAGCTCAAACCGGACATCTTGGCAAAAAATGCCGAAAAATTTGTAAAGGAGGACAAAGTTGATTTTCTGATGGGTCCTACCTCCAGCGGTCTAGCGCCGGCGTTTTCCGATTTTGCTCGAAAACACAAGAAGATACTGGTAGTCACTCAGGCAGCGGGCCCGGAACTTACAGGCCCGTTATTTCATCCTTATGTGTTCGGTATTCTTAGCAATGCCATGATGCATTCCAGAGCGGGAGCCTATGTCGTAGCTTCAATGCCGCACAAGCGATGGATGTGTGTAGGTCCGGATTACAACTACGGGCACACCTCCTGGGCAATCTTTAAAACAAAACTGAAGGAACTGAAGCCGGATGCCGAATTTATAGGAGAGGTCTTTCCCAAACTTATGGAACCTGATTATGCGTCATTCATCCAGAAGGTCGTCGAAATGAAACCTGACGCGGTTTGGTGCCCTTTATGGGGGGACGATGCAGTAAGATTTATAAGACAGGCACTGCCTCATAAGCTTTTTGAAACAATCAAATTTGCGTTTCCTGTTGGAGCCGCTCTGGAAACGGTCGTTCCATTGGGTAAGGACACACCCGAAGGAATATTGATGGCCAGTCGGTATTTCTTCACCACGCCGGATTCCGATACCAACCGGAAATTTGTGAAAGCCTACTTCGAAAAATATAAAGAATACCCGGATTATATGGCGGAAGAAACCTATGCCGGCGTTTATTTTCTTAAAGCAGCCATCGAGCGAGCCAAATCCGTAGACGCGGACAAAATTGTCAAGGCGGTCGAGCGAGAACCATTGGCTTGGGAAACGCCTGAAGGCTGGAAAATAATTCGCAAAGAAGACCATCAGGTGGTTGAGGATGTTGTATGGGGAGAGACGGCATTTAACGAGAAATACGGTTTCGCGATTCTCAAAAACATCCAATCAATTCAGGGTGAACAGATTGGCAGGACCAATGACGAACTCCGTGAAGTGCGGACCAATTATGAGAAACGACTCAAGGAGGGAAAGTAGTTCGCCGGACTCACAATTCAGCTTCTTGTATAATAAAAGCGGTAGGCGTGTGATCAATATGTCGGTGTCGCGGGCAAAATCGGACGTGAGAGGCTGTAATCCGGCGATCCTAGGGCTTAGCCCAACTCAATAAATCCAAATAAGACAGAAAAGGAGAGCTAAATGGTCAAATCATTTTGGGTCAAAATGACTTATCTGGCGTTGGCCGCTGCGCTACTTTCGTTGGGCTGCTTCTCTGTAGCGAGTTGGGCTGCAGAGCCCGTTAAGATAGGCTATTTGCTCTCCTTATCCGGAGTTTATGCTGCACTTGGACAAGATTTAAGAGATGGTCTGGACCTCTATATGGAGCAGATCGGGCGTAAAGCAGGCGGTCGTGACATTGAAGTAATCATAGAAAACATTGGTAGTAGCGTGGTCACGCTGACTCAGGAGACGGCCCACAAGCTGATAGAAAAGGACAAAGTCGATATTGTCGCCGGTGTAGTCGATTCACGAGTGGCGTATTCTGTGGCCACTCACATAACCCAGAGGGAAATACCTTTCGTAATATCCAACGCAGGAGCAGACGATCTGACGCAACGAAGGGCCAGCCCTCTCATTGTTCGTACGTCGTTTAGCAGTAGTGGTGGTTCGCATCCCCTCGGCGTGTGGGCGTACGAGCAAGGTTTTCGCAAAGCGGTGGCGATGGGAGCTTCCAACCCTGCCGGCTACGAGCAGGTTGGGGGCATATGCAGGACGTTCGCGAAAATGGGGGGGAAAATTGTTCAGGAGATTTGGCCGAATCTCGGAACTCAGGATTTCAGGCCGTTTCTTACCCAGGTCGATCCGAAGGCAGATGTGATCATGGTGTTTTTTGCCGGTGGAGACGCCCTTCGATTTATTCAACAATATTCGGAATCTCCACTGAGAGGGAAGGTCGCTCTTATTGGCAAGGGCTTTCTGGTGGATGAAAATGTGCTATCCAAAGAAGGGAAGGCCGCTGAAGGCATTGTCACCGAATCTCATTGGTCTCTACTCCTAGATAACCCTGAGAATATTCAGTTTAAGACAGCTTACACACAAAAGTACGGGCACCCACCGACACTATACTCGGAACAGGGATATGTCACAGGGATGGTCATAGCCGAGGCATTGAAGAAGACCGATGGACAAATCAGAGGCAGGGAATTCGTGCAGGCCATGCGATCCCTGGAACTGAAAGCTCCTCGCGGCCCCATAAAGTTTGATGAATACGGAGCACCCATCCAGAACTATTATATCCGCAAAGTTGAAATGAGAGATGGGCAGTGGCAAAATGTAATTCTAAAAACGTATCCTGCCGTCAACCAGTTTTGGACTTGGACTTCTGCAGCATTCATGGCAATGCCACCATATTCAGAGATGAAAGGAGAGTGGGTCCCCAAGTGATCCATTTGAAAAGCACTCAGTCAGAGGAGTTGATGATTTTTTTCCGGTACTGGAAAATGCCTTTCCACATCGAGGCCATTATTATCTTTCTTGGGCGAAGCATGCCCATTTTATCTCCTAAGTTCAGATGTCTATGCAGTTATATTTTTGCACCGGTCTTGGCACAAGAAATGCTTACTCATTTTACGATGTGTGGGGTAAATCGAGATGATGCTTTAAACTAGTCCATTATGCGTCGAGTGTCGATTCCGGATCGGGATATCAGGAATCGACTCGTGGTGTAAACAACTCCGTTCTTAACTCCTTAACAGCACTTTAGAAAGAAATGTAAATGGTAACCCCTCCGCCGGCTATATGGCTTGCGTCGAGGGAAAAATGAGACGGAGAGCCTCGAAATGGACGAGACCCGGTCTCTCAAAGAAATTCAAAAGGAGCACATTGTTCTGGTACTTCGCTCCGCCCAGGGAGACATCGTTCAAGCAAGCAGGATTTTGGACATATCCATAGGGCAGTTGCGCCGCAGAATCAAGGAGCTTGGGATTTCTGTCAGGCAATCGGACGAGCCAAGCCGTAATAGTTGCCACTAATTCTAGAAAGACCCTGTCAACTGCAGTGTTTTTGTAGCTGGGCGGTTCAAACCAGGTCCGCCGGCCAAATTGACTCAGCATCCAAATTTGCGCCCAGGAATTCCGTTTGTTTCGGAATGGGCGATGATATCCATCAAAAGGAGTAATGATATGAAACGAAAGGCGGCAATCGTATTTGCGATTGTGACGTTTCTGGCTATGTGGGCCCTCTCCCCTGGTGCGGCACTGGCACAAAAGCCAATTGTCATAGGAGCGCCCTTGGCCACGGCGTTTCTTTACGGGTGGGATGCCGAACGAGGAATAAAATTAGCTGCGGAAGAAATTAACGCCGCAGGCGGAGTCAAAGTCGGTGATCAAAAGCGTCCGTTTCAGGTGGAGGTGATTGATACCCGTGATCTTGAACCGGGTGTTCCCACCAGCGATGCGCTCCTTGCACTGGAAAAACTCATCCTGGAAAGAAAGGCGGATTTCATTGTAGGCGGCCCAGTGCGCTCAGAAGCAGCCCTGGCGGCCATGCCTCTTCTTGCCAAGTACAAGAAGATTTCAATATTGACCACGGGTTCGCTCACTCCCAAGTATAACGAGACGGTTGCGCAGACTGCGGGGGACAAATTCAAGTACTGTTTCCGAATTTCGGGTGAGTCCAAGTGGATGGTCATGGGAGAACTGGTCCCGTGTCTGGAACATATCGGCAAGAAGTTCAGCCTCAACAGGCTCATGATCTTCATTCAGGACGTGGCTCATGCACGGGCCGGCGGAGATATACTTTCCAAGGTAATGGCCACGAAGGGTTGGACCGTGTTGGGTGATCCGATAGTTTATCCGACGGGGACAACAGACTTCTCGATGGGATTATTGGAAGCCAAGAAGCAGAAGGCTGAAGTGATTATTATTTGGATGGATATGCCTGAATCGGCCATTCTCCTCAAACAGTGGTATGACATGAAGGTGCCTGCGCTACCTTTCGGCACGATTATTGCCGCCGCGGAGCAACCAGGTTTCTGGAAGGCAACCGATGCCAAAGGGGAGTACTGTCTTGCCAATGTGGTGAATGCAGGCAATGCTCCTTGCAACGCCACACCACTGACGATGAAATTTGTCGATGCTTACAAGAAGAAGTACGGACTGGAGCCTGAAGGGTACGGAACGTCTTCAAGTTACCAGGCCGTTTATACTTTGAAAGATGCGATAGAGCGAGCGGGCACACTGGATTCAGACAAAGTTGTCGATGCTCTGAGAGCAACTGACATGGAGGGCGTTTACGGCCGCATCCGCTTTGATCCCAAGAGCAATCAGGTCATACCGAGCCTTGATCCTAAAGAAGGAGCAGTAGGCACGATCTTTCAGTGGCAGGCGGAAAAGCGGGTTGTGGTTTTTCCCCCGAAAGTCGCTACGGGTGACATCCTGCTACCTCCCTGGATGAAGAAATAACCTTTGCCGTGTTTCAGGTCATGGCCGCGCTGGAGCGTTAGCATAATGCGATCCCTCCAGCGCATCTTCAAAAGTGATTTTTGTTTCGGCAAAGGAGTAGGATCATTTCTGCTCTCTAACGGAGAGGCTATTTCATGGACATTATCATTTATGGTGTAGTTAACAGCGTTACCCTGGCACTCATGGCCCTTGGCTTCACGCTGGTTTATGGTGTGAGCCGTCTCCCCAATTTCGCTCATGGCGCATTGTACGTCCTTACAGGTTACGTCGCATGGCTGCTGTTGAATCGTGTTGGTCTCCCCTACTTGGTATCTATTGCGATGTCACTCGCATTTACCGGCCTGATCGGCGCGGCAATGTATCAGTTCATACTTGTTCGAGTTCGAGGCATGGCCATTAGCGAGATAATCGCTTCATACGCGGTGGGTCTGGCCATTCTTGAGGGTCTTCGCTGGGGAGGGTTGAAAGGCGCGACGTTCACGTTACCGCCTTTTGTAGAAGGAAATATGGAACTGTTCGGCGTCTCCATAGATTTCCAGAGACTACTGGTGGTCGGAATTGGGGCGGCCCTCTTCGCTTCGCTCTGGCTATTTGTCAGCAAAACCAGGCTTGGCCTGGCATTAAAAGGCATGGCCCAGGACGAGCGCGCGGCTTTGACCCTAGGGATTGACTCGGATTTCATGGCCGTGGTGGCTATGGCGTTAGGGTCTGTACTGGCTGGTATCGCCGGGTTGGTCCTTCTGCCTTTGGGGAACATCGTGATAGAGGCCGGTTATAACGTCCTGATCATGGCCGTGGCAGTCTGCATCGTCGGAGGACTGGGCAGTTGGACGGGTGCCATTCTTGCGGCGTTTCTCATCGGGTTTGCCCAGATCCTTACAGTGGTGTACCTAGGCACTCATTACCAGGTAGTCGTGGCATTAGTCGCCATCATTATCACCTTGATTTTGCGGCCTAGCGGGCTGTTCGGCCAGCAAAAGGAACTTGAGGAGAGGGTTTAAATATGGCCGATGAGACGAAAGAGAGGCGAAAAGAGAGGCTGGATCGTGGAATTAAGGTCCGTACCGATGGAGTTTACGCTATCTCATCTTGGGCCGAGATGACATATTTATTGGGCCCTCGGATCGTATTCATTTTCGGCCTACTGGCTCTACCATTCCTATTATCCCACTTTCCGTATTGGCAGAGAGTAATCTCGATAATTTGTATTTACGCGCTCCTGGCTATAGGCTTCGATTTTCTGGCAAATTATGTGGGGCTGGTTTCACTGGGAGGCGGGTTCTACATCGGAGTGGGCGCTTATACCGCGGCGCTTCTCAACACCAAGCTTGGGTTGGCTCCAATACTTACCATTCCTCTCGCCACAATCCTGGGGGGAGCGATCTGCACCGTGCTCTTTCTGCCGTGCTTGCCCCTCAGAGGAGTCTATTTTGCCATTGTCAGTCTTATGTATCCTCTATTAGCAATGCGTCTGATAGAGGCGCTGGACATTTTCGGAGGCACAGACGGGATTATAGGTGTGGATGGATTTGCCAGCGCTTGGACCGAGAGGTGTCTCCTGATTTTTAGCGTGCTGATCTTTGTATTCGCGCTTCGACGAATGGTCAGAGAAGACATAGGTCTGGTATTCCGGGGCGTTAAAGACAACGATCAGGCGATTAGAGCTTCAGGAATAAACATCAATGTTTACAAAGCTATGGGTGTGTACATTGCTTCTGCTCTAGGATGTCTGGCCGGGGCTTGTCTGTCACACATTTACATGTGGGCCGGGCTTTCTCAATTTGCGCTGGACTTTTCCATTATTCCGATTGCCGCAACGGTTGTTGGCGGCGGTGGCACTCTTATAGGTCCGGTGCTGGGTTGTCTTATTCTCGTGCCTATATCCGAGCTTCTGAGGGATTTCGGCACCCTGCGCATTGCTGTGTACGCCATTATCCTCACTGCGTTTGTGGTTTACAAGAGTGAGGGGATCATGAATTACGGTACCAGAAAATATCAGCAGTTCGAAAGATGGGTTCAAATATAGACCGTAAGGCAAGTGAGGAACTATGTCTTCTAATTCCGGAGAAAGCACGAGCAGAGAGCCGCTGCTGGTTGTCGATCGAGTGAGCAAGACATTCGGCGGGGTAATGGCTCTTACGGAAGTGGATCTCAAAGTATACCCGGGCGAGGTAGTGGGCATAATCGGTCCGAATGGGTCCGGAAAAACAACTCTAGTGAATGCCATCACAGGGTTCATTCGAGCCGACAGAGGGAAGGTTATCTTCAAGGGTCAAGACATAACCAATTGGGAAGCGCATAAAATCGCGGATGAAGGTTTGACAAGAACGTTCCAGGTCATGCGCCCCTATTTCAGTCTCCCTGCTTTCAAGAACCTTATTCCGCCACTCTTCTCTCCTCGCGCAAGACGGACAGGCGGCTGGAGGGGAGGGGGCCGAATGGGGAGTCGGGACACTGTCGCCGTAGATATCTTGGAAGAAATAGGCTTTGAACGGGACTCCTATGTACCTTACAAAATCGCGTCTACGCTGCCTACCGGCTATCTAAAGCGTCTGGAGCTTGCCCGGTGCCTGGCTTTGCGGCCAGAGGTAATTTTATGCGATGAGGTTTTTTCAGGTCTCAGCATGAGTGAGATGGCAAGCATGGTTCCGTTGATGGAAAAGCTGCAAATGGAGGGGATTACACTGATCATGGTGGAACACAGGCTCCGCGAGCTATTTCGAATTGCCCGGAGAGTAATGGTGCTCAATTTCGGCTGCAAAATAGCCGAGGGCACTCCCGAAGAGGTTATGGAATACAAGGAAGTAAAAGAGGCCTACTTCGGGTCAGAGGAGGTGTTCACTTATGTTTAACGCCAAAGGCCTTATGGTCTTCTATGAAAATATGCTGGCTCTGAATAATGTGAGTATGTCTTGCGGCGCTAATCAGATCATCGGAGTCTTCGGGGCTAACAGCGCCGGCAAATCTACCCTGATGTATACACTTTCAGGCATTATGGAGGATATTCAGAAAAAAGAGGACATGGCCGGTGGTGAGCGGATAACAATTCGAGGCGAGATATTCTACAACGGCCGTGACATTATGAGCGCTAAGCCTTCTGTTAGAGCTAGGCAAGGCATCATTTTGTGTCCGGAACGACGTCGAATATTTCCCGAGAGCACTGTGCTGGAAAATCTGAAAATCGGCGGTTATCTGGCCACCGCGAAGCAAGCTTCGGAAACTTTGGATTATGTTCTTACGATTTTTCCTGCACTTCGAAGACTGACTAAACGATTGGGGGGATTCCTGAGCGGGGGTGAGCAGCAGATGTTGGCCATTGGAAGGGCTTTGATGGCTCAACCTAAACTGCTTCTTTTGGACGAACCTCTTCTTGGATTGAGTCCTGCTATTCAATATTTATTAGCCAAATCGATAAAAGAAATTCGCGATCAACGAGGCACGTCAATAATAGTATCCGAACAATATGCCCGACCAATTATGCCGATCATCGATCATGGGTATATCTTGGAAAACGGGGCTTCCGTGGTTGAGGGCACCAATAAAGAGCTGATGGACAACCCTGACGTGAAATCCGCCTATTTCGGCACCTGAAGGAGAGATGACCCATGGAACACGAATATACATTCAGCCGTTTTGACCAGGCTTGCGAAAAACATCCGACCAACATCGCCATATCGTTCCTGGGTGAGGAATTCACTTACGAGGGACTCAAGCGAATTATTTATCGATTCGCAACCGGCTTGGCGGGGCTGGGTATAAAGAAAGGCGATCGGGTCCTTCTCTATTTAAGTAATTCCGTACAATTGGTAGTCGCTTTCCTCGCCTGTCAGAAGATTGGGGCTGTGGCGGTTTTGGTTTCGCCGATCTATACGTCCCATGAAATCGATTATATGATAAAAGATTCCGGGGTTAAAGCTGTCATCTGTCACGATACCAATTACGGCTACGTTCAAGAGATATTCGCCGAAAGTGGGCTTGAGCACATAATAGTAACTAATATACTAGACATGGTCTCGTTGCCTAAACGAGCAATCGCATTTCTTTTCGATAAAGTGCCTCACGGAAAAGTCAGGGGCGGGGCAGAGACAATAAGCTTTCGAAGCGTGCTTAGATCGGATCCATCTCCACCTAAAGTCGACATAGATCCCATAAAGGACCTGTCGTATATTCTGTATACAGGCGGCACGACCGGGTTTCCGAAAGGGGTGCCTGGTAATCATTGGGGCATGGTCTCGTACGTTAATGACGTCAGCGACGAGGTTTTCGGCGGATATGTCAAACATGGTGAAGATGTTTATATAGCGATTAATCCTTTGTTTCACATAATGGCTCTGGGGCTCTTCATGGCCGTGGGACTCAATCTCGGGAATCTTACCGTATTGATGCCTATTCCGCAGGTTGACGCTATACTGGCGGCGATTCAGAGATACAAGGTCCGTATCATGCTGGGAGTGCCTGCGCTTTATCGCATGATTCTGGAAAATGACCGACAAGAGTTTTATGATATCAGTTCATTGCGCTACTGCTACTGCGGCGGCGATGTTCTGCCCCGGGAAGTGCTTTCAAGATGGAAAGCCAGGACTAACGTGCCGATTTACCAGGTCTACGGCTCGACTGAAGCCGGGCATGTGAGCTATAGCCGACTTGACGCCGGGGAGCCTCAGCCCATGTCTATCGGTGTGCCATTGTCATCGCGGCGAACCAAAGTTATCGATCCGGATACACTGGAGCCGGTCCCATTTGGCGAATCCGGAGAGCTGCTAGTCAGTTCGGAGCACACGGTAAAAGAGTACATTAACAAACCGGATGAGACTAGATTGTCTTTCATACAAGTAAACGGCGAAACCTATTACCGCACCGGAGACTTCGTGAAGGCGGCCGAAGGCGACCAGATAGTCTACGTGGAACGCTCAGCGGATATTTTGAAGCATAAAGGTTATCGGGTGTCCGCCTCCGAGGTTGAAGCGGTGCTGCAAGATCATCCCGTGGTCGTCGGCGCATGCGTTGTGGGTGTGCCGGACCCCAAAGTAGGGGAAAGAGTCAAGGCGATAGTAGTTATCAAAGAGGACGCCAAGGGTGTTGGAGCAGTGGAGCTTATCAAATTCTGCTCGGAACGCCTCGCCTCTTATAAGGTTCCGGCCTATATAGAATTCCGGGACATGCTCCCGAAATCCAAGGTGGGCAAGCTTCTTCGGCGCGAAATACGTGATGAAGAGCGGCGTAGGCTTGAAAAAGGCAAACGCGGCGCCGCAGCTTAAAGGGGAGGGGCAGGAATGCAGGAGGAAATGTTTCCAGCGTTATACGCGGGATCTTCTCCTGCACCCAGTGCAATGAACTTCTATTGAGACGGCAAAGCCCGAGACTTCAGGCACAAAACCTTTATCCAGCCAAACTTGGTGATTGAGCCGACTTGGTAATCGCTTATACCAATTCGCCCTCACAATGTAATTTGTCCGGCACGGCAGCGGGTCGTTACAGGGCAATCGTCGGGCCCGGCGTTGCGGACCTTCACAGAGTTTCGACAAATGCGTACAAGTGCTCAATAGGGCCTTACGCACATGTGTCAATCAACGTAATAGCCCGCGCCCAGGTAAATATTTTCGTCAGGGACCTTTTTGACAAAGGACCTTTTGCGGGAAGGTTTGTCTGATCCCGGTTTACCCCACATATACTCAACCCATCCTTCCCCGTCTTTTTCAACGACCTCCTTGAATTTCTGGAAGACCGGAAAGCCGCTGTTGTCTTTCATGTTGCTCATGTTGATCCTTCTCGAGGAAGGGTCATATGGATGCCCTACCAGGACATTGTCCATGGTCACTGCGAAGACATAAATTTCCCCTTTGATAAAAGGCCCCTTCTCGTCGTTGATAGCTTTCAGGGCAGCGTCCGGCCCCTGCTCCTTAAACGCGGCTACCGCCTTATTAACCAGGTTGACCGTGTCCTCAGGTTTATCGGCCTCCGCAAAAACAACGAGAACTCCCACTACCAGAACAAGCGCCAATATGACCGATTGTGTTTTCATAGCGTTCCCTCAGCCAAGACGAGCCCGCATGCCGTTCATCCCAATGAATTTATGGCATTTGTCGGCCTCTGAGAATATCTCGAATTGGCCCACATCAAAGTATAATTTGGCCATGCCTTGCCGGTCAACCAAATTCAGGGAGAAGAAGAAATTCCTCAGTTATGACTGCCGGAGAAGTCGGCATTCACACACATGTCATTTTGTTTCTAACACCTTTGCATGATCGTCGGAGGCGGCGTTTGCTACCCGTAGCAGACAGAAGCCGCTATGCGATCGATTCCCGGAACCTCGTCCTTTTTGTCGCCGTCGCCACCGCTGCCCTTGTCAGCTTCATTTTCCGCGGCCAACAATAACGTTCCTGCATTCATACCTGAAAATCTTTTTTGAATTGAACAGACCATCGGCACGTATGCGATGCAGATAGTTAACGTCAAAATGCAAATTGCAACGATTAAGCGTCTCATCTTAGTTGCTCCTTATCAATGATGTGTCGTCCATAGCGCGAACCGGCAGTTCAAGGGACGCTTCATGAAGCGTCCCCCTGATTAGGCGGTTAAGGAATCGCAGATCGGAAAATTGTGAAGTTTGTTTCCCGGAACGAGGTCGCCAGTCTTTTTCCAACTACAAGGCTCGAAAAGGACTAGAAGGAAAAAACCATGTTAACTTGACCTCCCACAATAGGGTTGATGACTTTGTCGGGAAGAGTGCCGAAGAAATTTGCGGGCGTTGGGACATTCCACGAAAGGATCGAACGATCTATGCACGCATAACTGAACCATTTGCCCGGCGCCCAGTATGCGATTGTAAAATTCGTTGTAACACCTTCCAGCAGCTTCCAGTCGAAACCGGCATCGACTTCCCATCCAAGTGCCCTGTCAGGAATATTCGGCGAACCCGCGGCCCCACTTACGGCAAATACAACGTTACCATCGTTAGCTGCGGCTGGCTGAAAAGGCGGCACGGGCGGCAGAAAAGCCGGCAGGGGCGCAAACTGGGGCGGCCTCAACGGATCATTAGGGGCGATACATGCCCAACCATAGCCGTTCGAGGTCCGCTCAGCCCACATAAATGTGCCGAAAAGGTTGAGGTTGGCCGCTACCGCGTAATCCAACCGTGCAGCGAGCACCCAGGAATCTCTCATATAGCCGTCGTTCGATAGGTCATAAGCATTGAATCCCGAACCATAGATATAACTCAACAAATAGCTGTACGGACGGAACATGTCGTAGTTCCCCAAGAACCTGTCAAATGTCGGATGCCAGACGAATGCCGCTGATTGTTTTCCGATCTGAAGGCCTGCCCTCCTATCCGGACCTGGGGACCATGCCCAAAGAAAGCTGAGCTTCGAAGGACCACACATGACGCCAGTTTCGGTCATGAATCTCCACTGTTCCGTATATCTGGGATTTGGCGGAGTCACCGCGAATGTGGGATCTGAGTATCTATCAGCCCAATAGAGCCACGCAGCTTCCGCGTTAAAGAAATACCTCCCGTTGTTATACTTCGTGAAAACGCTTCCGTGGGTGTACCAGGAATCTTGCGCTGCCACTCCAGCGGGCCCTAAAGGGGCTTCCGGACCTATGTGATAGTTCCCAAATGCCCCCAAGATTCCAGCTTGCAGAGGCCCGTTATTATAGACCACAAAGCCGAGCGTATCCACGTTATGCGAGCCGCTTTTGTCGCCAATATTGAAATATCCCGGGATCACAAGATCATATGGGTCAATGAAGAAGCCCAAGTCAAAGCCGAAGGGGGGCCCTCCTGTTGTATGGACCGGTCGGTGGGGATAGAATCCTATGCCGATGTCCAAGGGGCCATACGGAGCCGATAAAACAACCGATTCAGTCGTCAGCCCGTCGGTCCCGTCGTACTGCAAGCCGTTCCCAAATATCCAGGGCCTTTTTCCCACGCCCAGCGTACCCCAGGGAAGCGAAACCGTGGCCCAGAATAAGGTCCACTGGCCTTCACTGAATCCGTTAAATGTGCCCGGCGCGTCCCATGTATTGTAGTAACCCGTATTAGGATTATTCCACTGCCCTAAACGATATCTGCCTCTCAGGTTTATAGCCGGATTAATAGTGAGCACCGGATCCATTAGTACATAGAAATAAGCGCCGCCGGCCGATGCCCCTGTCGCCAGATTTTGGGCTAAATGCGGACCCTCCCACCAATAATTAAGATTGCCGGTTGTTGTGCCCGCCCCGTTATCAACATTGTAAGCCCCGAAGAAACCTCTGGAGCCCATTTGATTGTAATATTCATAATACCAGTTCAATGACCCGGTCAATTTGAGCTCCCATCCAAACGAGGGAGAGGTCAGGACCGGAACGAACGCCAGACACATTAATATGACAAAAGCCAACTTCATCCTTCTCATAGAACCGAACCTCCTATTGCACTCAAAACGACAAATATATTTAGGACCCCCCAGCGAGCAAAGCCGGGGTCGCAAAAGCATTGGCCGTTTCTCGTTATCGCTCCGCCGACTCGCTGATTGGATGGATAATGACTGAGCCTATTCTATTTGATCCGAGTATGTCAACAAAAAAAATGACCCATCAGATTGAAATCATGTTACATTTTTGTCACATAAGAGCGCCGAGGTCAGGTAAGTCCGGGTCCCCTATCGGGCCCCGTGCCTGGCTTGCCTCTTGGGTTGTCGCTTCGATCTTGTCTTGGATATAAGTGTTCGTCGATTAAACTTGCGAGAATCGTGCCAGAGGCGACATTGCAGGCAATGGGTGTAAATACGGCAAATTGAGTCTGCTTTCTTGAGCGAGCGGCAGGTTAGGATCATACCAATAGGTATGTTTTTGTGTGAACTCATACGCGGCCGTTGCCACGTGAGGCACTCTTTGTCCGGGCGAGGTCGGACTGCAAAAATTATATTTTCCGGTCAGCTCTGTCCAATCGTGATTGATCCCACCGGTGGCCGGTCAAGACAAAAGATCGATGAGGTGTAATACCAGTTCGCTTTCAAGGAAGTGATTTGATTCTAAAATCTCCTGCCCGCACTGACCTGGTTCCCAGGTCAGTGGCACCCAGAACCTCAATGTTCACGAGTCTTGGGGTGCCACGGACCTGCCTACGCAGGTCCGTGATTCTTCGTTCCTATGTTCCACGTTGGATCGCAAACTGGTGTAAGCATTCACTTACTGGTGGGGAGGGAGGCGCTTCCCCGCACCAAGCATTGGTAGGGCCTGCATCCAGCAACGTCCCTACCCGGCAGCTTTCTTTTTTCTAGTGAAGCCTCCCAGACCAAACTTCTTCACTCTGTAGCCCATCTGCCTCAGGGTTATACCGAGTTCCTGGGCCGCTTGTGATTGTATCCAATTGTTTCGCTCCAGAGCGTCCAGCACCTCCTGTCTTTCTCTTGCACGGAGAGAATCCAGGAGCTTTCGGTCTGGTGTCTCCACGTCTTTGACACCATGCGCGAGGTGCGGCGATAGGTGCGAGAGATCTATCGTGCCTTGGTCGAATATTGTGGCCAATCGTTCCAAGAAGTTTTCCATCTCCCGCACGTTTCCCGGCCAGGAATATTTACGGGGAGAATCCAAGAGCTTTCGGTCCGGTGTCTCCAGGTCCTTGACGCCATTGACGAGATAGGGCGATAGGTGCAAGAGATCTATCGTGCCTTGGTCGAACACGATGGCCAATCGTTCCACAAGGTTTTCCATCTCCCGCACGTTTCCCGGCCAGGAATATTTTACGAATGCGTCCAAAGCTGAGTTCGTGAATTGGAGGCTGGAACCGTACTCGTGGCTAATCTTGTCGCAGAAAAAACCGACCAGCGGAATTATGTCCTCTCTCCTCTCGCGAAGTGGAGGCACCCTGATAGGAAACACGTGCAGTCTGTAGTACAGATCTTCCCGAAATGAGCCGTCAGCGACTGCCGCGCTGAGGTCTCGGTTGGTAGCCGCTATAATCCTCACGTCCACCTTTCCTGTCTTGGTGCTACCCAAGGGCTCGAACTCACGGTCCTGCAGAAACCTTAACAGCTTGACCTGAAGCGGCATAGGCAGTTCGCCTATCTCGCCCAGAAAGATGGTCCCGCCATCGGCTTCTTCAACTCGGCCGGCTTTGGATTCAACAGCGCCCGGGAAAGTGCCTTTTTCGTAACCAAAGAGTTCAGATTCCAGGAGGTTGCCAGGGAGCGCTGTACAGTTGACTTTTATGAACGAAGACCACGCCCTGCTGCTTAATTCGTGAATAATCTTAGCAACTAGGGTCTTTCCCGTACCCGACTCCCCCAAGAGCAAAACACAAGCTTCGGTCGGAGCTACTTTCCTGATCAACCGTTGCACCTCCAGCATCGTCGGGCTGGTTCCTACAGCAAAGAAGTTCCTGCTCTTGGCCGAAAGTTCCGTTTTCAGAGAAAAATTGGCCTTGATCAGATTTTGTTCCCTGGTCTTCACTTGGCCATTCAAACTGACAAGCTGCGCGACAATAGCAGACAGGAGCGTCAGAAATCTGACGTCCTCTTCAAACGGCACGTCTTCGTCGAACAGGCGATCAATGCTCATGACCCCTATAGCCTTGCCGTTGAGCACTATGGGGACCCCGACAAAGGATAGTTGCCCTTGCTCGATTCTTCGGGAGCCGGGCTTATTGAGGGACAAGGGTTCCTTGCTTATGTCCGGAACCACAAATGGTTCTGCGGTTCGGAATATGAGCCCGGTCACACCTTCGTCAAGACGGCAGACCCCTCTCCTTATTCTTTCGGGCCCCAAGCCGTGAGAGGCCCTGATCGAGAGAGTATTCTTTTCCCCGTTTTTCAGTGCGATCGTGGCCTTTTTCACCGACAGACGTTCGGAAAGGATCTCAAGGATGATTTCCAGGGTTTGATCTAAGTCAAGGGCTTTACCGATAATCCGGCTTATGTCGTGCAATAGCTTTGATTCGAGTTGACTTGCCCTTGTATCCATTTGGTTCACTGCGCCATTGTCATTAAGTTTAAGGCTCCTCCACCGCTGGCGGTTCATTCGTCAGATCCTCCCAAAGAGGGGTGGTCGAAGGGGCTCAATCTCTGTGCATGTGGCTAACAGGTGTCGGTTCCTCCTAAGTTTCAATGAGGGCTCTCATCTACAAAAGTTAATCAGCTCTGCCTTATCCCATGAACGGGAAGTATCTTTTTCTCAGAATCTCAAAAATCTCCTCTGCTCTTTCTTCACTCTCTTGGACCCAAATCAGTGATTCTCCTCTTTCGAAGTCGCACCCGAACTCCTTTGTTAAGGCTTTCAAATATTGCAGAGTAACCTTCTTGGGGTCCAGGCCGAGGGATGCAATTAGCGTCCCATAGCGCTCCTTTCCATCAGTATCATTAAAGAAGAACATTTGCCTCTCCAAACGCTTTTGATAACTTGAGGCGGCTTGCCCATCCTCTTCGGCTGGAAAGAGAACGGGAGCGATAATTTCCCGAAATTAGCTACGCTCGCGCGGCTGTTTCAAGGTATCAGTTCAGTTACGCGGGGAGGCCGAGGAGATTGGAGAATGCCATCTCACTTGCAGAGAACGCATAGAACGCGGAGCAGGGTCCAAATCGTGTTCCGCGATCTCTGCGAAGACCCCACGCGGAACACGGGGTTGCTTTCCTCGGTCAAGCGTCCCCGTCGGAATAAATGTTTACGTTTCAACGACTTATGGCCCTCTCTGGCTCATGGTCCAAGGCCGCTCCGAGTGGAACCGCTTATCAGGCGGCAGCCCGCGCGAAGCGGCCGTTGTCTGGTCTCTCCGGAGGTTCAAGTGGGCCTAGCAGTCGAAATACAGAGCAAACTCATACGGATGAGGTCTCGTCCTTATAGGGTTAAGCTCCGCCTCGATCTTATACTCAATCCATTTGTCAATGACGTCCTGGGTAAAGACATCGCCCTTCAACAGGAACTCATAATCTGCTTCCAGCGCGGCGAGGGCCTCTTCCAGGCTGCCGGGAGTGGCCGGTACGCGATCGAGTTCTTCCGGCGCGAGTGCATAGATATCCTTATCCAGCGGTTCACCCGGATCCATTTTGTTTTCGATTCCATCCAGGGCTGCCATGAGTATCGCGCTGAACGCCAAATAACCGTTGCATGATGGGTCAGGAGTTCTGTATTCGATCCGCTTCGCCTTGGGGCTGGCGCTGTACATCGGAATACGGCAACAGGCTGACCGGTTTCTTGATGAATAACATAATTTATTAGGGGCCTCGAATCCCGGAACCAATCGTTTATACGAATTTGTTGTGGGATTGCATATGCCGCAAAGAGCAGGCGCATGCTTCAGAATTCCACCAATAGCCCAGAGACCCACTTGGGAAAAACCTGCATACTTATCCCCTGCAAAAATGTTGGTTTCACCTTTCCAGATGCTGATGTGCGTGTGCATTCCGGAACCGTTGTCTTCGAATAGAGGCTTGGGCATGAATGTCACAGTTTTACAATACTTCTTGGCGACATTCTTAAGCACATATTTGAACCACATGAGTTGATCGCCCATCTTAACCAAAGGTGAGAACCTCATGTCTATTTCGCCCTGCCCTGCGGTAGCTACTTCATGATGCTGAGCCTCAATATTGATCCCGAGTTTCTCCAGGATGAGGACCATCTCGGTTCGCATATCCTGCTGTGAATCGGTGGGAGAAACCGGGAAATAGCCCTCCTTATGGCGGGGTTTGTACCCCAAATTCGGATTCTCCTCGCGACCGGTATTCCACCATCCTTCAATGGAATCTATATGATGGAAGCCCCCGTTCGAACTGTAACCGTACCGAACGTCATCGAAGATGAAAAATTCCGCCTCTGGTCCAAAATAAGAGGTGTCTCCTAGTTTGGTGTACTTGAGGTACGCTTCCGCTTTTTGAGCAATATTTCGTGGATCTCTCGTGTAGCGTTCCTTTGTTACAGGATCCACGATGTTGCAGATCAGGGAAAGGGTTGGATGCTGCATGAAAGGATCCATCACGGCTGTGGCCGGATCCGGAACCACCAACATGTCCGAAGCATGAATAGGTTGCCAGCCACGAATAGATGAACCGTCAAACCCGAAGCCGGCTTCAAAAGAATCCTCTTCAAGCTCATGCAGCGGAACACTGAAATGTTGCCACATTCCAGGGAAATCCATGAATTTGAGATCGACCATTACGGCCCCGTTCTTCTTGGCAAATTCAATCACCTCTTTAGGTCCCATTTATAACTCCCTCTAACTATCGGATTGTATGCAGGCCCCTGAAATCAGACTTGCCGTCTTTAAACCGCCTAGATACCTCGAGGAGATCCTGCCCGATTAAGGCAGAGAATCACCGGGGGTTCGCTTCACTGAGACCGGGTCTTCGGGTCACCAATATCCTAGAGAGCATCTTTGTCCCGCTCGCCGGTTCTGATGCGTGCCACGGATTCAACGGGCAACACAAAGATCTTGCCATCCCCAATGCTCCCGGTCCGAGCCGCGGAGATTACTTTTTCTATCACTTGGTCCACCATTTCCGCCGGCACTACCATTTCGACCTTTATCTTGGGCAGAAAGTCCACCAAATATTCGGCTCCACGGTAGATCTCTTTATGTCCTTTCTGCCGACCGAATCCTTTTACTTCGGTTACGGTCATTCCCTGTACCCCTATCGAACTGAGAGCGTCTTTGACATCGTCCAGTTTGAAAGGCTTGATGATTACTTCAACTTTTTTCATACTTGTCCCCCTTTTGGAGTGTCCGGTAATTCATTCGGGATAATAGTGCCCGACAAGGATCGCGGCCCGAGGAAAATCCCGAGCGATCTATTTGTGACAAACAATTTGGTCCGGCCAATGCAAAGGCGCTCTTCCGCCGCTCTTCAAACAAGGCCCGATCCAAATAGGCAGCACTGAATCTCCCGTCTTGCGAGAGATACCAGACGGGAACTACACAATGCTCTATTCTATGGGACATACGCGTCCTTGCCCTCGGGATAGGCAGGCATGCCGAACTCCGGGACGTCGAGGCCTTCGAGCTCCACCTCCTTGGAAACACGCAGTGGGACGATACGATTCACTACTTTGAAGACCACGTAGGTAAAGCAGAATGCGTAAAGCGCAATGAGCGTGGCCCCGCCGATCTGCAAAAAGAACTGTGTCACGTCCCCATAAAGCAGGCCGGTCACACCCTGGCCGGCCGTCCCCAGGTAGGTCGTCGCTCCGACGCCGTTCCATCCCGAGCCGTAGGTGCCGTCGGCGAAAATACCGACAGAAACGGCGCCCCACCAGCCGCAATATCCATGCACGGAAATGGCACCGCACGGGTCGTCGACCTTGATCTTCCTCTCGTTAAAGAGAACCCCCAGGCAAACGATGATGCCGGCGATGATTCCGATGATAACGGCGGAGTTCGGGCTAACAAACGCACAAGGCGCAGTAATGGCAACGAGACCCGCGAGCATGCCGTTGCACGCCATCGAGATGTCCGGTTTGCCGAAAAGGAAGTGCCAGAAGATCAACGCTGTCGCTGAAGCTGCGACAGCAGCGAGATTCGTGTTTATCGCAATCACCGAGATGCGCAGGTCCGACGCACCAAGAGTGGAGCCGGGGTTAAAACCCATCCAGCCGAACAGGAGAATAAAGGTGCCGATCACGACAAAGGCGATGTTGTGAGCGGGAAAGGGCCGTGGCTTGCCGTCCGAACCGTACTTGCCGAGGCGCGGTCCTAGGATGACTGCGAGCGCCATGGCGCAGAAACCTCCCACGGCGTGAACTACGGTTGAGCCCGCGAAATCCACGTAGCCGTGGGCCAACCCTACTGTGGCGCCCAATTGCGAGAGCCAGCCGCCGCCCCAAACCCAGCAACCGGACATGGGGTATAGGATGGCGCCCATGAAAATCTCGCAGAGGACGAACGCCCAGAAAGTGATCCGCTCACAGATTGCGCCGACGATAATATAGCCGGCCGTTTCCATGAACACGACCTGGAAGAGCGTGAGGCAATTACTCCCGACGTCGTAGGCCGGACCGCTCAAGAGAAAGCCACTGCCGCCCAAGAATCCCCATTGACCGCTTCCAATCAGGAAGTGATTTAGGGTGGGCGTCCCGCCGAGATTCGTTGGGGCCGCATTCACTGCGACGGCCCCGAACTGAAAGGCGTATCCGCACGCATAGTATGCTAAGAAGGCAAAGACGTACGCTGCGAAGTTAAGCATCATCAGATGGGCCGCGTTCTTCCTGCGCACCAAACCACACGTGAGAAGGGCGAAGCCCGCTTGCATGAAGAGCACCAGGTACCCTGTAACGAGAGTCCAGTTGAAGTTGGTCGCAATCCGGACGTGCCCGACAGTGTCGGCCAGCTTTACAGCGAGGGGTTCTTTGGCCGCCAGGGCCCGGTACTCTTCGAACTCCTTTTGCTTTTTCCCATAGTCAGGGTCGGCCTTGTCGGTCGGCTCGGTGACGACAAAAGAATTGCCTGCCGCATCGACAGCATTTGATTTGTCACCCGTTGCAATTCCTCCGGGATCGGGCTTCGGCTCAGGAGGTTGCGTCGCTGTCGCTTGAGGTGCCCCACCTGGAGGGGCAGCTTCCTCAGCAAAAACCGGACTCATCATCAGCATCCAGGCGATAAGTACCGAAATGGACAAAAATACCTGTACTGTTTTTCCTTTAGCCATTCTCTGCTTCTCCCCTCAATAGAGTTAAACGTGTCTCAAGCCGGAAAGATTTCTCGTCTTCGGCGCGAAATGACAGTTATTAGATACGGTCTAGCACTTGCACCGCCCGGTCTAAGGGCTTTTGGGCTCGATTTTCCCGTTCGAATATGACTGACTTCTTCCCACCGGACCGCCGACGATCTTCCCGTCAGCAATCCTTGCCTCTGAAAGCCGCGTTCCGGGCCGCTTCATCACGCCGTTAACCTGCTCGTCCTTATGCACTGCAAAGAGCCCCGGAGTCATCAACAGCACCAATTACGATGCTGCTGGGACCCACGCGTTGGCTGCTGCCTTCATCCAGCAGACTTCCGAAGACCAAATTTGCCGGGCACCTTCTCTAGGCCTGGTCTCGTTTGCCCTCAATAAGCGCTCATGGGGTCTTCACCTGGGGCCGCAGGCAGATTGCGGATACGATTTTTTTTTCCACTTAGAGCACTTAGCATGCCAAAGGGCACAAGAAGGTTCCACGGGGTTATGGAACCGTAATAAGAGCATAGTAACGGGAGAGGTAAACATACCTACCGGTATGATGTGATATAATAGGCTACCTAAATGTATTATATAGTAAACCAGAATGCATAGATGTAGGAACTATCGCGTCGTCCGAATTTTACCCCGCAGCGATGTGGATCCCTCAGTTGGTTGATTATTGCGAGAGGGCTGTGTGTCATGTCCAATGCTGTGGGCATGGCTTATCAGATGGGCAGCTACTGTCACGATTTTTTGGGCGGTCTCTACCATGTCAAGGAGACGGTAATCGGCTCACAGGAAGTCTTTCTTGAAGGTTGAAAGAAACTGGAGAAGACAAAGAACCCTTGACGAGTGGATAGGAATGTGGCGGGATTACGAAAAGAATGGGAAAGATAATCAGAAGTCAGGAAAATCGAGGTTGTTCAGGGGTTGGTAGTGATTATGGCAAAAGCGGCAGTTCTCTTTGTCCTTGTTGGCCTAGCGGAAATTGGCGGAGGCTATCTCGTATGGCTTTGGCTAAGGGAAGACGAGCCTTATTGGTACGGGATTATCGGGGGAGTTATCCTTTTTCTCTATGGAATCATCCCTACGATAAAGAGCTTCCCTCACTTCGGGAGGGTTTACGCGGCATACGGCGCGTCTTTGTTGTCCTGTCCCTTTTGTGGGGATGGGGGATAGACCGGAGGACCCCCGACCTGTATGATGGGATTGGAGCCGCAATTTGCTTGGTCGGAGTGTCTGTGATCCTCTGGAGTCCCAGAAATTAGTGCAAAGGAATTTTCTTCCGGTAGAGAGGGCATGTGCCTGTCAGGCTCCCTGAAGCCTTCAGTCCCAAAGAGCATTTTCCCGGCCTAGCCTCGAAGGAGTTCCCGTTTATTCTATTCGGGAGAATTCATTCATTTTGAACCTTATTCACACAGAGGCATCTAATAAGTATTGAAATGGGTGTATGGGGCTGCTGAAAAGAGTTGCTAATCTGTATTTTAAATCGTAAGCCGGAAAATTAGTATATTCGGCAAATTAGGAGTGAGGCATGCGGAAATTAGTATTATTCTTTGTTTTGTTAGCTTTTTCTATTGGTGCTTCCGCTGCATCAGCTGCGGAGCTACAAAAACAGGGCAATTCACAAATTAATTGGTTAGCCAATATGGACCAAGCCGTTGGGCAAGCCAAAGCCCAGAATAAGCCCATTCTCGTCGACTTTTTCAATCCAGAGTGAATGGGATGCAAAAAGATGGATGCGGTTACGTATCCTGCGCCGGCTGTAATTGACTTCGTTCAAAGGAATATGATCCCGTTGCGAATTCAATCAAATAACGAAGCAATGGGCCTCAAATTCAAAATTAGGTGGACACCCACGCTAATTACATTAGACAAAGAGGGAAACGAACATTACCGAACTGTGGGTTTCATGCGCCCCGAGGCTCTAGTTAACTCTTTGATGCTTGGAATCGGGAGGATGCATCTTGACAAGGGGGAATACCAAGCAGCGATCTCGGATTTTGATAAGCTCATCGCAACATCTGCAAAGAACGACTTCGCTGCCCAGGCTATTTATTTCCGTGGAGTGGCCCGCTACAAGTTGACAAACGATTTGAAGTCTCTAAAGGAAGCTTATGACAAGCTTAAACAAGATTATCCTGACAGCGAATGGACGGAAAGAGCAAATCCCTATGGCGAAGTTAAGGGAACCGATGTCTGATTGCCAAAAAGGCACAGGAGGTGAAAAGTCCTTATTCGTGACCCGCAGCCACATGCGGCCAAAGAATGCCATTGCGAGCGGAGCGAAGCAATCTCGCTTTGGGAATTGCTTTTCCGCGGAACGCGGGATTTCACTCTTCGCAATTGCAAGTTGGGGCCTGCCGTTGCGACAACGTAACCCGAAACCTGTCGTTGCGAGTGCGAAACCACAAAACTGTCATTGCGAGCGGAGCGAAGCAATCTCTATTCTCGCGCAAGATGGTAGGACATCCGGGATTGCTTTCCCGTGGAACGCTGGACAATGACAAACCCACGCCCCTCCTAACTGAGGAGTTTACCCTCATTCGGAGAGGCTGGCGGGTTGTCCGTTTTACAGGTTGTGACTCCCCGTGCGGGTATCTATCTTTCTACACAGTTCAAGCAATTACGTGGGAGGACTCCCCTCAAGCCGTCGAGCAGGTTTTCTGCCGCAAGTTTCGCCATTGCAGTCCGGGTTTCTATCGTAGCGCTTCCCACGTGAGGTAAAAGAAGCACGTTATTCAATTCCAACAAACCTGGGGTCAGCGCCGGTTCATTTTCGTATACGTCCAGCCCGGCTCCTGCTATTTTCCTTGCCAGTAGTGCTTCTACCAATGCCCTTTCATCCACCACCGGTCCGCGAGAAGCATTAATAAGGTAAGCAGTCGGTTTCATGTGGCTGAGTTCTTGGAAGCCAATCAGATGCCTAGTCTCGTTCGTCAGGGTCACGTGAAGTGAAACAAAATCAGCTTCTGAAAGCAGCTCCTCTAAGGGTACATAGGTAACGTTCAGCTCTTTTTCTTTCTTCTCATCGATTCTGCGCCTGTTATGATAGATGATTCGCATGTCGAATCCCAATGCACGACGTGCGACTGCTTTGCCAATCTGCCCCAGTCCTATGATCCCGAGTGTTTTTCCGCTGACTTCCGTGCCCAGAAAGAGAAGAGGCGCCCATGATTTCCATTCCCCGGCCCTTATCATGGCCTCGCCTTCCACGATTCTCCTGGCTAGACCGAGTATGAGCGCAAACGTCAGGTCAGCCGTGGCTTCTGTAAGCACGCCAGGCGTATTGGTTACCCATATGCCTCGTGCTGTAGCCGCTGGTAAATCGATGTTGTCGTATCCCACACCATAATTGGCTACGATTCTCAAATTCGGAGCTTTCTCCATAAGTTCGTCGTCTATTCGGTCCGTTACCATGCAAAGCAGACCATCTTTGTCCCGTATATTTGCGAGAATCTCGTCGCGAGGCATAGGTCCATCATGGCTGTTCACTGCGACCTCGTTCTCCACCCTCAACGTGGCTATAATTTCTTTGGGAAGATTTCCGGTAACAAGCGCTTTCATGTTAGATCACCCATAATTAATTCATTTTATCGTACGAGCCAATGACACCGAAGTCAACGATCCAACGGTCGTATCCCTTTAGTTACGCGGAGGCTCGCTCTGTCAGTACCAGACAGTCGTGAATCCAGACCCAATTTTCGGGTCCCATCTCGACCCTGAACACCTCTTGCGACTCCCACGGGACCCCATACCCCCATACTTATACCATGACAAAATTAGAC
>JBKQRG010000475.1:0-15141 GCA_052144015.1 Desulfomonilaceae bacterium
CAAGATTCAAGACCTGACCCCATTGTGCATGCATTGTTATTGTTACCGATCAATTCTTCCAAGCGGCTCCAAACCACCTCGTTCCCGTAGAAATTCTCTCGTCGGATAGAGTCCCGGAAATCGGTTAATCGCGATTCAAATGAATCCAGCATGCCTTTTACCGGTTTTGATGCGACTGAACAATCGCCAAAACTCAGCTTCTGAACAAAATACGCATTTATAAACTGCTCGTACGCTCCGCCAATCGGAAAACAAAACACGGGCTTTTTTAGAAATAAAGCCTCCGATATCACGTTGTGGCCGCCGTTTACTATGCAGTAGCGGCTGGACGCCAGATCTTCCAGAAAACCGTGATCCGACAGCGCCTTGAATTCCAGATTCTTCCTGGCAGGAAGGGCACCGAATCCATAAATTACAAACCGGCTGTTCATCTCCTCCAAAACAGGAAACAGCTTAAAGAAAGTCGGCGAAGTCTGATACACCAGGACATGATCCCCTTCCGTCGGCAAATGTTCAGTAACTGATTTTCGAATCAGCGGAGGCAAAACTTCCGTGTTCAAGACATCAAATGGTGGCAGATTAAAAAATGAAATTATGATGAATCGAGAGCAGTTGCTATAAAATCGTGACGCGATGAATTTTAGCATCCATCTGCCTAAGCGCTGAACGGATGGCGGATCGTATCGGCAATGCGTCACTATATGCTGATGATCGAAGCTTATGCAGTCCCGGCCGAGCATTCGCGCTGCTAGAGGGGTAAAGTACTCGTAATCGCTGATAATTAGATCTGGATTGAAAGCGGTAATGATCTCGGAAACTCTTCTTACAATCTTTTTGCTTCTACCGAAAACCTTGAGCGCATTTCCAGCTGTCGTGGGGATGTCTACGCTGTTGTTTTTGTAATAAGTGGCTGCAAACGGGACTTCTTCAACATTGTAACCCAATGATCTCAGATCAACCGCGGTTCCGCCGCCCACAAAAAGGAACTCGTGCCGGTTGAGCCCCTGCGCTACCATCAACGAATGATTCATGTGACCGCGCGCATCGCCCATCAATGCATAAAGAATCCTGGCCATTGGACAATCCTATAATGACTTCGCGGTTAAAACAATGTGGTTCTTTTTCCAAGCACGGCAAAATGAGCTATAGTCAAGCCCAAATTATGATACGAGTCAGTATTTAGCAGGGCAGAAAATAAAGACCCCCCGACGAGTCGAATGTGCGGGAGAGGCTTTCTAACCTGCTGTTATTAAGCTCGATTATCGCAGGCCAGAAAACCTGCCGGGAAATGAGGCTCTCTCTTTTATTATTGCGAGGAGTGAAACGACTAAGCAATCCTATTTTCTAAAGGACGTGAGATGCTTCGCCACGCTCGCAAGGATATATTGCAGGAAATGTGAATGACTTTTTTCGAATGGATCATATTTTTCTGGTTTATGCTTACCCTGATCCCGCCTCTATTTTCGGTATGTCTCGGCGCAATAAAAATTCATTTAGCCGCTAAACTTAATAATAAGGGAATATCAACCAATTTCCCCATGATGGAAATTCTGGTTCCGATCAAAGGCGTTGTGCCCGATCAGGAAAAAATACTGGAATCGCTGTTGCGGCAGGACTATCCATCTTACAATGTCATCTTTCTTATTGAGAGCCAGGATGATCCGGCCGGCTCGCTTATTGACAATCTTAGCAGCCGATTTTCACATGCGAAAAAAGTAATTACCGGCGTAGCAGGCTTATGCGGCCAAAAAAATCATAATCTTGTCCAAGGGATGCAAAATTTAAGTTCAAATACCGAGATCATCATCTTTTGCGACAGCAGTAACATGGTGGGAACGAACTGGCTGACTCATTTCACAGAACCGATCAGAACCGGGCTTTTTAAGGTAGTCACGACCTTCAGGACCTTTGATCCTCGGCCTGCAACCGTCTGGGGGATATCGCAGGCTATATACTCGGCCTTCCTTCTGCTTTTAATTGCGAATAAACCCAAACCTTGGGGCGGGGCGACTGCTATAGACCGAAAACTATTTAACGATCTTAATGTAATAGAAGAATGGTCTCGAAATGTAATTGACGATCTGGCGCTAGGGAACATTCTGGATCGAGCGGAAATACCGGTCTTTTTGGACCCGAAATCTCTCCTGAGATCTCCATTGCCTAACCAATCTTTGAGCGGCTTTATCCATTACATGGATCGGCAGATTTTATTTCCCAAATGGACCAACCCGATTATCTGGAGCGGAACACTCGTGTTCGAGCTGGGCCTGACAGCTGCAACCGTAATTGCCGTCGTTATTGCTACATTCTTTCCGTTCGGGCTGATTAACCCGATTCTTGGATGGTCATCATACATTTTTATTGTCGTGGTCTTTGCTGCGGCATTTTTATTTTGGAGCATGAATCCTTTCCGGATCTCTCTCTTTAGTTGGTTGATCTCTTTTTTGCCTTTCATCTTTGTAACAGCATTCGTTTTCGCGAGATCCCTTTTTCGCAACTACATTGACTGGCATGGTAGGAGATATTATCCGGCTAAAGGCGGCGTGGTTCTTTGCGTAGAGGTTACAAGTCCCGCCTCTGGCCCTCAATCCGGCGATCTGGCAGGAACCGGCCGACAATAATCTTTCTCCTGGAGAGTAACCCTCGAATGCAGCACTGGAAAAATCGATATGCATCAAAATTGGTTTCCGTTGAGGAAGCCGTGTCCTACGTCAAGAACGGCGACAGAATATATCTAGGCAGCATGGTCTCGGAACCCAAAGCTCTCATAAGGGCTCTCGGCGACGGATCGATTTTCGATGCGGAGTTGATACAATTTCTTTCGGGTTCTGAAGCGACGGCTCTAGTTTCCGCATACCCGGACAGATTCGGTTTCAAAACATTTTTCGTGGATAGTCCTAGCCGTTTGTCAAAACAAGAATATGAGGCTGATTATGTGCCGATTTTTCATTCACAGATTCCGGAGTTTTTCCGAAAGCGTCGAATACCGATTGACGTAGCAATAATCCAGGTATCGGAGCCGGATCGCTTCGGTAGATTTAGCCTCGGGATATCGGTTGACATTGCATTGGCCGCAGTGCAATGCGCTCGCATGGTTATAGCTCAAGTCAACCCGCAAATGCCCCGAACTTTAGGAGACACTTTTGTCCCCGCGGATCGGATCAGCTATCTGGTGTATGCCGAGGAGGAGCTGCCGGAGTTTCCTGAGGAGCCGCTTCGAAAGCGAGAAATGGTAATAAGTAAATATTGCGCGGATCTGATCGATGATGGTTCTGTCCTTCAATTCGGATTTTCAGGGATTTCGAGAGGGCTGATGGACTACCTGAAACATCGTCAGCATCTTGGATTGCACACCGAAATTTTTACCAACCCATTGGCCGATTTGATTGAATTGGGGGTAATCGACAACAGCACAAAGAAAATGTACCGGGGGAAATCGGTGGCTACCTGCTGCATCGGGACACGTCGCTTATACGATTATGTCAATGATAATTCTTTGGTGGAATTCTATCCGTCGGACGTGGTGTTGGACCCATCCTTTATCGTTTCCAATGACAAGACGGTGGCCATAAATATGGCAATACAAGTCGATCTTCGCGGTCAAATAAGGCAAGGCGGACCCACACCAACCGCTTTCTTCGGGTCCGGGGGAGATCATGACTTCATGCGAGGAGCGAACCTGGCCAAGGATGGACGTTCCATCGTCTGCCTACTTTCTACTTCGGAGAAAACAGGGCGTTCCAATGTAGTTCCATCATTCGGAGCCAGGGCCGCGGTAATGATGAATCGCGGGGATACGAACTATCTGGTTACAGAATTTGGGATAGCGTATCTGGGAGGGAAGTCCCTGCGGGGGCGGGCCATGGCCTTGATCGAAGTCGCCCATCCGGATCATAGAGAAGACCTGTTCAACAAAGCCCGGGGGATGGGGTACATACATCGCAATCAGATTTACTACAAAATGGCTTCCACGGAACTCACGGCCAGAGCAACTACAGAGGTCATACTTAAGGACGGGATGAGAGCTTACGTCAGGCCTATTAAGCCCACCGATGAATCGATGATCCGGGATTTATTTTACAATTTATCGGACGGATCGGTTTACTTCAGGTATTTCACGCCTCGGAAAAGTATGCCGCACAAGAACGTGCAGGAATATGTCAATGTCAACGATCAAGACGGCCTGTCGGTGGTAATTACCACCGGTCCATGTGAAGATTGCAGGATAATGGCCGAGGCGCGCTACTTGCTCGATAAGAACAAAGAATTCGCAGACGTTTCATTTATGATAGATGAAGACTTTCAGGGGAGGGGCCTGGCCACGTTCTTGCTCAATTTCCTGATGGAAATTGCTGCGGAACGGGGAGTCAAAGGCTTTGCGGCAGACGTGCTGCTTTCGAACACTGCCATGCTCAAGGTCTTCGATAAGGTGCCATACGTGCAACGTCAGAAATTATCCGAAGGGGTGGTTTCCCTGAAATTTCGGTTCGATGAATTGAAAGAGAGTTCAGAACGGACGTGATTTGGGTTTTCCCATCGCTCTCGTGACCGATTACATATAGGGGTAGACACAATTCTTGTGGAGCAGGCCTTCAGCCTGCTATTCCTAAAGAACAAATCATGACAAACTGGAAACCCTGTTCCACACCTGGATATTCCCTACCATTTCCCTTTATGCACAAGTTCCGGCCTAAATCTGGCCGAAGGCCCTTTTTTTTCCGCGGGATAGCCGATGGAAACCATGCACAGTGGAATCACATGCCCGGGAATTCCCAAGAGATCCCTGAGCGCCTGGATCCGTTCCTCCACCGGGTAGATTCCCACCCAGCAAGCACCTAATCCAAGGCCATTGGCAGCGATGAGGATATTTTCCGTCGCCGCCGCGCAATCCATGAGCCAGCGTCCCTTCAGCGTTTCCACAGCCGGGTCTCCGCAAACCGCAATCGCAACCTGAGCCTGTTTCAGCATCTGAGAATGAACATGAAACTTGGGGACCGCGTCAAGTGTGGTCCGATCCCTGATGACAACGAAGTGCCACGGTTCATTTCCCGCGGTTGGCGCGCTCATCGCAGCTTTCAAAAGTTCTGTTACTGTGTCGTCAGTAACAGATTGTGAAGTATACTGACGAATGCTGCGACGGGTGAGAATCGCTTCCAAAGCTTCCATAGAAGCCTCCTGTTCGCGTTTTTCAGGCTTGAATTCTAAGCCTTTTTCGCGTGAGATCAATAGGGGAATAGCCGGCGCGTAATCATTTGATTGAGCGCAGAGAGAGTGTTGTGGGGTGTTCTCCAGCATGCGATTCCCAAATCACAAATCATGGCAGGCCGGAAAACATCCCGTAAAATTAGATTTCGACTCCGAACTGTAATCCTTAATGGCAAACCCATGTGTCCTGGAAGGGCCGTCTAACATTTGGAATTCTGAGTCCTCCTTCTGCAAGGGTTGGCAGTCTAAGCTTTTTAAAGCCTCGAAACGAGAAAATCTTTGAATTTTGAGACTTCAATCCGGCCTTGAGACGAGCAGAGAGCAACAATGTGGCGGCAGGCTTTCTGGCCTGCCATCAATTGCCAAGTACTAGAGCCTTTCATCAGAATGATCTTTAAGCAGTTGTGAAGCCAGGCTAGAAATGCTTGTTCATATTTGAAGTTCCTTTTGCCTATTTTCACCGAACGAAATCAGAATTATATATTTGACATAGATCTTTGATCCGTTTAGCGAGCGGGGATATACGGTACCCGGGAACATTTCGATGGGTGAGAATAAGAGACCTGATAACAGTTTCGAAGATCTCCGGAGGAGGGCGGAGACACAGGTGCAAAAATCCCGACTGGAGCAGGATGTCTCAAAGTTGTCCGATGAGGAGGTGCGCGCATTAGCTCATGAGCTGCAAGTCCATCAGACCGAAATTGAAATACAAAACGAGGAGCTTCGCCGAGCGCAGCGGGAATTGGAAGAATCAAGAGACAAATACGCCGACTTATATGATTTCTCACCTGTAGGGTACTTCACCCTTGACAGGAACGGACTGATACTGGAAGTCAATTTGAGCGGGGCCCACCTGGTTAACCGCGAACGACGATTCCTAACTGGACAACCTTTTATGACATTAGTTGCCGGAGAGGATCACCGCGGATTTTTTGCCCACATGGAAAACGTTTTTCAGACACCTGTCAGACAGACCTGTGAATTAAAATTGAGGGACCACGGACAAGGACCGATTTATGTGAGGTTGGATAGTATCGCTGTACTGAGTGAACAAGGCAAATTAGAGGTCTGCCGGGTCGCTGTTTCTGATATTTCGGAGGCAAAGAGCGCCCAAGATCCGGTACTCATGACTCAGGCGCAGGTGCTGAGCAGTATGGCGGAGGGGGTTTGCGTCTGTGATGAAACGGGAAAGATCTCGTTTACGAATGCCGCATTCGAAGTGATGTTCGGCTACGACCGAAGCGGATTATTATTATCAAAAGAAATTTTCGATTTCGAAGACTGTCTTGACGGCGAAGTCTCCGCGCGCTTGCCCGAGGGCTTCTCTCAGGTTTTGACGAAGGGATACTGGCGCGGAGATCTCCTGAGCTGCAAAAGATATGGAGACCATTTCAATGCGCACGTTCGGCTCACTCGATTAGTGCTGTCCGGAACCACTAGCATTGTTTGCGTGTGGGAGGATATTTCAGTTCTTAAACAAGCTGAACGGGAATTACGCGAAAGTGAGCAGAGGTTCCGGGCTATTTTCGAGGGCGCGCAGGATTTGATTTTTATCAAGGATAAATCTTTAAAATACACGCAGGTCAACGCCGCGTTTGCAAAACTTTTATCCAGGAGCCCCGAAAAGATCGTCGGACTCAAGTATGAGGACCTGTTCGGCGCAGAAGGAGCTGAGTACGAGAAAGATTTGGAGACCCGGGTACTGGAAGGTCAGACAATAGAAGAAGAGCGCGCCAGGTATATCAAAGGCACACCAATGCGATTCAATGAAATCAGGGTGCCTCTTCGGGATGCTGAGGGCGTTGTGATCGGTCTATGCGGAATAGCGCGTGATATCACGGAACGCCGCGGGTTGGAGCTCGAAGCTCCGCCTGTGCTTGACGGGCTTCGCTCAAAAGTTATGCAGGATACATTGCAATTGGCCCTGAGAGCGGCTACTCGAGACGCGGTGATTCTCTTGCTTGGTGAAAGCGGGACCGGCAAGGATCATCTTGCGCGTTATATCCACGATCACTCCGGACGCGCGGGAGGGCCTTATTTTTCCATCAACTGCGCCGCGTTGCCTCCGGAACTGGCTGAATCCGAACTCTTCGGTCATGAACGCGGAGCTTTTACGGGCGCGCATTCGCGTAAACGCGGACTCCTTGAACTTGCCGAAGGCGGCACGCTTTTGCTGAACGAAATCGGCGATCTGTCAGTTCCCTTACAAGCGAAGCTGCTCACGTTTTTGGATACTAAATCATTCACGCGGGTGGGTGGGGAACAAGAGATCTCCGTCAATGCCAGGCTCATGTTCGCCACTAATAAGGTCCTGGAGGAAGAAGTTAAAGAGGGTCGTTTCAGGCAAGACCTCTTTTATCGGATCAATGTGATGACTATAACGATCCCGCCGCTGCGTGACAGAATTGATGACATTCAGACCCTCGCAGAAGAAATCATGTTAGAGATTGCACAAGAGCTTCAGTTGACTCGTATAACTCCTATTGATCCTGCTTCCAAGCTTGCTCTCACAGGCTATGATTGGCCCGGAAATGTCCGGGAGTTAAGAAATGTCCTGGAGCGTTCGTTGATGTTGTCTGAAGGGAAAAGTTTGAGATTGAGCCTGCCTGCGCTTACCGCGAGCGCGCAGGCATGGTCGATCACGTCCACGTTCCCCGTGGCTGGTCGCACGCTTCATAGCGTGACGGAAGAGGTGATTGAATCACTTTGTGTAGAGGCGATGCGGCGCTCCGGAGCAAATCGCAGAAAAGCCGCGCGTCTGTTGGGCATATCGCGGGATTCATTATATCGATATTTAAAGCGATTCGGATTAGAGCGCGAAAGTCGGACAACCGACGAGTCAAGTGACTAAACATAAGACACTGGTAACGTGCTAACTCCTTGAAAAAACTGTACCCGACATTGTGTGTCGATTTACCGGTCACTTTTTGAGACCATACCAAGTATCTGGTGCGGCAAACTAATTATCACTAAGTCTTTAAAATTCCGGTCAAAACCAACGGTTGTATCGAATTGGCACGTAAAATGCTTATACCATCGTCAAGGGATCACGACTATTCAGTCAAAAAATTGATAAAAATTTCCTAATTCTTTGGACGGTCAGCCGCGAGGTAGCGCGTCTCCGTAGGTATCAAGGGGGGAAGATTAGGGGGAGCGCCGAGGGCTTAATGGCTCTCCCCCGTATTCCTGAAAGGGGGCAAAAATGTCTGTCGACCACCGCATTGATGAATTGATAAAAGCGGGCTGGGGCGTGCTTGGATCTGATTTTGATCCGGTGGCTTTCCAGAATTGGAGACGCAAGGCCTTTGAATGTTTGACTGCAATGTTCGGCCCAGATCACATTTATACCAAGTATTTCGAGCATTTCGTTCAACAAGGGGATAAGGCGAATGTCCTGGCGGCAGGCGGCGTGCTTGTGGCTGCCAAACAGCAGGTAGCCACAAATGAATTCAGTTCATCAAAACCGATAGGGTCCTCACACTCAGGTCGGTCTTACCACTCACCGGGTCAGCCGGAGTCCAGATAAATCGGTGAGCTAGAGTGTGTATGCTTGGTGGAAATAATTGCTAAACGACTCCGGCTTCGAAAAAGTCGTACAGGGATGGATGGGACGAGATGGTTAAACGAAATTATTACAGCAGAGCCAACATGAGTATTCAAATTACTACAAATGGCTCCATCTCGTCTCAATAATTGTTATTCTCCTTGAACTTTAAGAAAGGGGGAGCAGTCCGATGAGCAATAAAGTCGTTATATTATGTTCTTATATGCTGTTGTCGATAATTATAGCATTCCCCTGTACCGCTCGTTCACAAGAATTTTCAATTCCGTTGGATCGTAAGACTCAGCAACTTTTCGAGCAGTTACAAGATATTGATTTGTTGCAACGCAATATAGCTCAAATGTATCAGGCTGAAAACAAAACAATACTGAATGCTTCGCTGGCTCTCCGATCAGGCGGCGAGCCTATGGAACTGGATCGTACGCTTGTGGATAGAGTTTTCAGTAGACTCTCGGACACGCATGAATATCGATCTTTTATGAAAGCATACCAAACCGTTACGCAACGGCCGGATTATAGTCGGCTGTATGTAACGGAAATGTTCGACGAATACATGCGGCTGTTGGACTCCGCACGAACGAGGTTGACAGTTGAACTGAAAGAAAAAGCCGCAGCTTTTTGATGAAGCTCTCAATGTGGGCATGGCCCCACGTGGGGGGATTTAGAGAGAGCTCTAAAGGGGGGGATTCAACCGGAAGCAATTAAAAATTTATAAAGAAGAAATTGATAAGAAATCTCTGGCGATTAAATTAGTAAGCGACATTTTCAGGGCTGTGTTCCGCGGCGTTTGCGGGTAAATAGTAAGAAATAACCCCTTAAATTGATGAGGTTGGGGGAAAACTCGAGCGGCGTCGCGGGAATTGTTATCGACTACAGACTTTTCGCAAGTCGATTATTCATGACGGGTAGTTTGCCCGTCTTTTTTTTGCGCCGGATTCCATTGTTCCCGGGCTCAAGCCTGGCAACGAAATGGAAAGAGGGTTTGGGAATAGCCAGCCCTTGATTCTAGATACCCCGAGTTCGGTTGCCACCATACCCATCCTACTCCACTCGGCCAATTGGTGCTTCTGGCGCCTATTTCGGCAATTCAAATAAAGTTTTTTGCTTCTAGACTAATCTAAGTGTAATATAGCAAAACACTTTGCCATTTCTAGCAGCCAAAATTTCCAAATCAAAGCCGGAGTGTGCATGGAACCGGACTCCAGGGCGCAAGACTTAGCCGAGAACCGGAATTTAAATATAGACTCCATACGGCTCCAGTCTTCGCAGATCCAGTATTTGTACTCTCACATGTTACCTGGAATTTACGCGGGGAGTATAGCAGCCGTAATATTGGTTGTGGCTTTATGGAGTGAGGTTTCCCATAATCGTCTGGTACTGTGGTTGATATCATTTTTATTGGTCCAAGCTGCTCGCATCGTTTCATATTCAAAATTCCATAATATTTCCTCCGCAGAGGTCAAGAAAACAAATTGGGGATTTTTGTTTGTTGTGGGCGCCAGCGCTATTGCACTGCTTTGGGGCTTGGTTCTCATTGTGCTCTTCCCCAGGGAATCATTGTTTCAATTTCTTGTGGCTATCGTGGTATGCGGAGCGTCAGCTTTCAATGCAGTAGCGCACTCGCCTAAAACTGAATGTTATATGTCTTCGATACTTTTAATATTGCTGCCGGTGACGGCGCGCTTCGCGTATGAGGGGACTGATGTTTCAATTACGATAGCCGTGGCCACTCTGATTTTCGCGGTCGCGCTTCTGCTATTGGCCAAAGCAAGCCACCAATCTTTCGCCGATACTCTTGCGCTACAGTTTGAAAAAAGTGATCTGCTGGATGCTTTACAGAAAGCTCACAACGAACTTGAGCTGCGAATCGATGAGCGCACATTAGAATTGTCACAGGCCAATGATCTTCTGAGGCAAGAAATTTTTGAACGCAAACGCATAGAGGAGGCGCTGAGGGAATCTGAGGATAAGTACCGCGTACTAGTCAAACGCGCAGGGGAAGGAATTTTTGTGGCACAGGATGATAAGCCGGTCTTCGTCAATCCCGCTTGTTCGGAGCTCACAGGATATTCAGAACAGGAACTCTTATCGAAGCCATTTATTGAACTCATTCATCCGGATGACCGGGGAACGATCCTCGGAAATTATGCGAAGCGGCTGAAGGGTGAGCCTACGCAGGATAACTATTCGCTTAGAGTCCTCGCCAAAGACGGCGTGGTCAAATGGATGCAATTAAATGCAGTTTTTGTTAACTGGTCCGGTAAACCGGGAGTGCTGGGTTTGGTAACGGACATCAATGAACAAAAACGTGCTGAGGAGGAGCTTAACGAAAGAGAAAAATTCCTTGCCAAAATCTTCGCGAGCATACAAGACGGCATAAGTGTGGTGGATAAAGATCTTACGATTCTTAGAGTGAATCCAACTATGGAGCGATGGTATCCAGAGGCAACCCCCCTTGTCGGTAAGAAATGCTTCCAAGTCTATCGTGACGATTCAAATCCCTGTGAAAAATGTCCCACATTGGATGCTTTTGACACAGGTCAACCTGCATATAAAATTGTTCCGAAAAGGGGACCGGACGGGTCTATCAGAGGATGGCTCGACCTTTACTCGTTCCCCTTATTGGAGGAAAGCACCGGAGAAATCGAAGGAGTAATTGAATACATTCGGGATGTAACGGATCGTAAAGAATCACAGGACAACCTCGAATTTGAACATGAACGCTTCCAAATGCTTGCTGATAATGCTCCGTTCGGAATGTTGGTACTCTCTGAACCGGGCGATTTCGAATACATGAATCCGAAGTTCTTGGAATTGTTCGGATATGATTTGCAAGAAATGCCTGATAGCAGAAAATGGCTGAAGCTTGCATATCCGCAAGACGCGTATCGACACACGGTGATTTCTGCATGGATCAATGATCTCCTAAACGCAAAACCAGGAGAAATGCATCCTCGTACGTTTACTGTAACGTGTAAAGACGGTTCGGAAAAGATAATCCATTTCAGGACCGTGAAGTTGTCCAGAGGCAAATTTGTGATGACCTGCGAAGATGCCACCGAACGGACAAAGGCATTGGATGCGCTTAGGGAATCAGAACAAAAATACCGAACGATAATCGATACTATAGCGGACGGATATCACGAGACCGACCTCAAGGGGAAAATGGCATTATTTAATCATTCATTATGTGAAATACTCGGTTATTCAAAAGAAGAGCTGAAAGGAATGAATTACCGTGCGTTCATGGATGAAGCTAATGCTCAAAAGGTATATGAGGCTTACCACGAAGTATATCTGACCGGTAAGGCTAACCCCGGATTTCATTACGAAATTATTCGAAAAGATAGAACGAGAAGACACTGCGTAGTGTCAGTGGCATTGATAAAAGATTCAACCGGACAACCTACTGGTTTCAGGGGTATTTTCCGTGATGTTACCGAACGCCTGCAACTCGAGGATCAGTTACGCCAGGCCGCCAAAATGGAAGCTATTGGGCAGCTTGCCGGGGGCGTGGCTCACGATTTTAACAATATCTTGACCGCGATTATCGGCTATTCGGATGTCTTAAATGAGCGAATGGGGAAAGATTCTCCACATAAAGAAAAGGTGTATCAGATTAATCGCGCCGCTGTCAGGGCGGCAAATTTGACACGTCAATTACTAGCGTTTAGTCGGAAACAGATCCTCGATTTGAGACCTTTGAATGTTAATGAAGTCCTAACCAATTTCGAGAAAATGCTAAAACCGCTTATCGGAGAAGATATTGAGCTAATGACGGCTCTGGATCCAAACTTGGAGAGGACTATGGGTGATTCCGGTCAGGTTGAACAGATTCTTCTCAATTTGGCTATAAACGCGAGAGATGCGATGCCTGCCGGGGGACAACTGACGATCGAGACAAGAAACGTCATCTTGGATGAAGAATATGCGCGAGCCCATCCCGAAGTGCGAGCCGGCCCCTATATCATGCTTGCGGTTTCCGATACAGGGGATGGTATGGATTCTTATGTGCTGTCTCGCGTTTTTGAACCTTTTTTTACTACGAAAGGAAAGGACAGAGGCACAGGCCTGGGTTTGTCTACGGTGTACGGCATTGTGAAACAACATCAGGGCCACATTACGGCTTACAGTGAAGTCGGTCGGGGAACAACATTCAAGGTTTATCTGCCGATAATAGAAAACACATCGGACCAGGAATCAAAAATAACCGCAGTACAGGCACAGCTTGTCGGAACTGAAACCATATTGATAGTTGAGGACGAGGAAATAGTCCGAGATCTCACATCCGAGGTGCTGCAAATGCTCGGTTACAAAGTCTTGCAGGCCGGTAACCCGGAAGAAGCTGCACGAGTCAGCAAATTGCATGGTGGTCCGATTCATCTGATGCTTAGTGATGTTGTCTTGCCTCAAATGGATGGTAAAAGACTTTACAAATTGTTAGCTCCATTGTTTCCGGGCATGAAAGTTCTGTTCGTATCCGGTTATGCGGAGAATGCCATTGTTCATCATGGGGTATTGGATCCTGGAGTGAATTTTCTGCACAAACCCTTTACGGTCGAAGCTCTGACCAAAATGGTTCGGAAGATTCTCGACGAAGATTAATTTAGAGGTTTCTCACAATATGAAGTTAGGGACAGAGCTGCTTAAAAGATCGGAAAAAGAACCGTTTGGCAAATTACTGGGCCTGGAAGCGGTCGAGGTAAGTCCCGGTCGTGCCGTGGTGAGAATGCACGCGAGCCTTAATATTGGGAACATTTTTGGCGGGATTCATGGGGGAGCCTTATTCTCGTTGATTGATGAAGCCTTCCAACTGGCTTGTAATACACACGGGACATTGGCTGTCGCTCTCAATGTGAGCATCACCTACATCGCTGCGCCGCTGCAAGGTGCGACTCTGGAAGCGACTGCAGAAGAGTTGCATAAAACCACCCGAACAGCTTCATATTTTTGCCGAATTAATGAGATTGAGAGCGGAAAACTTATCGCCACAGCCCAGGCATTGGCATATCGGACCGGTAAGAAGATCGAAGAACTACCTTCATGGTCGCAGGAATAATGTTCCCGGGAATTTTATTCTTCCTCAAACTGTCCGAGCTTATAGCAAGTGTCTATAATTCTGTCCGAGCTCGTCACAACCCTGAAGGCGAATCGGCATGAATCTCATGGCTTGCCTGGGTACTCGGAATTTGCGACTTAGCACCAAGGGTCTCCAGGATCTCCCGCATGTGATCAGAGTGCGAGCCAAGATGGTAGTCACCGAGTACCTGAATCCAACCTGCCAGGGTGGGATATTCACCTAACTGGCTATTTTTCAAGAAGGGCATGTGAGCCTTTCGGCCAAGCTGTTCGTCGGACAGACCCGCTATTAAATCGGCCATATAACCGTATTCCCTGTCGAATTCCGCGAGAAGCTCAGCAAACGTCATGCCGGCTCGATGTTCGGAAAAGAAGGGATTCTCGATTTCGATTTCCAGACTGGGTACATCCTTTTCCAAAAAAGCATGAATAGTCGGGATATGTCCGATCCCATCAGGGCCGCACAAGTGCGATACTATTTCCTTAGGGGACCATCGTCCGGAGGGCGCGCGAGAAGCCGTTTCCTCGTCGAGGTCGCTGCACAAAGCTTTGAAACCTGCCTCCTTCTGACGGATCAGATTTGATAGTTGAGACGCTTGAGATGTTTCCATTGATGTCCTACCTTTCATCACCGGATATTCCGCAGATCACAGGCCAAACAGTTTCTTATAGTTCCAGGGCAAAGACTTGCCAATTGGAGCTCAATTTTTGACCAACTTTTCTCTTGTTAAAGCTCCTTTCGCTGGAGCCGGCTAATCCGTAGTTTCCCTCCCTAATATAATCACTCGTTCCTTATTCGGGAAAATCGTACGCCATGTCGCTTCGGGTTCTCAATGATGCTATTTGGATCTGCCTAACCGTTGCGTGGACTGCAAGAACGCAGCACTTGGCGCTACATCTTGGAGTTGAACTGGAGTCCTATGGATGCGGCCTTTGCGTACTATCTAACCAGGAGCGGTCAAAACGATAAATCGCGTGCTCATCACCAGCGTGTCCGAGTCGGCCAGAAACCGGTCGGAACTGTTGAAAGCGCTTTTTTCAGGCTTCTCAGCGCTCAGCAAAGGTTTCCGCTGGCAAAGAGACTGGTGCGGATGAGTCTCACATTCTTGAACAGACAAAAATTCTATCCGACAAGAAACTGAAACCTATTGAAGATTATTACAGGGGACAAAGCAGGACAAGAAACTTACAGCTTTGAAGATTGTAAATTTTTCGCGAAGGATGTGTCGCGAAAATCGCGACTTAGGAGTAGTTTTCTAGTCCGATTGAATTATTTTTTCGCGGTCGAAGAGTTT
>JBKQRG010000476.1:0-6913 GCA_052144015.1 Desulfomonilaceae bacterium
CCCAGCAATTTTTGTAAGCATCCTAGAAATTTCTTCCTGAAGATCCTTTTGCTCATCGCCAAATTTATCTAATGATAGGCGACCATCTCTAACCGCCTGCACCAAGAGCATGAGAAGCTTAGGCGCAGGTATTCGTTTGTGCCATTGCTTTTCCTTTATTGCCTGAGCGAAAATAGATGTTATATTAGATAAACTAGCTTGATCGAGGCGGATCAGATCGACATGGCGATCATCCATGCCGTCAAGAAATATGTCTCCAGGGGTTTTCTCCCAAGCAATTCCTATGCTTTCGAATTGTTCGGCCTCCACCCATGCTAAATCTACGCAGATTGAGCGGTTCAAACGAGTACCAAGCGCTAATGCAATTTCTTCAATCTCAGTTTTATTGTCCGGGTCCACGCAGGTCCAAAGCGAGAGGCGATTACCACCTGTACGTAGATCTGCCGTTATTGCGTCTGCTCCGATTGATTCATTAGGCAAATCCTCTGGCTCCAACCACTTTTTTCTTGCTATCTTCCTGACTAGCCAATCCATGATCCCACGACTCACGCCGTCTCCAACAGATCAATAACTTCCTCGATATAGTCTTTAAGCCAACGTATACTCTCGTCGTGATTCTTGAGAATATCTACCGCATTTGGGGTACCCCAAAATTCCAAAACCTGCGCAGCTGAGTCCCTAACACCAACAGATGAATGACGAAGAGCCTTTTCCGCAATCCCGTAAGCCCATATTGGGGGATTTTTGCCCACAGCGTAAGCAAAGCACATTAAAATGTCGCCTAAAAGGCTATGGTTTTTCTCGTCAGCCAACAAATACTCAAGCCATGTGAATACATTACGCGGTTGATTGATCACGGCCTTCGCTAGAATTGTTTCCGCAGGATGAGGGTATCCGGCCTCTACAGGCTCCTCCGCGATTGCGCAGCGCACCTGCATACCAAACAGGGGCTTCGGGTCATCTGTACGGGGAAGAGAAATTTGTGGAGACGTCGTCGTTCTGGGTTCATATAAAATGAACACAGGGATGCTCTTAATAGTATTCTCGTATATGTGGGAGACTTGTTCGGGCGAACAATCCTGGCCGCAATATTGTTGCAACGAGGCCAACTCACGAAGGTCCGGGCCGGATAATTCACTACTGATATGATGCTTACTAGTACTCATTTTCAAATCCCTAATTCTCGAAAATGGTTTTTAATACTTCCTCAAAATGTTTGGCTCTGTTATAGAAGGTCGAGATTACCTCTTCGGCCCGTTTCGCAGGCTCGATTTCTCCGAGCTGGAAATCGTAATTTCCGTTTACCACGATACCTGCTGCCGTTCCCCCGAACAAACCATCAGAGGGTTTGCTAGGTCGGCAGGAGAGATTCAGCACACCACCTTCAATAGAATACACAAATATAAGTTGAAGCTCTCTCAGCGTGAGGCTATTTGACTTCCAAGGTCCTTCAACAAGGAAACGCTCAATGATCATGGTATCAGGACTAGAAGAGGCAATCGCCACACTGAAATTTATGCCGACAGCGAGGTAGGGGACGTGCGGAAGCACCTGAACGTATTTAGCAGCATATTCTGGTAACCTTGACTTCGTCAAGTCAGATGTCGGTGAAGTCTTCATTATCTGAAATTTGTCTATAGCCGAAGTAAACACGATCCCTTCTGGATATTTGATGATTGAAAAAGGGGGCGTACAAATTGGCGGTTCCAAAGCTTCCCATTCTTCTGGCACTATGTGTTGTGTCTTGAGAAAACTAGGATGCAGAATAGAGGGGTTGTGGGCGTTAGCTAGGATCACTATTGCTTCACTCAAAAATGAAAATTCCACCTTATTCTCCCGGCGCGACCCAGATCAGAAATGACCGTTATAAGGCAACTTTTTTCCCATTTGAGGCCTATTTCTGAGAACTATAGCCTGTAACCTCTTCATCCATCAACTCGATCATAAAATTACTTTGCTATATTCCAAATTCTTCGACAAGTTAATCGCTAACTCTCCTGGAACGCATCCCATCGTACGCAAGCGATAGCCTATGCCCAGTCATATTGCAAACAAAATGATATTTATAGGCAAGAAAACCGATTTGATAAACTCGGTTTCCGCTGGACATCTCCTCTCGTGTTGGTTGTATCAATTTTGACCACATTGTAATGAGACCCCAATAGTGCTGTCAAGTTCTTATCCGGAGCACCACCCCTTAGAGTTTATTTTTCAAGTAATTTTTGATGAAAAAACTGTGAAATCAGTTCCGCAGTTCTCAAAAAAAACCCCCCGCCTTCAAAAACCGGCTCCAATCTCAAATTAGCACATTATGATATAATCCGCTGCCTGCTTTGCAGGAATCATTATAACTTAGTCCCTAGGATCTTTATGTACAGTCTTAGTGCTCTTTCCAAATGATACGTATCAGACCCCTTGAATCTATGAATTTCGTTTAGCAGATCGACGGGCAGACGACCTGCAATGACTCTTGTTTTTATCGTGGAATATTTTTTCCTCTTTCCTCCTGTCCATTCTTTCTTGCGTGTTTCAATTTTGTCCAGGATATTTTTGACCGCTCGCAAGGTTTCTTTTTCGGATAGATCAGCTTCAAGATAGCCGTTTTCAGATGGATCTTTCAGCTTCCTAAGTTTCTTGGTTCCGCCCCCACTAATTACCGACAGCCCATTTCTATTTTGATTTCTTGATTGCTCTTCCCCAGAAATTCCGCCGCTGAGTAATTCTTCTGAAGGCGGCCATAACCGATATTTTCTCCAAATGTTCAAAGTCGTGGAACTGTTTTTGTCGGCTGGATAAACCTTTTTTACGGCCTGCAATTCAGCTTTTCTTGGATCAGTCCCTTTTTCAATTCCTCTCTGGTAAAATCTCCAGGCCAGAGGTATCTTGTCCATATATTCTTCCCACTTTTTCAGCTTTCTTTGCTTCACAAGGGAAATTTTTCTTTCTTCCATGACAAATCCTTTTGCTTTTTTGCGGTATTCGTATCTTTGTACGCGATCTTTTCATTACTCCAAATTCGCTTATTTATGAGTCCTATAATCATCCTTTAGGGACTCATATCGACTCTGCTACAAGCTCCGATAATTTTCCCTGCACGTTTCTTTCACGGTCTCGATATATCATGAGTGTTCGAACGTCCTTGTGTCGGCTGAAATCGAGAACCTCCTCAAGATCCATCCCATTTTTTTGAGCTTTCTTTACCGCCTCAGTAACAGCACTATGTCTAATTCCATGCGGTCTAGTTTTGATGCCTACTTTTTCGCCAAGACCCCTTACAAGACGATAGATAGACTTTCCCGTGATCCTTCCGTCTCCTTTCTTTGCTCTGTCTAGGTTGACAAATAGCGTTCCTGAGAAGTCTCCCCGTACTCCTAGCCATTCGGTCAATGCGGCAATAGTGGGAGCGGGAAGGGTCAATTCTATCTTCTGAATTCTCCCTTTTCCCATGACCAGAATCGTTTTTCTTTCAAAATCCAGGTCCGCAACGTCCAAAGTCACCACTTCTCCCCGTCTTAGGCCAAGATCAAACAGAAGCCTTAGAATCGCCTTATCTCTTATTCCTTTTACGTCCCCCCTCGCTTCCGTAAGGGGTGAGGATTTCTTTGAAGTTGTCGATTCCAGGTCCTTTGGTATCCCTATACGCTTCAACCTTGCGGTTTTTCACTTGTAGCGTCCAGGGGATCATTCCCAGCATTTTAGCCATTTGAGACAGAGATCTTAGAGCGGCTAATCTTCGGTTTATTGTCGTGCTCTGAAGTCCTTTTTCAATGAGTCTCTGAGCGTAACTCAAAGCAATGCCATTTGCTTTCCCCTGTTCAGAGAGGAAGACACGAGCCGCCTCAGTCATATTGTCAACTCCCAAGAATTGGCGGAAATCGTCCAGGTCTCTCCTATATGCTTCAATGGTTCGCTCGCTCTTTCCTATGTAAAAAGATTCAAGAAGAACCGTTGCATTCATCTTACTAAGAGGTGTAGAAAGCCGGATAGTATTGACGGAAATGGGGTGAGAATTTAGGAATAGGTTGACCTGCCGGGCAGGATTATCGGAATAATTGGACAGAGCGAAAAGGGCGGTGGCTTGTGTGAGCAACCGCCCGACTATTGTACGACCTTGAAGGCCGTCAAAAAGGATATAGCGATGATACTGTCCCTTTGTGTTTCCATCAAGGAGATTGTTGGACAGGGTCGTGATTTTCCTTAGCCCAGGCCGGAATCGTGTCCTCGATGTCACGGGATTCGGATCTGGGGTCATGGATTTGTCGGGGCTCTTTTCGACGGGTTTGGTGGCCAGGTATTGCTGAGGCGTTGGCGTTGTCCCGAGTGCCGCTGTGTGATGAAGGTCCGTCCTCGTGGATACTTCGATCGGTTCCAGGCTCCTATCTCGATCATTCGATCCGGCATAGCTTGTCGATTAAAGACCGGCAGGTGGCCCGTGGGATCGTCCCGGTCTCGACAGGGCCACTGGCTGAGGTCTCTGTATCGCAAGATCCAAGCCCACTTGAAAGACCAATGGATCGCCGGACCGGTTGCGGGATTTGACCGTTTGATGGAGGAGGGGATCATCCCGGTCTGTCGGTCCATCTAGAGTGCGCTTCAGATCGACTTCGATGCACCCTACCCAAGAGTGTCGTTCCAAAGTGAGCGGTCCTGAAATAGGAGACGGGAAACACGAAAATGGGAGGTGTGTCGATGGAGGATGAGAAGAAACAACAGATAGCAACCTTTCGGTTCGGGGTCATTCATGACCTTGTGGGGCACATTGAGCTCGAGCCCGGAGAGCAAGAGAAGTTGATTCGGGAAAAGTGCGGACGAAAGTGGGTGATTCCGTTTTCCGAGAAGACGTACATCTCACGAAGCACCATATTGCGCTGGGTCAGGCTGTACAAAGACTCGGGAGGCAGGCTCGAGTCGCTGTGCACCCAGGACAGATCCGATCAGGGTATCAGCCGAGCGATGGATCAAGAGACCTCCCTGGCCTTGATGAGATTGAGAAGAGAGCTTCCCAAGGCCACGGTTCCTTGTCTCATCTCTGAGATGAACAAGCGCGGATTGGTCTCTCCGGGAGTAACTCTGAATGCTTCAACGCTTTACCGCTTTTTGCATGGCCATGACCTGATGGAATTGACCACGCCCGTACCCGAAGACCGACGCAGATTTGAGGCGGAATTACCCAATGACCTGTGGCAGGTGGATTGTATGCACGGCCCCCGGGTCGAGCATGAGGGCAAACAAAGAAAGACCTACCTCATTGCCTTCATGGACGATCATTCACGGCTCGTGCCTCATGGGGAATTCTTTCTTTCCGAATCGGTCAAATCGTTTCTGGTTGCTTTGCAATGGGCTCTTATGACAAGAGGGCTTCCCAGGAAGATCTATTCGGACAACGGCCCTGCATTCCGCTCCCATCATGTCGAGCACGTGGCGGCCTCTCTCGGCATTGCCCTCATACACGCACGACCCTACAAGCCGCAAGGAAAGGGCAAGATCGAGCGTTTCTTTCGTACGGTGAGGACCGAGTTTCTCACCGGCTTCCGAGGAACCACCCTTGTTGATCTCAATCAGGCCTTTGATTTGTGGCTGGGTGAGATCTATCACCAGAGGAAACATTCCTCTACGGGACAGACTCCTTTTGCCCGATTTACCTCGAAGATGGAGTGTCTGAGGCCTTCCCCCGACAACCTCAAGGACCACTTTCGCAAGGCCGCTCGGAGAAAGGTGGCAAAAGACAGGACCATCAGCTTGGACGGAAAGATCTTCGAAGCTCCCGTTCCCTTGATAGGTAAACAGGTGACCCTCCTGTTCCATCCCGATGAGCCGGATCGAGCGGAAGTCCTCTTCAAAGGACAGTCCTACGGATTCCTCGTTCCCGTTAATCTGGCCGTAAACTGTAGAGCAAAGAGAGACAGAAACAACAACCTGCAGGTAGAGTCGTCGGATTCTGCGGGAAAATACAGAGGGGGAAGCCTCTGGGGAAAGGGGGATGACCGATGAGCACGAACTACCGCACCTTCTTCGGCATGAAAAAGGAAGCCTTCTCAAGCGATCTGAGCCGCAAAGAGATCTTTGAGACCGATGATATACGATCAGTTCAACAGCGTTTCGACTATGTAGTCAGACTGGGGGCCGTGGCACTTCTCACCGGAGAGATAGGATCGGGCAAATCCACTGCACTCAGATATGTGACGGTCAATCTCCATCCGTCGGAATACCGGCCCATTCATATCACCGCCTGCTCCGGTTCCATACTGGAGTTTTACCGTCTGTTTCTTGCCGAACTGAATATCGACAAGTCGAGCACCTCGCGGGCGGTTATGACCAGGCTCATCAAAAAGCAGATACAGGAACTGGTCCTGGGCAAGAACCTCAAAGTCGTCCTTATCGTCGATGAAGCATCCCTCATGCGCTTGGAGGTCTTTGCCGAACTCCACACCATTACCCAGTTCGAGCAGGACTCCAAACCGTGGCTTCCCATAATCCTGGCTGGAAAGACCAACCTCGTGGACCTGCTCACCTATCAGACATCCATGCCTCTGGCCTCCCGAATTGTCGCCAGAAGCCACATGGAACCGGTGAGCCGTAACCACATGCAAGAGTACCTCTCGCATCATCTCTCGATCATCGGCGTCAAAACCGCTCTCTTCGATGAAACTGCCGTCACTGCCATCCATCAAGGCTCAGGCGGCCTTTTCAGAAAAGCCAACAACCTCGCCAGAGGCGCTCTCATAGCAGCAGCGGCCGGCCAATCCATGACCGTCACCGCTGAACACGTCCGACTCGCTTCTACCGAAGTCTTCTGAACCACTACGTACCGGGTTGGATTCTCTCTGTCCGGCCCGGTCAAAACAATCTGAAAATCAGACCCAAAGCACAAAATAATCAGGAAAAACAAGCCCGAATAATGTGGAAATCAACA
>JBKQRG010000477.1:0-40782 GCA_052144015.1 Desulfomonilaceae bacterium
GTGCCCGAGGAAATCGTACCTGCAAAAAAAATGTGGGTCGAAGATAATGACAACGTGTAGTGCCTAAAAAACTCGTAACGCCTTGAATTTACAGGACGCGACCCCCAAAAGTGCGGAAGTTGGGCTATTTCTTGCAAGAAACCGTCCCCCGGCCCTCCGCAAAGAACTCCTAAATTATTTCGGAATTATCCGGTTGTCATACCCAAGTCGAGGGAGGCTTAAATTCGCAAATCAGATTCCGGCATTTCTATGCAGAATACCGACAACCTCACTGTCAGGATGACCATCAATCGTGGTATCTGGAATCACATTGCTTGCTATAAGTTCCCAGAAAGAATATCTTTTCCACAATCTACAGATAAGCCATTCGGGAATTTGAAAGTGCTCCCTGACTCGCTAGGTTTATGAGAAACATTGTTGCAAAGAGATGAAGGAACACCAGTTACGCGGGACCAAGCCGCTCTTGTAGATGATAGCACCTGCTCATCTACTCCTAGCGTGTATTTACAAATATTAAGCGCATAAACGACTAAATCGGGTACGCTCATCTCACTGGCTTACCTTGTCTCGGCGGGTTGTCTAGTTCCAGGGCTTTTCTCTCCGCTTCTTCCAACTCCTTTATCCGTTTGGGGTCAACTTGCTTAATGCACGAATCACATCCTCAAGTTTGTGACCGTATAGCGAGACCTGTTTCAACCGGTGTTTTGTACCTTTCTTTTTCATAGTAGGTTCCTCAACAGAATAATTTGCTAGTCAAAAGCCGAGCCGCCTCTTTGTAGAAGATGCTTCATATCCCTAGCAATAGTTTTAACACTCTCGTCCACTTTGATTGTTTCTTTGATTTTCTCAGCAACTACCAAAGGGGACTTTCGGCGGTCTTTAACTGCCTTAATTCCAATATGTAGACATCTGATTTGGCTATCATCCAATCTGGATGCCCATTCGATACCCACCTCATCTGCTAGATATCTAATGAGCGGTATTATCACCTTCAATTCCTCGGCAATTTCCTTAACTTTGTTGGAAAGACTTTTAACGGGGGCGTTACTATAAGTGCCCTCGTTTCGGCGTCTAATAGCTACTATTATCACCGCTCGAAGATCATCTTCGACTCCATATATTATGCGGAATTTCCTATCATCAGAATAACCGCGATAGAGATCGGTGTTTCCCTTCACTCCGCTTACAGGTAGGTATCCCTCGGGGCGAGGATCTTGCTCCAGCTCATCTGTGCAGGTTTTCAATACTGATTCTTGAGTTTCTCTAGACGGAAGTTTCTTTATGTCCCGCTGGGCGTGAGGCAGAATATGAGACTCGTACCACATACTCAGAGATCGAAGCCAAGTTCTTTGGCAAAATCTCTAGTTCTTTTCATGCCGTCCTTTTCCAAGGCTTCATCTACTGCTTCAGCCGCCACGCAGCAGTCCAAATGATCTTCGTATTCCTCTTCAGTCATCTCCTTTTCTCTCTCTGGTCTTGGATTAATTAATCGGCTCTCACCATTAATCCGTTTCATTTGTGGCATGGTCTTCACTCCTTGAAGATCGCGGTACTCGTGTACTTATACTGTGACATCTGTTCTCAGTCAAGTGTTTCCCTTCTTTGGCAGAAGGTTAGATATTTCGGTACTGCCCGGCCAGAGGCTCGTAACTCAACCTCTTGCCTGTCGATGCCTTTATCACAGCGACAGTCCTCTCGCCATCATCAATCTTACGATGATTCCAGCGGAAAGAGAATTCATCGCAGTAACGGTGCAAATGTTTCTTGGAAACGTGATGAAAAGAACTATGAACGCCTCTTTTCATCGAAGCGAAGTAGGACTCCACGGTATTAGTGCTGGCGTTATCCTTCGCAAATTCACCGTCATTATGCTTCACGACTTCGTGTCCACCATTGAAGTCTTTGCCAATTCCAGCATAGGAAGTCCATTCGTCAGACATAATGCAAGAATCTTTATGGCAGATCTCTTTGATCGCTCCTTTTGAAGTCTTAGCATCCACTTTTTGGATAGGCTTGGAAACTACATTGCCCTTGCGTGCCACTAAGGCGAGTACGGAGTCTTCTCGGTTCTTCGTCCTCATTTCGACTTTTTAGGTTCAGGATCTTCCGAACTACTCTTATTCTCTTTGCGGGGTTTACCACCTATGTAAGTCTCATCCACTTCTACGGTGCCCTTCAGGAGCTTTAGAAAGGGATCCTCATTCATGGAAAGACGAATTCTATGATCTAAGTGCCAAGCGCTCTCATAGCAACCGAGACCAAGATTCCTTTGAAGTTGAAGAGCGGAAATGCCCTTCTTGGAGGAAGTCATAAGATGAAACGCAATCAGCCATTGACGAAGAAAAATATGAGAAGACTCCATTACTGTCCCGACTGTTACTGTAAAGGGCTCACGACACGATGTGCATTTATAAAGACCATAGCGTAAGGATTCTCCCTCGATCTTCCAAGCTCCCTGATTTCCACAGTGAGGGCAAACAGGTCCGTTGAGCCAAAGAACAGACTCAATAACTTCAAGGGCTTGCCCTTCTGTCATTTTTGTTGCTTCATTGAGATTCATCTCACTTCCCTTCTTTCTCATTTACTCCCCTCTTATGTTAGTGTGCGGGCGTCCAAATCAGTCATTGCTCCTCCTTGCGCCTCAACAGAACGGGAGTTTTCAAAAAAACAGTTTGAAGCGGAAAAAAAAGTTCCCGAGTCATCTAACGCTAGCTCACGGTTGGCGTCTCTAATATCAAATGCCGTTTTAGGAGGTGAATTCGCCGTGAGCAAAGAATACGACGGGCAGACAGGTCAAGGATCGCTGCCAAGGAAGAGAACCATTAGGGCCAAGGATTTCGTTGCCGCATTCAGGGAAAAGCCGGATGATTTCCACTTGATGCTGAAGTTTTCTATCACTGTGAGGCAGCTTGAGACAATCTACTCTGCCTTATTGGCAAAGGGGCTACTCTCGGAATCCGAGTGCAATTGCCGTGAGAGGAAATTGCTACAAGTCGATGAGGAAGAGAAGACTTCTCCAGCGGCGTCCACATTGGCGAATCTGGTTGAGAATCCTTCGGAGGTCCTTGCCGAACTAGTGTATTCGGGTCGTCAGGGGGATTCCGTTGTCACGAAAGCCTTGGAGGAGTTGCAACTCAGGAAAGAGTTTGAGAAGAGGCGTTCGCGAGCTGAAGCGCCGACTACGGAACTCTGCCCGAAGTGTCACAATGCTAAGGATTCTTCTTCGCCGGATTCATGCCTGTATTGCGGCATTGTTTTCGCAAAAATGCAGCCCGGCAAAAATTACGGAGAGGTAGTTGTACGGCGGGCCGGTTGATAGAAAATGCTGAAATCGGCAGACTTCCTTTTCCTTATCCAGTTTTTCGAGTGCGTTTTATTTGGGACCTCGGAAAACAGGATACCGATCACTGGAAGGTCACCATGACTTGTCTCATTATAGGAAAGCTCAACCTCAATCTTACTCGGTTAAAATTGTAAAGAGCCGGAAAAGTCCCGGAGATATGGCGCCAAAGATCACCGAAACGAGTACTCGCTTCATCCGAGAGAGGATTGGGCCTGAGGAACCATTCGGCGATCTCACAAGCGTGCAATTAATGAGAATGTTTGCCGAGAGCCAAATCAAAGCCCACGCGTCCATTATTGCGCTTCCGGGCACTTGCCCGGTCTCATGGCCATAGAGACGGTAGATCCAGTCCCCGATATCCCAGTATCCAACCACGTAAAACGCAGAGACACAGGCACACAGCTCCAGGACGGCGATCGGAATAAGCCGAGCGTGAACGCTCTCGGCTATTAGCCAGCGAAGGCTGCACCACTTGATCAAAGGTGTCAAGACCAAGACAACCAGAACAGTGGGTATCCCCACGTAGATCAGAAGACTATCGAGACCGTGAGCATGGGAGACACTTGCCGGGAATAGAAGTGAAGCCAAAACCAGGTGCCTCAAACAGCCATGTGACCCGCCCATCCTTCTCAAGCACATTTGACTTGTTCCTTCGGAGACGCCGACGAGTCCGGTCTCTAGGGCTCTGACAGCCTTGGAGATTTGTGCCCCTTCCACTTCTGCGCAAATTCCCGGGTGATTCGTAGATATCGTTCTCCATAGAGTTCGCTCGGTTCGATATAGGTGTGTTCCCACCATTCATTCCATGTGGTGATGAAAATCCAATCAGGATCGCTTTGGATTGCAGAATCAAAGGTAGCCCGATAGTACGCTCCGTTATCGCGATCTTTGAAGTGTCCCTGTCGCTTAGGCATCAAACGCTCGTCATAACCGGGCTGAACAGCGGCAGCCCAAATCTTGGGTGAAGGAGCTTCGGCCAAGACTGGGAAATGTCGTGTCGCGCTCCCGATTCTGCGGTCCACTCGCGCAAGATCGGAAATGGTGAAGACGCCGTATTGGTGCAAACCGTCAAACACATCGAGAACACCCATGTTATGGCCCATTGCCAGATAAACTGCATCAAGCCCTCTGTTGCGGAGCGCGGAAAAAATGCACTCCCATGTTTCGCTTGGCACCTTGGGCGTTGCCCAAATGACAATCACTGGTTTACCGTTTACCTTCATGTACGCAGGGTGGTCACGATACGTTGCAATGACGTAAGCGAGCCAACGGAAGATCTCATCCGTATCTCGGGGCTTACCTCGATGCAGGGTTTCAAAATAGATGGTGACATAGAATCCTCTTTGTTTGGCCGCTTCCAAAAGGATCTTCAAGTTTTGGTCGACGTAGCTCCCCGGTCCCCACCAAGATGAGATGAAACCATCAATACCGGCGTCCTGGGCCTGCTCGATCTGGCGAATAATGTCATGCCGACTGGATGAAGCGTAGGGCACGACAGGGTGATCTTTGAGGCGGGGACTCGTCCAATTCGATGCGTGATACCACGGGTAGTAAAAAGCCCAGAGCATTCTCCGGTTAGCGATCCGTGGAATGCGCCTATGTTGCAGCGGTAGACTCTTCACCGCGGACGGGTCTATGGAGAAATCCAATCGATTATGGTTACCGCCTTTACCCACAGCCGCGTTATGGTTGATTTCTCGAAGGAGTTGTTCTTCGTCGGCCGAAACACAGTACACACGCACGCTACTTTCGTTCAAGTCACCCTTTTGCAGAATAAATTCTAATGGCTGGTCTGCCGCGTCCGGGACAAGAGCGAAGTCCACTGTCACACCGACAGCTTGCCTTGCCTCGGCTGCTTCGAAAGATTGTTCGAGGGCCAGATGAAGCGGAGGGCCCTGAAGTGACTTGGCTTGCCGGAGACGGACATTACTCGCAAGGTCAGGACGTTGGCCGGATTCTTGATGGTGAGTCGCGTCCAGTCCGATGTCGTGGAATACTTGATGCGCAAGCGATAAAATGAAACGGGCAGCGTGGAACTAGGTTTTTTCGGTGGAACCGGCTCACACGCCGGCGTGAGGACTGGACTAGCAGTGTCCGTCTGAGCAGTCTGCAAGCCAATGATATTATCCTGTGGAGTGGCGTCAGACCCTTTTTCCGGAAGCTGCCGGATCTGCTTCAAGTTACCGTGACCGGCAGATTCTATCAATGCTTCGCCTTGGTTCCCATTGGCTATTAGACAGAATATCGTCAACAAGGCCAGCAGTCCTGTGAGTACACAGGTGGTTCCGAACCGGCTCACAATGGGTCGTTCCAGGATCGTTGATCGAAATCGTGTCATGGACGCTACTTTGCTCTTGATCTTGTCCAAAATGAATTGCAAGTTCACAGTTTGCTCGTCACGGTATTCGATTTGGGTGCCTCCATTCTGACCAGAAGCCACTTCCGGGCGTTGTCCGGCCCAAGATGGACCAGGATCTGGGTTTGATCTTGATTAAGGTTATACGCTCCTGTTTCCATAACCATCTTCCCTTCAGCACCGTTTCCTACCGTCCATGCAGCCCGTTGGGTTTGCTTGTCTACCGTCCCATGAACAGGTCGGGTTTTTTCCGTGGCTCCATTGTAAAATGTCCCCGCAATTGCGCCTTCTTTGCTTATCGCGAGTTGCAGAATTGCGTGCGGAGAGTCTGCGTTCGGACGCTGGAGAGCGAAAACCCCTAACGGCATCCATTCTGATTTCTCAGAAACTCCTGGCGGCTCGTTCAAAGCTATGGTACGGACCTGTTGATAGTACTCATCCGATGAATACTTCCGTTGTCCGTTAACATAGACACCATCGTCTCTATAGACGATGTTATTTCCGTAATCATACGTAATAGGTGATGACCAGGCTACGCCGGGAAGCCACGCGGTCAAGCCCACCCAATTGGAAGGTCTCCACCAGTAATAGGGGCCGCGGTGCGCCCACCAACGGGGATACCACCGAATATTGGTTATGTTGGTTATAGAGTGATTATGCCACCATTGTGGAGTGAAGGCGTTTCTGTGATTTGCTGCAAATTGTGTTCGCACATTCTGAGCTACATTGTTCAATCTGGCAGGATTGGTCGGCTTCAGGATGTTGTGCGGACGATGGACCGCGTGGATGGGACCCGGCTTGATTCCTCCCGGATGTCTGTGAACTTCTTTTGGTCCATGTGGCGTAAGGTGAGGGTGATGTCCCACTGCTTTCGCTTGATGTGCATGATGCATAGGGCTTTTCTGGGGATGGTGATGAGCAACCGCCTTATGCTTTTGGGGATGGCTCTTTGCCTGGTGATGAGCCTTTGCACCACCGGAGTGATGTCCGCCGCCTCCTCGTTTGCCAATCGCCCATATGTCTCCGCCGGAGAAACCTACCAACGCTACCACAATAAGAAAATAGACGGTCAATTTTTTCATGTTCGCTCCTCCCCTCCTGTTTTGGGCTCGCATTCCAGTTTAATTTTTCTCAGAAGGCTTCCGGACAATCTTGATCCCGTCTATGTCGGGTAGCTGCTGTCCGTTGTCCACGCGAGCAGTCGCGCTCCAGACAAATGTGTTCTTGTTGTCAGGCTCGTAGATGTCGGTCTCTGAGCCTTTTGCACCATCACTGAAAATGCGGAAGACCTTGACCTGCCAACGGGAACCATTCTTGGACCAGACCCCCTCAGCGACACTTCCGATGGAATCGAAGGTCCACGATTTTATTGTCTTGTTGACAGGGTACCATCCTATGATTTGAGTGCCTTCCACATCAATCTCGTTTGTCTGGATAACGAAGGACATCGTGATGAAATTCTTATTGGCCGTCCATTGAGCAATGCATTCCATCCGACCTGCATTCCCTTCGTCCACCCATTCACCAATCAACCAGTCCAATTCCCTCAAGTGCTGGTAATTGGGAGAACCAGGAGCCTCTCCGACGGATGCAATCTGCCATTCGCTATCTTTTTTGACCAACTGCGCAGAATAGGCCGACTCGTCATCTGCATCACCAGGGGTGGATACCGTGCTTGTGCCCTCAACAATTGCGCGCGTGGGTGATGCAACATGTACCTTGGATATGCTGATCTTGAGACGTACTCCCTTATTTTCAGTGAAGAATTGATTGAATGCCGCTCGAATTTCCTTGCGGCCTTTGTAGATCTCACCGGTCTCGTCCTCGTACTGGGCTTCTTCGGCCCAAAGACGTGAGAGCGCCGCGGCATCGTTTTTGTCGAATGCTTCAACGTAAGAATCCAGCACACGCCGGATTGCAGCTTCTTCGTTCTGAGGATCACCTTGCGCTGCGGCAACTGATAAGGCGCAGCTCACCAGCACCAAGACGATAAAAATCAAACGGCTCATAACCACCCTCCCATGCATTTCAAATAGAAATAGCCCCCGACGTCTGCTGCTGGGCCTCCCTTTCCAGGAATGCCCCCAGAAGCCTCGACAACCCGACGAGAAGACCTAGCGGCCCATCGCCAAAGGATCTCCACGCCGTCTGATTGTTCACTTGGACGAAGCAAAGTTGATGTTGTTAAAAATTTTTTTTGAATTTTGTTCGGGCGAAGATCAAGACATTTTGGTTGACGGAGTTTTCAAGAGTGAAGTATGCTTGCAAAGGGAACAGTAGAGGCTTTTCCATCAACATGACGGGGGTTTTGTGGCTGTCGGGTCTTCCGACGGACCATCGGGGCGCTTATTCGGGGTCAAAGAGACTTGCCCGCCATAGGATTCCGGCTCAAACAGCCCAGAACTGTGAAGACCACGGCATAATTCCGGTTTGCATTAGAGGGTGGAGATGAGAAGAATTTTGACAACTGTGTCGGCGGGGCTGCTGGTGTTAGCCGTCGTGGCACCTGTCTTTGCATGGGAATTCTCGATGACGGTCCAGCACGACTACCGCTTCAAGTATTTCGCTCGCATGGGAAATTCCGACCTCTTCGGTTTGGCCCCAGCGCAAGACGAGGGAGCGGGCACTTTCATCGGGTTTGCCGGACCCAACATCTGGAGCACGGGCGCTGTGGTGAATCCGCCGTCGAACCTGAGCACGTCGGTAGCGATTACCCGAGGTGGTTTTGCGAGATGGGGATCTGACGCGCACTATAGCGACAACAGAGTCTCGTTTTCCCTGGACATCAGAGTGAACCCGGCGATCAGATGGCAAGGTGTGTACACCATTGGCGGCTATCGCAACAAATGGGCCCAATATACGGCTGGTGTGGGGACCCCTCCGTTTGAACGGACCTACATGCAAGGCGTGAGCGACAACGCGTACGATACCGCTGGAATCGGGAGCTGGGAACAGTTCAGGGTGACAGCGCAGACGCCGATCGCCATACTCTCGTTTGGCGTGAAGGACTTTGGGTTCGGCACTGGGGCTACCCTTTCAAAGAATACAAGAACAGAAGCGTTTGTGACCACAGTCCCTTATGGACCCTTTAGCTTCATTCATGGAATCTGGCTCAGCCAAGGCGCAGCAACGGACGGCTTTAATGAATCGCCTGACGGTGGACGAAAGAATACCTTCTTTCAGGGCGTCTTTTTAGTGTATAACGCCGCGGATCTGCAGGTCGGTGGCTGTTGGATCGGACGTAATCATCATATGGGCAGAGGGGACTTGGGCTTTCCTAATTTCCATCAGGCAGGTCCCGTGCTCGGGGAAGTGGTAGCGACCGATACTTCCCTGAAGTTTTGGCTGTTCTATCTGAAGTACAACAATGGCAGGTTCTTTGCGAATGCGGAGTATTCGTGGGTAAATATCGACACGTACAAGACCTTGTATGGCGGCCCGACTACGACTGCTACGACCCCTTCGCCAAGCTACTCCGAGTATCAGCATGCCTTTGCTGAAGCCGGTTTGTTGAGTGGCCCTGTGAAAACTACATTCGTCTGGGCTTGGGCCCCCGGTCAGAACTTGGCCAATCCGCTCAACACGCCCGCGGGCACGCTTACGACCAAGTCCACGCCGTACCCTGTCAATTATCAGGCCATGGAGCCTTACAACACCTTGATGTTCCATACCTTCGCCGGTGGCAACAATCAATTCACCTGGGTATTTGGGGCCGACGGCACAGGGTTGATGGGTGACGCATGGGCTTTGGGGGCTCGGTTGGATTATGCCCTGGCCTCCAACTTAAACGTGTGGAGCACTTATCTCTGGGCTGAACGCCTGGAGAGGGACGGTTATCTTGCGGGTCAATTTGGCGCTTCCGGAACGCCTGACGCTGTGAATGGGGCGGTGGCGGCAGGAGCGACGTTTAGAGCCCTTCGCGGTGGAACCGATCCTTTTGCAAGCAGTCGGTTTCTCGGCTGGGAAGCAGACGCTGGAGTGGACTGGAAACTCCTCGAGGGCATGACCATGCATTTCAAGTATGCCTACTGGCAGCCTGGCGACTGGTTTGACTGGGCCTACCAGGCGGCTCTTCCGGGAGGAGTCACCGGCCCATTGGGCAAGAGTCCCATCCTGAGCCTTCAGGGGTCAATCCTGGTGGATTTCTAACCGGAGCTTCCGCGGTTTCAGTAAACAACTGGGAGTTTCGCTGGTGGTGACATTCCTATGTTACGACGGATCAGGGTGACACTATGTTGTGGTGTCTGCTGGCTCCCATGTACTTGTCCATCACTAACTGTAACATCATTCGGACCAAGAAAAACGCTCCCCGCAGCAATTTAAAATGCATGGTTTTTTCCAACAACTAGTGATGCGAACCGAGTAATTCTGAAAAAAGTTGATAACAGGGTGAAGTTTCCCCAAAGCGATTCTCTGCGGAAGTTAACCTAAATTCGATTTCAGAAGAGGTATTAATTTCTTAATTTGAACCGGGGTCCATAAGATTCAGTGTAGTGGAATTCCAGTATCCTACTGTGGATTCAATAAGTGATGCTTCTGAAGGGAGTGTTAGTCGAGAATGCGAGATTTTTGTTCCGAAGAAGCTTTTCGTCGCATAAATGTAGACCTGGAAATAAGGCCCTCATTGTAAAGTTTCAGGTAAAGACTTTGCAGGCCGCGTGGAGTAAGTCTGTACTTAGTCATAAGCTCTCCATCTGTCATCCCATTTGAAAGACTATTCAGCACATCTGAGGCATTAACCGTAACTCTTTTTGCATCATTGGTTTTTAGAACCAAACTGAGCCTCTGTATCCCTATTCTTGCTTCGAGCGCTCGACGCGAGACAACTCCTTTGCCGAGTAATTTCTTATATAATTTCTTCAATCCGCTTGCCGATAGATTATGTTTTGCCATTAACTCCTTATCTGACAAATTGTTTGTAAGATCACCAACGAATTCTCGTGTGCTGATCATCAGCTTTTCAGGCCTGGTCATTACTACAGTAATATTCGAGACTTCTACATAAGGTTCGATCCCAGGATCTACATTCACGAATCTCACATAGAGACCATGTCTTTTCACATTCTCATAGTAACGGGTCAAAGCGACGGTGAAATCCGGGCAGACGGACTTCACTCCCTGCAAATCGATCAAAATGCCCTTTGACGGACTCGTACTGAGCCATTCAACAGTTTTATCCATGAATTCTTCCACATGCTCTTCTTTAATTTCGGAAATCCCAAATTTGATTCGGAACATATCAATTTCTTCAGTTAACGAAAAAATCTGTTCCTCACCATCAACAAGGCGCATCATGCAGAGGTCTCCTGTGTCTGTTTGGGATTCTTATTTGGTAGAAAATTCGTTCCAGTCTGTTTCTAACGATGTAAATATATCAGAATACAAAGGACGCTAGAAGATTGTTAGATTGTTATTGACCAGGAGAATTAACCGACGGCATTTAGTCATGTGGAATAACGTTCGACTTCTCCTTTTCACCGGGACGACTATATTGATACTATACAATGTCCAAGTTTGTCCAAGAGAAAGCGTGATTTAGGCAGGTGATTCAAACGGGGATTAAGGAAGGCATTACATCTCATGATTCACGGATCGAATTATTTTATGACCTCAGGGATGAACCGGCAAAGAATCCCACCGGCCACGGCGGCCCTATGTTTCTCCCTTTATTTTTTTCTAAAGATCCTTAATTTCCAAAATAGAAAGGGAGAATAAAAGGAGGCAAAAATGAAAACTGCTGATTATCCTGAAATCGATTCAAGTAAATTATCCATGCCTGCCCCTACTGCATATGGACGGGAAAGCTCGGGCCGTACGAGAAGAGACTGTTATTGCAAGTGTGTTGAAAACACATGGGAGACCATTAGTGAATATGTGTGCGCTGAAGCTTGTGAGATGGATTGATTAGAGTTGTATTCTCTCGATCGACAAAACGGAGTTAGATATGGATACGGAAACATACTGTAACAATTTGGCAATAACAAAGATACACAATGCAATTATCCGGATTGCCGGGTACGCTAAAATCTTGTTGGTTCCCATCGCGTTCTCTGAAAAGCTTATCCCTGAGTGGGTTCCATTTTTCAAAGAAAGCTATAAAGCGCGTTCAACAAGTAAATCAGAGGACATTCTTTACGAACCGGCCGATTACGAGACAAGTGGTTGGAATGAAGCCCCTCTCTCGAACGTGCTTTTCTTAGCTCTGAACGAAAGAGGAATAGATGGACACAGCATCGAACCGGAACCGAAAGAAGCGATGGAATGGTTGAATCGCGCTTTAAAGCCTGCAAATTCAGCTTTTCAGAAGAAATACTGTGAAAATACGAATCCTGAGGCAACAGCCACGGCGAACCGGAAGGTTGCGTAGAAGTAGGTGTGTGGCTGGATGAAATCTAATAATTCCGCGGACACCATATTGGATAATCGGGAAGGATGTATTTGCAAAAACATCCCTAGGAACTCAGGAGCCTCCGGAAAACATATGAGGAAGGGGTCAAATTCGTTCAAGAATTTGTGGACGTTGTTATAGAAATCAGATAAATACATTCTCGTATATAAATCGATTGTTGCACTCCTTTATTCAGCGATATTTGACTGGAGGTGATTATAACTCGTGTCTACCGTTATCCCGTTGACGCGCCCGGTCTGTGTGCTCTCTTCCATATCATCCGTTAGTTAAAAAGGTTGAAAAAGTACGTAACGCTGTTTCTGGGACATGATACTAGAACCTCGGGCTAGTATCGGAATCTCTTTTGTTAGGAGCCAAGATGGAGACTAACGAGATCATGGGGCCGCATGCTTCACTGTCCCTCTCAGCTCAGAAACGAAGGGAGTTGAAAGCTGCCCAGACCAGGCGACTCTATGCACAGTCCGGTATCGGCTCACTGGGAGTTTTATCGGGGGCTGTGATACTGGGATGCGCTCTCTGGAACGCGGTTTCCCATACCCGGATAGTTGTCTGGGTATTGGCGTATACGGCACTAGTCTTGGGAAGGCATTGCCTCATACACTTCTTCCATAAACAAGAACGAGATGATGACCAGGTTATAAGATGGGGTACTTGGCACACCTTAACAGCTAGTGCGGGAGGACTGCTGTGGGGAGTGGCAGGTGTCTGGTTATTTCCGGAAGATTCGATTCTGCATCAGTACCTGTTTTTGATTTTCGTTGCGGGAATCGCGGCCGCCAGTACTGTTGTCTACTCGCCGACGAAGGATTATGTGCCCAATCTTTTGCTGGCATTGCTCCCTCTTTCAGGCCGGTTCATATACGAATTCGACCGATTTCATGTCATCACCGGGGGCCTCATACTTCTATCTGCCGGTCTGCTTCTGATAACTGGCAGACGGATGCACACGGTATATGCCGATTCATTGACGTTCAGATACGATAAGGAGGAACTCGTCGAGGATCTCAAGCACGAAATTGCTGAACGTGACCGGCTCCAAGCGGAATTGCAAACCGCACACGATGATCTCGAAATCCGAGTTGATGCGAGAACGAAGGAATTGAAAGCCCTGAACCGCACGCTTGAGCAAGAGATTGCAGAACGAAAGCAGATTGAGGAGGAGTTGAGGAAATCCGAGGAGAAATACCGGCTATTGACCGAGAACGCCACGGATATCGTGTGGACCCTGGACCTTGCGACACGGAAATTCACTTATATCAGTCCATCGGTGCAGAAAATCCGCGGGTACAGTCAGGCAGAGGCCGTTAATCTCCCCCTGGACAAGACGTTGACGCCCGATTCTTACACAAAGGCTATGACGATCCTTGGTGAGGAGATTGGAAGGGATCGTGAGCCCGGCGTCCAACCCGACCGCATACTGCTGGTAGAATTGCAGGAAATCTGCAAAGACGGTTCAATTATCGAGACAGAAGCCAGGATTACATCCCTCCGCGATGCGGACGGACTCCCCGTAGGACTCTTAGGTATTACAAGGGACATCACAGATCGCAAACGGGCCGAGGAGTTGTTAGGGGAATCAGAAGCGAGGTACCGCCTCGTCGTCGAGAATGCCTACGAGTTGATCCTCGTAGCCCAGGACGGAAAGTTTGTGTTTTCCAATCCCAAAGGTCTGGAGCTCTCAGGGTATTCTGAGGAGGAAGTAACGAGCAGGCTTTTTCTGGAGTTTGTCCACCCTGATGACAGGCAAACTGCATTCGAGCTTTATCAAGAGGTGATGGAGGACGAAGGAGCAAGAAAGACCCGTGTCTTCAGGGTTATAGACAGATGGGGAAAGGTGCGATGGGGCCATGTGGGTGCTGTTCGTATCCAGTGGGATGGCAGACCTGCCGCATTGGTTTTTGGCATCGAAATCACCGACCTCAAGCAGGCGGAAGAGGCGCTTCGTGAAAGCGAGCAGAGGTTCCGAGCGTTAGCAGATGGAGCCCCCTTCGGCTTAGTGTTAATCAATGAAGGAGGAACCCTTCAATACGTCAATCCGAAATTCAGAGAACTGTTCGGGTACGATCTCGAAGATATACCCACCAGCAGAGCATGGTCCAGAAGGGCATATCCGGATGCAAAATACAGGCACCATGTGATTTCAACGTGGATTGATGATGCAAGCAGAGCCAAGACCGGCCAAGTACGACCGAGGATCTTTACAGTCAGGTGCAGGGATGGGACAGAAAAAACAGTTAGTTTCATTTCGTTAAGTCTATCTTCGGGCGAAGACATGGTGACCTGTGAAGACATTACGGAAAGGCGGAGGGCTGAAGATCTCGCCATTCAGACTGAGCGTTTAAAGGCCATTGGAGACCTTGCCGGTGGCGTAGCCCACAATTTCAACAACCTGCTCCAGATGGTCATGGGCGGCATCGACTTCGCTTTAGTTGATCTGGAAATGGGAAACCTGTCCGGACTCAAGAAGACCCTCGAAGAACTCCTTAAGGGTTCGAGGTTGGGTGCCGAAACTGTAAGGCGACTCCAGAGTTTTGCCCAGGTCCGTGGTGAGATCCAACACCCTGAAGGCGAGGTGGTTGATCTGTCCGAAACCGTGAAGCAGGCGGCTGAAATAACGAAGCCTTTTTGGAGAACCGGTCCTGACAAGGACGGTATGGGGATCGCCCTGAATCTAAATCTCATGGATCGATGTTATGTGAACGCAAGAGAAAGCGAGATCATGGAGGTGCTGATCAATCTCGTGAAAAATGCTGTCGAGGCTTTGCCAACAGGAGGTGAGATCCAAATCAAGACATTCTTCGAAAAGGGCGAAGTCATACTCCAGGTCAGTGATAACGGCGTAGGGATAAAGAGAGAGCATCTCAAAAAAGTGTTTGAGCCTTTCTGGAGCACCAAGCGAGGGTCCACCGGAACCGGAATGGGGCTCGCTGTGAGCCACGGGATCATTAGAAGTCATGGGGGAGCCGTCTCTGTGGACAGCGAAACGGGAAAAGGCACCACCTTTACCGTGACGCTGCCTCTGGCCAAAGAGCCCCAGGAGGCGCCAATGCCTTCAGCCGCAAAGATGTTCCGCTCCAAGTTAAACATCCTTGTGGTCGACGATATGGCGGTCATTGTTATGCATCTTCGGGGGATGTTGATGAAACACCACCACACGGTTTTCTCCGCAATTTCGGGTGAAGAAGCGCTTGAGATATTCAGGAATAACAAGATCGATATGGTAATCTGCGATCTGAGTATGCCGGACATGAACGGTTGGGAAGTGGGTAAGGCGATCCAGGCCGTTTGCCGGGAACGTGGCCTGCCCAAGGCGGCATTTATTCTGTTGACCGGCTGGGGCGGTCAGGCGCTGGAACAAGAGAAAGTCATTGAATCAGGCGTCGATGCAATCGTGGAGAAACCCATTGACAACAAGAGGTTGATGGATACCGTCAGGCAGGTGGCCGAAAGGGTTCTCCCAAAAGAGTCCGAACGAACTAGTACATCTAAGCTCTGAGAACACATTTCCAGTCCCACAGGGCATAGATGCCGAAAACCAAATCCACATACACGACCCTACAGCCTGAAACACCGGATTAAAAGCTTGGGGCAGCTCGATAGCGATTCGTCGCCTTACAGGATGAGCCTGTTAGGCTCGCCGTTAAGGTATTAATACTACATGAATTGCCGAGCTTTTTCAAAATAGAGTGTCTGCTCGCGTGAGTCACTTCGACTCGCTCACACCAATACTTTTGATTCCGGCTATTCAGTTGACGCCAATATACCTAATATTAATAGCTATTACACTCATTTTCCTTACTGACCAAGTGCGATGGCACCGGAAATGCAATCCGATCATTGGTCTGTTTTCAAAAATTGCATGCACGGGCCAGCGTGTATGATTCGCGGATTGATTACTTTGAGATGGCTGCCAGCCAATGGACAACCTCATCTGGTCAGCACCTGTGCCCGACATAGATCAGTATCTAAGCAGCAGATCACTGATGCCCCCTTTTTTGGTGAAGATCTTTGGTTGATTCAGTTCTTATGGCTGCAAGGGATCGATTATGAGATTGATCATTATCGTTGCATCTGTAATTTCCGGTTTCGTGGTAATGAGCCTGGTCTTCTTCCAGGCCACTCGCAAGACCTACCCGGGCTTTGGCCGCTGGACCGCGGGGGTGGGCTGTCTGACTCTGGGGTACCTGGCCTTTGGACTGAGGGGGTTCATTCCTGATACCCTTTCGATCTTTGTAAGTAACGGTGTCTTCCCTCTCGGGATGGTCTTGCTCCTGGACGGACTACGACGCTTTCTGGGCTTAGCCCCCATGTCCAGAATTTGGTACGCACTTCCGGCAATGGACCTGGCGGCCACAGCCGTTCTTTATTATCTGTACGACTCGGTTTTTTGGCGTACCGTGGTCACTGCAATAGCCATCTCAGTTCCCCATTGGCCAATGGCTGCACTCATTTTCCGCCACCCGGTCAGGCGCGAGTCAATATTCTATCCCGTTATCGGCTGCCTCCTCGGCTTGGCCGGCTTGGTGGTCCTTGCCAGACCTTTGGGGGCTTTTTTTCTGCCCCAGTGGCATCTTTTCATGGATTCTCCATTCCAGTTGGCCTCGCTCATCGCCTTGATAGTCCTTCAACTAGGCGAAAGCCTTTCCCTGATGATGCTGAATAGTGAGCGTGTGGAGAGCGAGCTTACAGAATCCGAAGCTGATTTAAACGTGACAGTCGACCGATTGCAGCAGGCCTTGGCCGAGCAGAAGAAGGCAGAGGAAGCCCTGCGATGTAGCGAGCAGAAGCTGTCGCTGGCACTGGAAGGAGCAAATGTCGGGATATGGGAGTGGAATCTGACAACCGGAAAAGCTATATGGTCGGAGCGAATCCACAGAATATTGGGCCTCGAACCGAATGAGTTCGAACCTACACTCAAGAATTGGAAAAAAATCGTCCACCCGGATGATTGGCCGATGGTCGCGGAGAATCTAAACCTTCACATCGATGGAAAAGTTCCCATTCACGAGGCCGAGTATCGCACGCTGAACAAATCCGGAGACTGGCGGTGGGTACACGTTCAGGGAAAGGTAATTGAAGTTGGTGCAGACGGGAAGCCTATCAGAATGACGGGAGTTGTTGCGGACGCCACAGACCGCAAGAAGGCCGAAGAGGAGCGAGAACGGTTAAGGAACCAACTTCTTCAAGCACAGAAAATGGAAGCAATCGGCACTTTAACAGGCGGCATCGCCCACGACTTCAACAACCTCCTAACGATAGTCAATGGATTTACCGAGCTGATTCTCCTGAAAACCAAGGAGGATGATCCACGGTACAAAGACCTCAAGAAGATACTGCTGACGGGGCAGAAGGGAGCCGATATGGTTCAGCGGCTTCTGGCATTCAGCAAGAAGGCTCCGGTCAGCCCGCAACTTCTGGACCTTAACAACATTGTTGAAAACTCGATCAAGTTGATGGAAGGCACATTTCCCAAGATGATCGAGATCCAGGCGCTTCTGTCGAATGATCTTGCGTTGGTCAATGCCGATTCCGGACAAATTGAGCAGCTTCTCATGAACCTGAGCGTAAATGTGAGAGACGCCATGCCTGACGGCGGTCTCCTGATGATTGGAACGAGAAACATAACCGTGGATGAGGATTATTGCAGGCTGCACGCGGGAGCCAAACCCGGTCGCCATGTGCTCATCGAAGTGTCGGACACCGGAACCGGGATGAATAAGGAAACGATGGATCGGATCTTCGACCCCTTCTTCACTACCAAAGGGTGGGACTTCCGAAAGGGTACCGGCCTGGGGTTGTCTGTCGCCAAGGGCATCGTGGAGCAACAAGGCGGTTGGATCACCTGCCGGAGCGAGTTGGCTAAGGGAACCACATTCACCGTGTACTTCCCCGCCATCAAAGACTCGCCTGCGGTCCGGGAGCCTGAATCTTTGGGCGAAACTGTCCCAGCCGGGGAAAAAATACTCTTGGTTGACGACGAAGAATATGTCAGAGACCTCGGCAAACGGATTCTAGAGCATGCAGGCTTCACCGTCATCACCGCTGCAAACGCCAAGGAGGCTCTGGAGATATACTCCAGGCAGCGGTCCAATATTGCCCTGGTCGTACTTGACCTCATCATGCCGCTAATGGGTGGGGCCAAATGCCTTGAAGAACTTCTCAGGATCGACCCGAGCGTGAAAGTGATTGTTTCAACCGGACATTCCTTGGAACCACAGGAACGCCTACGCCTTGGGTCACTGGCAAGAGGCTTTGTGAACAAACCGTATGAGGTCAGGCAAATGGTGCAAGCCGTCAGAGTGGTTTTGAGCTCCGGAGGACCTGGCGGTGACCGGTCACCGGCCTAAACAACCCCGGAATGGTGAGACCGCCGCACAATTCCGGCTGAGATGATGGGGTCTTTCTTCCCGATCCACGAACGGAATTCAGATGGTCGCAGGGTCAAGTCCGGTTGCGCATGACCGGAAAAGGCGAACGATCGATGTTCCATGACATGGATGCAGCAGGCTCTTGCCGATGAATCTCATTCTGGACAATCGTACGCTGACCACCGTGCAGGTGGCTGTTTCAGTCGTTCTGTGCATCGTCATGTTCATCGCTTGGCGCACGCAAAAAACCTATCCCGGCTTCGGCCGTTGGACGTTGAGCAAAGTGCCCCACGCGATCGGCTTTTTGCTTATCAGCCTGCGCGGTCTGATTCCCGACTGGGTGTCCGTGCTCGTGGCAAACGGGTTGTTGTTCGTTTCGCCGATCGTGTTGTATGAGGGTATCCGACAATTTTGCGCGAAACCTCACCGCGATCTTTTCAATTATTCGTTAATGCTCTTCCTCCTTGCCTCCTTCAATTATTTTTTTTGGGTGGAACCTAACATGAAGGCGAGAATGCTGACGATAACCGCCTGCACCGCACTGATCATCATGCGATGCGCGGCTAATCTATTCTTGGCCGCGCCGCGTGCTTTGCGTCCGAGTTTCTGGTTCACCGCAGCGATGTTTGGACTGTATGGTGTTGTGCTGGTCCTGCGCCTTCTTCATGGCGGGGGTTTGTCCAACATGTTGGACCCGTTGGCGCCCGAATTGTGGCAAAACCTGCTATTCGTTGGGACGATTGTGATGCCGATCGGTTGGACCTTCGGATTCTTTATGATGACCAATGACCGGCTCACTCTGGAATTGCGGACGGCCGAGGGGGAGTTGCGCGAATTGGCGGCGACCGATTTCTTGACGGGCGCATTCAATCGCCGTTCCTTCGTGGAAATGAGCCAGCGTGAATGTCTACGTGCGCGGCGCCATGGGAGTTCATTGGCATTGTTGATCATGGACATTGATCATTTTAAACATTTCAACGACACATTCGGCCATCCGGCGGGCGACGCGATGTTGTGCGCTATGGTGGATGCGTGCCGAGCCAGCTTGCGCGCGATTGATCTGTTCGCTCGGTGGGGCGGCGAAGAATTTGTAGTGCTCTTGCCCGACACCGATTATGCGGGCAGTCTGCGCGTCGCGGAACAATTGCGCGGTGCTGTGGCCGATTTGTCAGTGCCGGCCGGTACGGGACACGCGCAGGCAACGATCAGCATTGGCGGAGCGCTCTGGACGCGGGGAGACGAAGATTTGGATGCTCTGTTGCGGCGTGCGGATATCGCACTCTATCAAGCGAAACAGAGAGGGCGAAATTGTGTGGTAATGTAATGATGCATACTGATCAAGAAACCTTTCGACTCATGGTCTAACCATTCCGGGATGCGAGACAGTCCGGACAAGAGCGCTTCATGATTCCGTGCGAGGTGAGGCCAATGATCGCTAATCTTTCCGATTCGTCGGTAAAGTCCGGTCCGGCTTTTCCACACGCTGCGTTCAAGAATTCTCCTGAGTTTCGGGCTACTGGTTGCCGGAATACTCGTACTGGTAGGCATTTTCGGCATACCATTTCTCGGTTACGAGGGCTCGTACGGATGGGAAGAGGCTCCGACCTTACGCAACCTTGGTCTGGGTCCTATAGAGTTATCCAGTGGCCGTTTCAGCGATTAATTGCTGGCAGAGGGCTCTAGTTCGCTGTCCGTAGGTGGTTACTCATCTATTCTTTGATCTCTCGCCGCTGAACCGTTTCAGCCACTTTCTTCACAGTCGCCATCAACTTCCTATTATCAATGGGCTTCTCCACGATTGCATCGACGGCCGATTCAATGATTTTATCTTGTTCCAGGTCCTGACCGCCCCACCCGGTCAACAGAACAAATGGCGTCTTGGGCAGGCCTCGTTCCCGGCAAACGGCCCGGATAGCCTTACCGACCTCCCAGCCATTCATGTCCGGCATACTCAGATCACAGATTACAATGTCGATCTTGTTGTTCCTGAATATCTCAAGCGCTTCTTCACCGGATGTTGCGGAGAAAACCGTCTGCTGGTGTTTGGTCAATATCCCCCTAAGATGCATGACAATAAGTGCGACGTCGTCGACCACAAGGATGTTTAATTTGGTGCGTAAGATCTCAGCGCCTGAAGGCATTGGCACTTTGTGACGCTCTTTGGCCAAAGGAAGCGTTACAGTAAAGGTGGTGCCTTTTCCCTCTTCGCTCTCTACAGAGATTGCCCCCCCATAACGACTGATGATCCCGTGGCTCACAGCGAGCCCCATTCCAGTTCCGGTGGTCACTTCTTTGGTGGTCCAGAAAGGCTCAAACGCCTTTTTGAGATGCTCTCTCTTTATGCCCACACCTGTATCTATTACCTGGAGTATGACTTGACTACCTTGGCAGAATGTCTTGATTCGGATCTCGCCCCCTGTTCGCAAAGCCTCGGCAGCATTCTTCACGAGATTGACCAGCACCTCCGTGATTTCGCTTTCTTTTGCGTTCACAAAGCATCGTTCCATGAGTTCTAGATTCAGGGCGATCCTTATACCCTCCTTGCCCGGACCCGTCTTCCACAAAGGCTTTGTCATTTCAGCCGTCTGCTTCACTGTTTCAGTCAGGTCAAACACGGCTCCTTCCAGCGGTTGGATCTCTCCACGGACCTGGGCAAAACTCTGGAGTCTCCTAACAGTTTCGGCACCCAACCTCGAAGCCTGAAGGACTTCTTCGAGAGTCTTCTTGAGTTGGAACACGTTTCCCATTTCCAGATCAATTAAGCTGAGGTCAATGCCGCCCATGATCATCTGGAGCAGGTTGTTGAAGTTGTGGGCTACGCCACCGGCAAGGTCGCCAACGGCCTTCAGACGTTCAGTCCTGATGGCGAGTTCTTCGGCCTGCCGCCTTTCCGTTATGTCTTCACAGGTCAACATGTCGTCGCCCGAAGGCAGATTCAACGGAATGAAACTAACGGTTTTTTGGGTTCCATCCTTGCACCTGACTGTAAAGATCCTCGGTCGATCTTGGCCGGTCATGGCCCTGCTTGCGTCATCAATCCACTTTGAAATGGCATTGTGTCGGTATTTCGGATCAGGATACGCCCTTCTGAACCATTCTCTGCCATTGGGTATATCTTCTAGATCGTACCCGAACAGGTCTCTGAATTTCGGATTGATGTATTGAAAGGTTCCGTCTTTGTTGATTAACACCAAGCCAAAGGGGGCTCCATCTGCTAAGGCTCGGAACCTCTGCCCGCTCTCCCGTAGAGCCATCTCCATACGTTTCCGCTTTGCGACTTCCTTCTTGAGCTGAGCATTGCTGGCCGTGAGTTCCGACGTGCGTTCCTTAACACGTTTTTCAAGTTCTTCCCGGTGCTTCTTGTTCTGCTCTGAAATTTGCTTGTCTGCAGTCAAATCCTCGACGAGCAAAAGTATGAATCTCTCTTCCATAATCCTTATGGATCGAAAGGTCATACGTGCCCAAATCGTGTAATCCCCAATCTCTAATGTTCCGTTGGCAACGACAGGTTTTCTTGTGGAAAATACATCTTCCAAAATCGCTTGAACCCTTCGGGCAACAGACGCTTTGGGGAAAAAACATGAAAAGAGAGGATCTTGCATCTCCTCGCATTTAAGACTGATCTTTCCCCACGCCTGGTTAGCCACTACTATGCGGAAGGACTGGTCTATTAATAATGTGGGAAGTGGCAAAGCCTGCATGACCTTTCCGAAGGTCGTTTTCCAGATCCCGCCCCGCACATCGAAGCTGCCTGTAGTAGTCAACTCCCGCGCGAACAGTTCGGTGAGCTCGATGGTTTGCGTGGACTCCTGATCCAAAGAGGCGTCTATCGGCCGAAACTTATCTCCCATAGTTTCTCCCCCGCACCAACCAACTCGGAATCATGCCGCGGCCTTGCCATTTGCAGTGGTCTTTGGGCCGGTAACTTGTCATCGGGTGGTCCCTCTGACGCACAGGATTCTCCTTAGGGGCAAAATAATGTGTAAAGACAAAAACATAGACTGGACCGGACTGAATCGGATAATACTCGATGTTCGCCGATGAAGAAAGAAAAAACCGCCTTACTGACTGCCTCTTCCATTTTTCTTGTGAAGGTTTACAAGACGGCTCAAGAATGAACCGGCCTTTCTTGAGCCTGTTAGGCTCACCTGGCCATATAATGTGCATGTTAGCTTCAGTTATAAGGTATTGATGCTACATGGTTTGTTAAGATATTTCAGATTATGATTGTGTTTGTGGGTCACCTTGACTCGCTCCCACGCGTCTGTACTGAATCCGGAAAATGATTTCAGCATGCCCTTAACCCATTAATATTGCATTCATTCCAAACATTTTCCAACCGAACGAACGCGATGGCACTGAGAATGCAAACACTTGTGCCATAAAACCCTGATGAAACTATGATGAGACTATGAAGTTATACAAGGAGGGCAGTTGAGCAAAGTACTCAAGAAGGCGAGCAAGAAAATAGATGCCAAAACCATCCTTGCTGACATCGGGGCGGGAATGTCCGATTCCGCCCTGATGGAGAAGTACAAGTTGTCAGCGGCTGGACTTGAGAGCCTTTTGAGAAAGCTCCGCGAATCAGGGATAATTCAGGACGTTAGCGCCATGAATATTGTCCAAGATCTTAAGGCAGGCATGCTGGATAGCCAGTTAATGGAGAAATATAATCTCTCTGAGGAAGCCCTCCGGAGAGTCTTGAGACAGATGGAATGCGTGACATTTTTCGACGAAGCTCGGGACGCAAGAGTCAAGGCAAGCGAGGGTGTGATTTCCGGCAGGGAGATAATACACGACATGCGCTCAGGCATGACACGTTGGGAACTAATGTTGAAATACGGACTTTCAGGCGAACAACTCAAGAAAGCTTTTGAGATCATCCTGGAAGAGCGGCGGAAGATTGCAGTAGAGGTTGCCGGCGATGTGCGATCAGGTATGACAGGTTCAGAGCTAATGGAGAAGTATCAGCTTTCGAATTCTGGGCTGCAGAAGGTTTGCCAGAGACTGTTGACAGAGGGATTGTTGGGAACTGCCGACATCAAGGGTCTCAAACCACCATTGGATACTGGTGCGTCCGTCGACTATGAGAGGCGTCAAACTTCCAGGCGGTCTCCGTCGTTGCAAATCATCGTGTGCGACAAGAGTAATGACGGTTGGAGAGGCACAGTCAAAGACATAACGGTGAAGGGGCTGGCAGTAAGGGGGATTGAAGCCAACATTGGTGAAGTTAAGACTCTTGCGATCTTGGGAGATGATATCGGCCTCGTCGACCCATTCGAACTGACTGCGGAATGCCGTTGGGCAGAGAGTGAAGGATCCGAGGGTCAGTCCGTGGCCGGATTTCAGGTAATCTCAATCTCTGATCAAGATCTACAAAGTCTCCAAGAGTTTATTGACTTCCTGGATCTCGGGTGGAAGGCAAACTTATGACCACTCCGAAACGGAAAATAAAAGCGAAACCATTTGTGAGCGACCTTCGCAATGGAATGGGCGACAGGGAGCTTATGGAAAAATATAACCTCTCTGAGAACCAGATCCATAAAGTGTTCCACAAATTGGTTGATGCCGGTGCGATAGACGAAATGGAACTCTTCATGAGGACATCTCTGTCCGACAGCACCATAACCAAGGCTTTCGTGGCGACTCAATGCGCTGTTCAGGAACTCGATAACCTAAAAGAAACCACACCACACCGAGACCGCGAGACCCCCTCTGAGATCGAAATTACGGAAAAGGTGAATACTTCAGGCAAGGTCTTTGGTGGCATCTTTTCCAAACTTGCAGGCACTGGATCATGAGTGTGATGCGATCCGACTAGTCACGTGCAGACTAATGTGGGACAAGACGCCGGCGTAATTTCACGAACTTGACTACGATTTTATCCTTGTATGGCATTGTGACCGATATTACAGGCCTTTTCCTTGTCAGAGGAACCATCGTCGACGGGTCACCGGCCCAGGGAACTCCAAAATGGCAAAGCCACCGCACAATTCCGGTTTTTTGAGGTTTGCAACCGAAGGATCCTTGGAGGCGCGGAGATGAAACCGAAATCAAAGGCCAAGTTGGTGCCGCACGATGGCGGTTTTGAGTCAGAGGCACGCCATATTCGTGCCGCCGAGATATGGCAGCTTTACTCTCAGTCTCGCGTCGGTTTAATCGGTGCGCTGCTGGGTGCTCTCATCCTGGTTGCAACGCTCTGGAATGTGGTCTCACATTTGGTTCTTGTGGTATGGGTTGCATCTTACGCACTGGTGCAGGTAGCGAGACACGGTCTAATATCAGCATTCCATAGAACTTCTCCGGCGGGAGAAGCGACGTTTCGTTGGGGTGTATGGTTTGCGGTAGGCACTTTTCTTTCAGCGCTTTTGTGGGGTTTAGCCGGTGTTTTTCTGTATCCGGCGAATTCCCCGCTCCACCAGTTGGTTCTGTCGATTTTCTTGGCCGGGATAACTTCGGCGGCCGCGGTGGTCTACTCGCCCACGACCGAGTGCTACTTGCCTACCATCCTCGCAGGGATGCTGCCGCTTGCCGCACGGCATATTTACGATTGGGACGGGGCTCACTTGATCACTGGGGGCGTGATAGTGCTTTTTACCATCGTCTTGGCTCTTACAGCTCGCTGGATGCACGGCTCCGTAGTAGAGTCGCTTCGATTGAGATTTGAGAAGGATAAGCTGGTTGAGTCCTTGCAAGAAGTCCGTGGCAACCTCGAAATGCGAGTGGAGGAACGAAGCGCCGAGCTGAAAATGACCAATGAAAAACTCGTTGCCGAGATTGCCGAACGCCTGAGGACGGAGAAGTCTTTGCGGGAGAGTGAGAATAGGTTTCGCTCACTGATAGAAGAAGCGCCGGTCGGAATCTGCTTCGCTCGAAACTTGACGACTGTGTATGCAAATCCAAAGTATCATGAGATGTTTGGTTTCTCAGGTGTCGATGAGCTTGTTGGTTCGCCGATCACTGAACGAATCGCGCCGCAATGCTTGTCGGAATTTGCAGACCGTGCACGTCGTCGGGAGGAAGGCTTGTACGCAGAAACCGAATACGAGGCGGTCGGCCTGCGTAAAGATGGATCTCAGTTTCCCGTTCAGGCTGCTGTGACGAGGGTCCATCTGACAGATGGCCCTTGCAGTGCCGGCTTTTTCCTTGACATCACCGAGCGCAAGCGCACTGAGGATGCGCTGCGGGAGAGTGAGGAGAACTACCGTACTGTTGTCGAGAACATGCAGGATGTGTTCTACCGTACGGATATGGAAGGAAATGTCACTCTTGTAAGTCCGTCGGGACCCCAAATGCTGGGTTATGAATCCGTGGACGAGATGATCGGGCTAAACGTCGCCAAGATTTTCTACAAGAATCCTGAAGATAGGGACCGTTCGCTCTCTATTTTACGTGAGCGCGGAAAAGTGAGTAATTATGGGCTGGAGTTAGTAAGAAAAGACGGAAAGTCGATCATAGTATCCACAAACAGCCATATCTATCGTGACAAGTCAGGCAACCCTTTGGGAACTGAAGGGGTGCTTACTGACATAACGGAACGTAAACGCGCAGAAGACGCATTGCGGGAATCGGAAGAAAAGTATCGGATTCTGGTGGAGAAGGCTCACGAGGGAATTCTCGTCACTCAAGATGCAGTGATCAAGTTCCTGAACCCCAGAGCAGCGGAAATCTTGGGCTACACTGAGCAAGAATTGATCTCCAAAGCCATTGCTGAAACAATTCACCCTGATGACAGGGAGATGGTGCTTCAAACGCACTTCCGGCGATTGAGAGGCGAAGAGTTCCCCGGCAGTTATCCGTTCAGGATATTGACCAAGGCCGGCAACTCGGGATGGGTTGAAATAGACGTGGCAAGCATCCAGTGGCAAGGCCGGCCGGCTGCCCTGACACTTATGACCGAAGTCACTGAACGTAAGCAGATGGAAGAGGCCCTCAAGGAAAGCGAAGAGTGTTACCGTTCCATTGTGGAGAATAGTTTTGACGGCATATTTGTGCAGAAAGGCCCCGAGATCATATTTGCTAATTCGCGGCTGTACGAGATGCTTGGCTATTCCGAGGGAGAACTGGAGGGCACTGATCACTGGCTGATCTATCATCCGGATTACCAGGAGATCACGCGAGAGAGAGCCAAAGCACGAATGCGCGGCGAAGAAGTGGTATCACAATACGAAGTCAGGCTGAAGCGAAAGGACGGGTCATTCCTTGAGGGTGAAATCATTGGAATAGGAGTGACAGTCAAGGGGGAGACAGGTGTCCAGGTATGGGTGAGGGACATCTCGAAACGAAAACGGATGGAGGAGGTCCAGAAGCGTTTAGCAACGGCCATCGAGCAAGCTGGGGAGGCTATAGTTATTACTGATCGCCGGGGAAATGTTGAATATGCCAACCCCGCGCACGAACGCATCACCGGCTATACACGAGAGGAAGTTATCGGTTCTCTCCCCCCCCTTTTCGAGGAATATGAGTTGGACTCCGAACTCCGCCGAGAATTGTACAGTTCGATGACTAAAGGAGTAGCTTGGTCGGGCCGCAAAACCGGACGAAAAAAAGATGGCACAATATGCGAAATGGATGCAACCGTGACACCCATTCGAGATCCCAATGGCCGGATAGTGAGTCTTGTTGGCGTGGAACGAGACGTCACGCACGAGGTCCTACTGCAAAAACAGCTTCTTCAGGCCCAGAAGATGGAGGCCATCGGGACCCTTGCCGGAGGGATTGCCCATGACTTCAATAACCTGTTGACCGTAGTGCTGGGTTTCTCAGAATTGCTGCTCGCGGAAAAAGAGCAGGACGACCCCGAGTATGCCGACTTACAGAAAATATTCCATGCGGCAAGGAACGGGGCCGAACTGGTGCAGCGGCTGCTCATGTTCAGCAGGAAGTCAGAGTCAAAACCTGTCCCCATGGATCTCAACAAGAAGATAGTTCAGGTTGAGAAGCTACTGAGGCGTACCATTCCCAGGATGGTCGATATTATTCTTGAGTTGTCTGCTGATCTTCCCCGGACCAATGCAGACCCTTCCCAGATCGAACAGATTCTAATGAATTTAGCTGTAAATGCCCGCGATGCTATGCCGGATGTCGGGAAGCTGACCTTGAAAACCTCAATTGTGACGCTCGACCAAGAGTATTGCAGGCTTCACGTTGAGGCCAGTCCCGGCGAGTACGTTGTACTCGAGGTCTCGGATACCGGCTATGGGATGGACAAGCAGACCGTCGAACACATATTCGAGCCATTTTTCACGACCAAAGAGATGGGAAGAGGTACCGGTCTCGGCCTGGCGATGGTATACGGGATCGTCAAACAGCATAACGGCCATATGACTGTCTATAGTGAGGTCGGTCAGGGAACCACATTCCAGGTCTATCTACCGGCTATACCCGGCGAGGAAGAAACCGGAGTGGAAACACAGGAAGAAGTGCCCGCCTTCGGAGCGGAGACCGTTCTGCTGGTGGATGATGAAGAATTCGTCAGAGAACTGGGCGCTCGGATTCTCACTAAACACGGATACACAGTGCTCCAGGCGGTCAACGGCAGAGAGGGGCTCGATCTCTTCAAGAAGGAACGTTCACGGATATCACTGGTGATTCTCGACCTTATCATGCCGGAGATGGGCGGCACGGAATGTCTCAAGGAACTTCTGAAGATTGATCCGCGGGTGAACGTTCTGGTGGCCAGCGGGTATTCTGCGGATGCGTCAGTGAAACAGACGATTCAAATGGGCGCAAGAAGCTTTGTCACCACACCGTTTCGGGTCAAACAGCTTCTCCGCGATGTTCGTCAGGTTTTGGACCGGAGCTAAGAGTCCTGTGGGTCAAACCGTCCATAAAGGCGTTATCGAGATGACCGAAGAGCCTGACGGGAAAGCCTGGAACATGGGAGTTCGCAACCCGATCAGTCGGTGGGACGGCCTATGCGAACATAAAGTGATCGGTACGCCATTACTCTTATCGATTGATCGTAAAGGGCTTTCAATTCTTCCGGTGAGAGCCCATGTCCAGCATGAGTTCGTCGTCCGGGGTGCCTTCGTTCAGGTGGGTCTTGACTTGTTCTACTGACAAGGTCTTGATGAAACGCAAGAGGTTTCCTTTTCAGTCTTGACATCATATCTGTAACTGACGCTAAATTAGCACGCTTAGTCCGCTCTTATCACGAAAAATCAGGTGGTCCGGACCTGGAAGAGCCGGACATGGATTAGCTGATTCGTGGTACAGACGAAGCTCTTCACGGATGGAAGAAGCTAGGCAGAAGCCGTTACTTTCGAACGAGCCGCAGGAAGTGGGATGAGCAGGAAAAAACAGGCCCAGAGTAAAGCTGCCAAAATTCTGATTGTTAACGATGAGCCGGATGTGTGCGCCCTACTTTCCCGTTGGCTCACCTCTGAAGGCTTTTCATGCGAAACAGCGGACAATGGACCGATGGCAGTAATGTTGCTGGCCGAGAACAAATTTGATCTTGTGATCAGCGATATGATAGTGCCGGGGATGTCCGGAATCGATCTCCTCACAATTGTAAGGGACCTTTTCCCCGATACGGCGGTTCTCATATTAGCCGCTGCTGGCCACAGGAAAACGGCCGTTTTGGCTTTGGATCTTGGCGCCTACGGGTACGTAATCAAGCCTTTTGACAAGAATGAGATCCTGACAAGTACGGCTACCGCTCTGGAAAGACTTCGTCTGAAATTGCTCAGGCAAAAGTACGAAAGGTCATTGGACACAAAGGTCGAAGACGGGACGAGACAGACTGGACAACGAGAGGAAGAGATAGTCCTACGACTGATTTCAGAGGTCGGTCCAATGCATGATGAGACAAGATCACACATGCGAAGGATAGGCCTTTACTCCGCAGCGATGGCAAAGTCTCTCGGATGGACACCTCAACCAGTGCAAGATATCGGCCTGGCCGCTTCAATGCATGACTTAGGGAAGGTTGGAATTCCGGACACGATTCTCCTCAAGCCTGAAAGGTTGACGGCAGAAGAATTCGACGTCATGAAGACGCATACGACTATTGGGGCTGAAATCCTTGATGGCTCGGATGTCCCCCTAATTCAAATGGCCCGCGAAATAGCTCTGTCACACCACGAGAAATGGGATGGCTCAGGCTATCCACACGGACTGATTCGAGAGGCCACTCCTGAAAGCGCCCGAATCGTTGGTGTGGTGGACGTGTACGATGCTATGGTAAGCGAGCGTCTTTACAGACCCGCATTGCCCGAACATGAGGCCCTTTCTCTAATGAAAATAGGGAGAGAGGAATATTTTGATCCGAGAATATTAGACTGCTTTCTGGACTTGCTTCCAGAAATACGACTCATCCGGGAAGAGACGGGGCATCAGGAAGTTCGGAAATCACTCTTCACCTGAGAAGACAGAGATTCACCCCATCCTTTTAATTACCGAGAAATCCTCTGAGGCTTCGTGTAATCAATTCTGCGCGATTTTTTCCTTCGGGTAAGTAAGGGGGTGCGGCGGTCCACCCACAGCCTGAAACACCGGGTTAAAAGCTTGGGACATTTCCGACCCATCATTGCATTTTGGCCCACAAAATGCGCCTGTTAGGCTCGTCCCTAACCGACTGATAGAACATGATTTGCCGAGCCTTTCCAAATTGAGGATCTGTTTGTGAGCCATTTTGGCTCTTCTCTCACTAGTACTTCCGTGTCCGGCAAATTCGGCATGCCTCTAACGGATTAGTATTGTTCGTCACGTCAAGCATTTTTTTTTGCAGCGACAGAGATGGCACGAGGAATGCACTTCGTCGCACCATTATTGGACCGCCTTCAATTTCCCATACTGGCAACATGACCCTTGGGGTCGCGGGGAGGGCTTTCAAATCGCTTGACGTGACAGCAACGGGCCATGGGGTGTTTAGCGCCAGGGCACAAGAACCGAATTGGTAACGCAGGAAACTAAGGATTTCTCGAGCTTCAACAAAGTCACGATTTCTCGTGCTTGCAATGCAGGAGACAAAGATAACATGAAAAGACTATCTCTGATTTTGGTCTCAGCTGCAAGATTGTTGCGGGTTAATTGAGCTGAAGAGGTTGATATTCTTATGACTACCCCGAAACGCAGGATTAAAGCTAAACCTTTTTTGAGGGACCTTCGCAATGGAATGGGCGATAGGGAACTTATGGGAAAATATACCCTCTCTGAGAGCCGGCTCCATAAAGTGTTCCAAAAATTAGCGGATGCCGGAGCAATAGACGAGATGGAACTCTTCATGAGGACCTCTCTTTCCGACACTACCGTAACCAAGGCTTTCGTGGGCTTTCAACGCCCTGTTAAGGGACTGGGCGACCCGGGAGAGACTACACCATCCCGCGACTTGGAGGCGCCATCAATAACCATTACAGAAAGAATAGGTAATTTTGGGAAAGCCCTTAGTGGTCTCGTTTCAAAAGTCGCAGACGCTGACTCGTGAGTGTGAGGCGATCCAACGATCGGCAGACGATAAACTTCATTCATTTCTTGGGCATAGCAATGGCATAGAAAACGAAGAGTCGTCGCATAGTTATTGGGGGAGTTGCTGTGCTATAATTTCATGTTCAGTGAAGGAAACAGGCTGGAAGGTCTTCAGGGATATTTCATTGCTTCCAGAGCTACGAATGGCCCGGAAAAATTATCCGACCTTCTGCTGGTGAGCTAAGCAATAGGGGGACAGCCTCAATGGGAAATATGCACGGGAACTCGATAGCGGGTCCATCGGGGGAGAATTACACGCAGACCATTGACCTTACCGCCTTGTTCACAAAGGACCTAACTTCCACCGGCAGCTTTGACATCAGTAGTGGAATCTGGCGAACAACCTTCGGCAAAGTTCTCCAGGCTCTTCCAATTCCTGTTTTGCTGATAGACACGTCATATCGAATTATTATGGCTAATCAGGCTTGGGGAAGAATCGCCGAAAATTATGGTGAGATGGTCTTTTGCCCATTCTCGGGGCTGTTCCACGGGAACTCTTCCGCTCGAAGGGCTCAGTCGCTTTTGGAAGATGTATTTTTACAGAGAAAGTCTCGGGTTGCACAAGCGACCCTGGAAATAGACGGTCGAAAGATATGGGCGCGGATGACACTTCGATCGATAAGAGTGGGGAGTGAGAGATTCGTGCTGGTTCTGATTGAGGACTTGACGGTTGACAAGCAGCTTTTGGAGGCGAACAAGAGGCACAGTGAACAACTTGAAAAGACCGTGCAGGAACGTACAGCTGAACTTAAGACTATGAATGAGAGGCTTCAACAGGAGATTGTCGATCGACAGAGGGCGGAAGATCTGTGGCTCCAGTCTGAACGCCTAAAGGTGGTCGGTGAGCTTGCCAGCGGCACGGCCCATAATTTCAACAACACGCTTCAGATAGTCGTTAGTGGCGCTCAGGTCGCGTTACTGAATATAAAATCCGGCAATTATGCAAAGGCCGAGGAAGCCCTCGGTCAGATTATCGAAAGTGCCGGGTTTGGGGCAGAAACTGTGAGGCGGTTGCAGAGTTTCACGAGCATTCGGAATAATGAAGCAACTGCAGCCCATGAAGTCTTTGATCTGTGTGACGTGGTCCGACCGGGGGTCGAGCTGACCAATTCCTGGTGGAAGACGCTCCCCGAGAAGCAAGGCATAAGGGTGGACCTGGAGCTGTATCTGAGAGAAGCATGCCTAATCTCAGGAAAAAAGAATGAGATCTTCGAGGTAGTCGTAAATTTGATCAAAAACGCTACCGAGGCTTTGCCCAGTGGCGGGCTTATCGAGGTGAGCTGTTGGACCGGAAACGATGAGGTAATCCTTCAGGTTCGTGATAATGGGAAAGGAATTTCTGAAGATATGCTCGGCAGATTGTTCATTCCTTTCTGCACTACAAAAGTGACGGCAGGAGCGGGCCTAGGACTGGCAACGGCTCGGGCCATTGTTCAAAGTCATGAAGGCGATATCTCCGTTGAATCTGTCGAGGGCAAAGGAAGCGTCTTCACGGTCACACTCCCCAGGGTCACACTCCCCAGGGCGAAAGAACTTCCAAAGGTCCCTTTGATTGCCTCCTCGCCACCCCCCGAACAACCTCTCAAAATCCTCGTGATAGATGATCTTGAAGTCGTCCTAAATTCGCTGGCTGATGGGCTCAGGTTATTAAATCACACTGTTCGCACGGCTCGTTCCGGCCAAGAAGGAGTGGAAATCTTCATGCGCGAAACTATCGACGTGGTGATTTGTGACCTCGGAATGCCTGACATGACCGGCTGGGATGTCAGTAAACACCTCATGAAGTCGTGCCTCGATAAAGGAGTTCCAAAGACGCCATTCGCACTGCTGACGGGTTGGGGAGACCAGATAAGAGAGATTGGGAAGATGAGGTCCGCAGGGGTGGATAGAATCCTGACCAAACCCATCAATATATCGCAGGTCGCGGATGTCGTTCAGGCCCTCGTTAAAGCGCGGCGGAATAGCGCTTAACGCACTCCGAAAATTTGGCTCACTCCGGTAGTAATGCTATGCGAAATGTTGTTATCAAAGCACTCGAAGCCGTTCAGAGTATCCGATCAGGGATGGATGACGCCTCTCTGATGGAGAAATTCAACATCAGTCTCAAAGGGCTTCACATACTATTCAACCAGCTGGTAGCTTCCGGGCTGTTGCAGCGCTCAGAGTTGGAAGAGCGGATGTCACTTGCTTGCGGCACGGTGATAATAGACCCTTACCGCGCAAAGTGGCCGGACTCACTATTTAAAAAACTCTTGATCAATGCTGAGGAAGCCCTGAATTGCATCAGGTCGGGGATGTCCGATACAGCTTTGATGAGAAAATATCGCCTTAGCACCAAAGGTCTGCAAAGCCTCTTCAGAAAACTATTAACAGCAAAACTAATAAGTCAATCCGAACTTGATGAGAGGGTCTCCGGTCGTCAAACCGGCTTGCTGTTGGATGAGCAGGCCGGGGAACACTTTGCGGTTGTGTCCTGCGGACCCACTATTGCTCCCACCGAGATTTTGAACCTCGTAAACACCGGCACAAGTCGAGACGCCTTAAGAGAAAAATACAACATTTCCGACTCACAGCTTGAGGTCTGCTTGGACGAACTTGTTTGCAAGAATCTCATAACTCAGAGGGAGCTCGATCTTAGACTACCAGTGCGCATCAACGAATTTCGTATCCGCCACAGATTTTCCAACAAGGTCATTTTCTCCGACGAAGCCATTTCATTTGCGGCTTTAGTGCAGATGGCGGCCGCATCCGGGATTGATCTTGGAAATTGTGATTTGGGTGGATGTTATCTCCCAGGAATAGATCTTTCGGGAGCGCGGCTCTCTGGGGCCAAACTGGCGGGAGCTAATCTCGTGGGAGTCGATTTCACAGGCGCTCAACTGAATGGGGCCGATCTGGTCTCAGCAAACCTGCACGGAACGATCCTGTACAAGGCTAATCTTGCAAAAGCGAATCTCTCGGAATGCAACATGAACACGGTCTACGGTGTTTGGGCGTTCTTGGCCGAGGCAAATCTATCCGAGGCTAATCTCACTAATGCCAATCTTGCTGGAGCAAACCTCTCCGGAGCTAATCTGTTTCAGGCAATTTTGACAGGAACCAATTTGACCGGGGCTTATTTGAAGGGTGCGAATCTAGAGCTCGCGGCAATGGAAAACGATCGCTTCTAACGTTCACGGGCATTCTAGCATCGTGCGGAATATGCGGTAACAGGGAGATTGGACCGGAGAGAAATACTCTTACATGAGGTCAATTCTCATGAGAACCCGCTGTCGCTCTTCTTTCCTGACCCCGAGATCAGAGAGCAGGTCATTGAGACTGTTACATCAAGCCCAGAAAAGATATTCAGGTAGCGGATTCCTCTCACAAAAGACGGAACCGTCCTTACTTGTATGTCGGCCAATTTCAGACTTTCCGATGGAACGGTAATGAATGTGGGGTACAACATGATCGACGGCAAGACCGCCGACGAGCAAATCAAGGCCTCGCTCGAAGAAAAGAAAATCCTGCTTCGAGAAATTCACCACCAGGTCAAGAATAACCTTGCCGTCATCAGCAGCTTGCTGTGGCTTCAATCGCGGTATGCCAAGGATGAATATCATCGGCGCATGTTCATCGAATCAGGCGATCGGATCAGGTCCGTGGCCATGGCTCATGAGAAGCTGTACCAGGCGGAGAATGTGTCTGCAATCAATAGCGAGTCCTATTTGACCGATCTGGTCAACGAACTCATGTCTTCGTTGGGCCATGTGGGGTCGCAGATTGAACTTCAAATTGAGAGCGCCGAGGTCGAGCTGGACCTGGAAATCGGCACGGCCTTGGGCTTAATTGTCACGGAGCTGGTGAGCAACTGTCTTAAACACGCTTTCCCAGGCCATCGGGCGGGTAAAATCTCTCTTGCTCTGAAGGAAATTGACGAATCGACATTAGAACTGTCTGTGGCCGATGACGGAGTCGGCTTGCCACAAAACATCCAATTGGATAAGCCAAACACCCTCGGGCTCGATCTGGTGAGAATACTCTCCAATCAGCTTCGTGGTCATTTTGAGATCAGACGCGATCGTGGAACTGAGATCGTCCTGAGATTTAGGTCCCGTAGGATGCGGTGAACCCGCGTTTCGCGGGGAACCGCGTCAATCGAGGTTTTCGCGAACGATGCGGTTCACTGCGCTCACCACATCCTACTCTTTTACTCAGGACAAAGTATGGACCCCGGCTTTCGCCTGGGTGACGAGACACTGCTCAAGTCAACTAACTGAAATCCCTTGGGCGGATCTCTTAAGTTAACGTCTATGGGCCATGAGGGGCAAGCCGTGAGCAGATATCGCATTCTCATTGTAGAAGACGAGTTGATCCTGGCCGAGGACTTGTCTCGGCTATTGAATGAAGAGGGATATGAAGTCGTTGGAATCAGCGATACCGGCGAAGGAGCGGTAAAGTTGGCCCTCGAAACCGCGCCGGATCTGGCCTTGGTTGATATTCAGCTCAGAGGACCCATGGACGGTATCGAAGCAGCCGATAAAATCAGAAAACTTCGGGGTACGGCTATAGTCTACCTTACCGCGTATTCGGACAAGGCGCTCTTCGACAGAGCAAAGCAGACTGATCCGGAGAGATATCTTTGCAAGCCTGTTTCACGGATAGAATTGACGAGAACCGTTGAGCTAGTTCTCTATAAGCACGAGATGGACACCAGGCTCAGAGAGACCGAACAACGATACAGAACCCTGGTGGAGGGCAGTTTTGATGGCATCTTTATTCAGAAGGGAACTGTGATCGCCTTCGCCAATAGGCAACTACATAAGATGTTGGGTTACGAGGAGGGTGAACTCATTGGAAAGGAGCATTGGACCATCTGCCACCCTGAACAAAGGGCACTGGTTCGTGAGAGAGCACAAGCTAGCATATCCGGCGAAAGAGCGATCGACTACTATGAAGTCAAACTTCAAGCGAAAGACGGAACGGTCTTTGATGGAGAGATCAGATCCAAGGCCATCTTGTTTGACGGAGAAGCCGGTGTTCAGTCGTGGGTGAGAGATGTAAGCGACCAGAAACGGGCGCAAGAAGAAATCAGGCTTCTTGGGGAAACGGTTAGGCAGAGTCATGAGGGTATCGCCATAGTAGACCTTGACGGCAATCTAATTTTCCTGAATGAAGCCTTTGCGCACATGCATGGATACGCACTCGAGGAACTCAATGGGAAGAACCTCTCGGTTTTCCACACCAAGGAACAGATGCCGGGAGTGGCAGCCGCCAACCGCCTTACACAAGAGACTGGTCAGTTCAGAGGGGAAATCTGCCATGTGCGGAAAGACGGGACCATGTTTCCGGCTCTGATGAACAATTCTCTACTAAGAGACCAGCAGGGCAATCCAATCGGTATGATTGGAACGGTGAGCGATATCACTGAACTGAAACGATCGCAAGAGCAGCTTAAGCTTGAAATACAACGTTTTCAGCTACTGGTCGAATCGGCCCCATTTGGTCTGGTGATCATTGAAGAGGACGGAACTTTTCAGTACATAAATCCGAGATTTGTGGAGACGTTTGGGCACGCTTTGGAAGAAATTCCGAACGGGGCAACCTGGTTGCGAAAGACATTTCCTGATTCGGTTGACCGCCACAAAGTCATCTCTACGTGGATTTCAGATACCTCGGAGATTAAGGCAGGTGAACAGCGTCAGCGGATCTTTTCCGTGGTGTGTAAGAACGGGGAAAAGAAAGAGATTCTTTTTAGACCCGTGCAACTGTCCAACGGTCAACACATAATGACCACTGAGGACATCACCGAGCGCAGGCGGGTTGAAGAAGACCTGATAATATCCGAGGCCAATTACCGGACGATCTTCAATTCAGTGGAAGATGCAATATTTTTACACGACCCCAGCACTGGTGAGATCCTGGACGTAAACTCGAAGATGCTCGGGATGTACGGCTACTCGGCTGAAGAAGCACGATCTCTAACGATTGAGGACCTGGGTTCCGGGGACCCGCCCTACACCCGAGTAGAAGCTCTCGGGGCAATAAGAGAGACGAATCCAGGTCAGTCGAAGTTATTCCAATGGCAGACTAAGGACAAGAATGGAAGGCCATTCTGGGTCGAGGTGAACCTGAAGCGCTGCATGATAAATAACAGGGACACTGTACTCGCGGTCGTTCGGGACATCACCGAGCGCAAGCGGGCCGAACAGGCCTTGCTGGAGAGCGAGGCTAGATTCAGGGAATTCGCTGAAGCCATGCCTCAGGTAGTGTACGAGCTGGATGCGCAGGGGAACTTTACCTTTGTCAACCGAGCCGGGCTTGCGTTGGGCGGGTACGACCCCGAAGACGCGGATCGAAGTACAAAGCTGACGGAGCTTGTTGTTTCCGAAGACCGCGAAAGACTTCTCCAGAATATCCGCAATGCCTTGCACGGCGAAGGCACCTACGGGAACGAATACACTGTCGTGACTAAAGACGGCACTCGCGTGCCCATTGCCGCGTACACGTCGCCGATCGTGAAGGCGGACATGGTCGTGGGAATCCGAGGCGTATGTGTTGACATTCGGAAGCTCAAAGAGGCGGAGGCACTACTGCAGCGGTCTCGATCTGAATTGGAGAAACTGGTGGCCTACAGAACAGCTGAGCTGGAACGCGCCAACAAGCAGTTGAAAAAGGAGATCCTAGAGCGAATCAACACGCAAGAAGCTCTCGCCCTTAGCGAACAACGTTTCCGAGCGATCTTCGAGACAGCGAAAGACTGCGTGTACCTCAAGGACACCTCTCTGAGGTACACTTTCGTCAATCCTTCCATGGCGACGCTGTTGGATTTGCCCGAATCAGCAATCCTCGGAAAAACTGATTTCGACCTGTTCGGGACTTCCGCCGGCGAGCACTTGAGCGCCGTGGACATGCGTATCCTAAACGGGGAGGTTGTTGAGGAAGAACACACCAGACTGGTCCAAGGTGTTCCGCTTACTTTCTTGGACGTCCGCGCGCCCTTGGCCAACGCCCAAGGCGAAATTACCGGCATCTGCGGTATAGCCCGTAACATTACCGAAAGAACAGCTGTTTCATCGTCCCGCCACTCCCCCAATCCGTCATCTCGATCAGGAAGAATGAAGACCGCGATTTCAGCTGCAAGACTCGTGGCACCCAGCGAAAGCACTGTAATGATTAGCGGAGAGAGCGGGACCGGAAAAGACCGCCTTGCCCGGTACATACATGATCAGTCCGCACGGTCATCGGGACCCTTTTATACCATTAACTGCGCCGCGATTCCCTCTGAACTGGCAGAATCTGAACTGTTCGGGCATGAGGCGGGAGCGTTTACCGGGGCGACCAGAAAAAAGCGAGGGCTCCTGGAAATTGCTGAAGGAGGAACCCTGCTGCTTAATGAGATAGGAGACATGCCTGCTCATCTCCAATCCAAATTGCTCGCCTTTCTTGATTCAATGTCATTTACACGGCTTGGAGGCGTGAACAGTGTGACGGTCAATGTGAGGCTGATCGCTGCGACGAACAGAAATCTTGCCGAAGAGATCTCAGCCGGTCGCTTCCGTCAAGACCTGTTTTACAGGCTCAACGTTTTCTCGATACGGTTGCCACCGCTAAGGGAGAGACTTGAAGACATGCCGATGCTTGTCGAAGATCTGCTGTCTGAAGTGGGGCCTGCATTTGGGTACAGAGAGACCGCACACCAACGGCGGCAGATCATAGAGATCCTGACAAATTACTCGTGGCCCGGAAATATTCGAGAGCTTCGCAATGTCCTTGAAAGGGCCATAATCCTCTCCCAGGGAGGTCCCTTGAAATTAGAGCATCTTCAAGTTTCCCAGGAGCAGTCCCCTGTCGATCTGCTGCGCGTGTCCATGCCGATAGACAGCCCACTTCCCGAGGTTCTTGGAGGGATCGAGCGATCTCTCATTAAGGAGGCGCTCCGGCGCAGTTATGGCAACAAGAAGAAGGCAGCGAAACTCTTGGGTCTGTCTCGTTTTGCACTGGCAAGGCACATGGAGAAGCTGGGAATTTACACTTATCCGGCGATCGACTAGAGCGACATCGCTCTCGATCCATGATGTGCCGATTCTACGCTCCTGGACTAACCCCAAACGAACACTGCGTCCTTGTTGTTTTATTCGGATTAACGAGACAACTCAAACGGCTTGAGCCGCAAGAACTGTTCTCTGCGTGCGATATCGCTCTTATTTCGCCGCTCGCAAATCAGTCAGATTATCGCAGCGATCTTCAGGTTAGAAAGCTAACTTCCAGTTCTTGCATGCTATTTGTGCAAAAATGCCTCCTGTCGAACGCATGGCACACAATTTGCTTAGCTCACTGCGGGGCATTACTGATTGTGGGTAGTCGATTTGTCGGGTCATCATGGCCCTGGCGGGGCTTGCGCAGATGGGGTGTTCGTGACAACGGGGGAGTCATGATACGAGTAGAAGACGGCCTTTCGACCCAGGAACTCGGCCTAGAGTTCACCAGGAGACGTAGAATTGATCGTGAATCGTCCAAGGCAGCGCGGGAAGATGAGTCGCTCTACAGCTTCTCTCTTCGTACGAGCTGCCAAAGCTAAACAATTGGAGGCACATAGACTGCACTTGGACCGCGTGGGTCACGTTGACACACCAAACGAGCGTGGTGAGACTGCCTTGATTGCCGCTGCATCGAAAGGCGACCTGGGAATAGTCGAATTCCTCTTGTCTTGTGGAGCATCGGTTAATGCCATGGATAGGTCTGGTGACACCGCGCTTATGAAATCGGCCACCAAGGGTTGGGCCGAAGTGGCAAAAGTCCTCGTGCGTTTCGCTTCGGACGTTCAGGCGAAAAATCGCTACGGCAATACGTCGCTCATGAGGGCCTCTTTCAAGGGCCACAAGAAGGTCGTAGAAGTGCTCTTGAAATCCGGAGCAGAAGTAAACGCGGCGAATTGTGATGGAAGGACCAGTCTTATGTTTGCCTCCCATGAGGGGCATGAGCAAATCGTTGAGACGCTAATTCATAACGGCGCGGACATCAACTCGGTGGACCGGTTCGGTGGAAATTCCCTGATCAAGGCTTCAGTTCGCGGCCACGCTGGGGTGGTTCGTCTACTCTTGGAAAAAGGAGCCCGGGCAGACGCCAGAAACAATAAAGGAACTACTGCCCTCATATTCGCTGCCCGCGAAGGCGATACGGAAGTCGCGGAACTGCTGATGTCGGCGAGGTCTGACATTGACGCTAGGAACGATAAAGGCTATGACGCCTTGACCTTGGCATCCAAGAAGAGATGTTGGGAACTTGTTGAACGGCTTCTTCGCCATGGTGCAAATCCGAATTCGTCCAATGGCGATGGCAGCACGATCCTCACTCGGGCTGCCGCATGTGGACGCCCCGACATTGTCAAGCTCCTGCTGCGATGCGGCGCGGATGTCACCCAAGCAGACGAGAACGGCAGGACCGGTCTAACGGCAGCAATAGAAGCAGGACAGGCGTCGGTCGCTCACGTCATACTCATCATTCGCGGAGATGCGGGTCTAAAGGACCGAGACAGGTTTTCGCTCTTAACTATGGCAGCTGAGGAGGGGCGGGCCGGTTTGGCAGAGATCGCTCTCCGGGGCTGGGAATCGCCAGACAGCAAGATGAAGGCAATGAATCTCGCCTTATTACGGGCATCCAGTAAAGGGCGCCTCGATATTGTTGAGATCCTCTTGAATCAAGGCGCACCGGTCAATGCCCAAACCGAGCGCGGTAAGACACCGTTGATTGTGGCTGCCCGGAGAGGTTTCTCCGATATTGCAAGATTGCTCTTGGAGCGTGGAGCAGCTATTGATCATCGCACCGATTTTGGCAACACGGCATTAATCGCAGC
>JBKQRG010000478.1:0-17522 GCA_052144015.1 Desulfomonilaceae bacterium
CTCTCCAGAAACTGTCCCAGAGCCAGCAATGCCCGGTCAACGCGTGAAATATCGGCTGCCGCAGTGGCGGATAGTTCAAAGAAAAATTTCTGATACTTAAAGTATACTTCAAGCAAGGCTTCGGTAAAATCCTTGGTTTGGGCAGCTTTAGTGCCCGTCAAAAATCGGTAAGCTTCCAATCGTGAAGCAGAAAAGGGTGGAAATACTCTTGGCAGGGCGACATGCAATGCAAAAAGTTTCAAAGAGAACTTTTTTCCAACTCTTCGGGTCAGTTGGTCATAGAATTCCAGAACTTCATCTTCTTTAGGCCGTCCCACCGCTCTGAACGCGTTCACGTCTGGAAGCGCTTGGGCCAGAAGGGACAATTCTCGTCGGTCGCTCTTAGTGTATCGCGACCTCTCTTTCCATAGAATATAAAGCCTTCTTAGGTCAGCCCTGGCGAGTGCTTTTGTGCCCGGATGAACTTCGTACAGGCGGGTGGAAGGTCCTTGGGCCAGAGTCTCCCATCGCCGGACGAACTGTACCGGGGGACAATCCTTCCACGTAAGTGTCTTGACTGTGATGGTCATTAGATGGCCAATCGCCGATAAAAATTATTTTGAGAGTTCCAGCAATTTCTCTTTATCAGCAGCACGACGGGTTGCCGTACGACTGAGCGCACGGGCTACCTCCGGCAATGCCCGGATCTTCTCAGCCGCTTCAACATAAAAATTGTGGGCAGTGGTTTCAAGTTGTAGCGCTTTTGATAGCAACAGATCCCAAGTCATTTTATCCGCGCCTTCCCGATCACTAATAAAACCTTCCCTTGTAAAATCCACTATGGGTTCCAAAATCATCTCACAAACGCTTTCTCGACACGTGCGTAGCATCAGCTGTTCATTTTTTTTCTTTTCTTGAGCTAAGTTTTCGAGCAGCGTTTTGTGCTTGGCGCCAGCCGGAGTATTAGCCGCAATATTATAAAAATTGTAATCAGCGACTTCCAGTTCAGCGGCAAAATTCAGAATACTTCCAAAATTTTTTAATGGCATAATTTCCTCCGTTTTGCATAGGGCTCCGAATAATAGAAATTCGGAGCCCCAACCGGTCTGTCAATCAGTTTTCACAACCATCTGGATATGACGACCTTCGTGTCAGTGAAGAACTGGAAGACTTCCCGACCATGACCTTTTAGGTCACCGAACAGAGACTCGCCTGCGCCACCGAACGGGAAGAAGGACATGGGGGCTGCGATGCCAATGTTGACGCCGATCATACTTGGCTTAACTTTGTATTTAAAGTCGCGGACGGCCTTTCCACTGTCTGTATAAATACAGGCCGCGTTGGCAAACCCGCGAGTGTTGATGATCTTTATGGCCTCTTCCAAATCTTTGACATGTATCATGGCCACCACCGGACCGAAGATTTCTTCCCTGGCAATCGTCATGTCCGGTGTCACATTGTCAAAAACGGTCGGTCCAATATAAAAACCGTTCGGATGGCCCTCCACTTTTGTATTTCGTCCATCCAACACAAGTTTGGCCCCTTCAGCAAGGCCTTTCTCAATATAGTTGAGGACTCGTTCCATATGTGGTCGGCTGATCACCGGTCCCATAGCGGTACTCGGATCCAGGCCGTTTCCGACTTTCATTGCCTTTGCGGCGCCGACGAATTTGTCTCTCAACTCGTCATGGACTTTTCCTACCGATACCAACATTGAGCCTGAAAGACAACGCTCGCCCGCGCAGCCGTAGAATGAGGTGATCAGTGAAGGCAAACCTTGGGGAATATTGGCATCGGGCATTACCACAACTGCATTCTTTGCGCCGCCGAGTGCTTGCACTCTTTTGCCTGTTTTACCGCACTCCTGATAAATATATCTGGCAGTCGCCGTCTGGCCCACGAAAGAAATTCCCGCAATACCGGGATGATGTAGCATGCCATTAACCACGTCTCTGGACCCATGGACCATGTTCATCACACCGGGAGGGAAACCCACTTCGTCAATTACTTCAAAAATTCGCGTTTGAGTCATCGGGACTTGCTCGGAAGGTTTAACGATATACGTATTTCCCGCCACGACCGCGTAAGGCATGAACCACCACGGGACCATCGCGGGGAAGTTGAATGGAGCAATACATCCAAAAACCCCAATCGGTTGGCGCTCGGCTGTGCAATCAATGTCATGGGCTATATCCTCAAGGCAATAACCCGTCATCATCGTGGTCACGCCTGTGGCGTGCTCCACATTTTCGATCATGCGCCTTACCTCGCCTCGCGATTCATCAATGGATTTACCTTCCTCCGTCACAAGAGTTTTAGCTATATCTTCGAAGGAATTTTCGAATGCTTCCTTCAGTCTGAACAGATACCTCGCACGGGTTAGAGGCGGAGTATTGCGCCACTCTGCAAAAGCTGCCTGTGCCGCCTTTACAGCCTTGTCTACCTCCGCTTCCGTGGAGAAAGGAACCTGAGCTATCTTTTCACCAGTAGCAGGGCACCAGACGTCTCCCAAATTCTTCGACTCGGAAGTTTGCCATTCCCCATTAATATAATTTTTCATTATCGGAAGTGCCATTTTCGATCCTCCTTGATGCGTTTATCCGTTTTTAGGGAACCGCTCACTTTCTAGAGAGCGGCGTAATAAAGTGAAATTATTTCTTCTTTGGTAGCCCTTCGAGGATTATTTCCGGGGCTACCACTGGCGATGGCGTCGTCAGCCATTTTGGATACCAATGGCTCAAGTTTTTCCCTGGAGACCCCCAGGGCGGTCAGGCTAGGAACCTCCAACTGCGCTACGACTCGTTTCACCTCGTTGGTGCCCCGTTGGGCTGCTTCCATAGGAGTTAATCCATCGATCGCCACTCCCATAGCCTTTGCGATATCCGCGTAGCGCCGTGGAGCCCCCAAGAGCGAAAACTCCATGACCACTCCCAGCAAAGCTGCGTTAGAAATACCGTGAGCCACATGAAAGTTCGCCCCAATGGGTCGAGACATGCCGTGGACCAAAGCCACCGAAGCGTTTGAAAAGGCGATTCCGGCCTGCATCGCACCGAGCATGGTCTTGGTCCGAGCTTCGACATTGTCCGGATTTGCCCAAGCTTGTGGAAGATACTCGAATAGTAACCGGATAGCCGATAAAGCCATAACATCGCTCATCGGCTGTGCTTTCACGGACACATAGGCCTCAATCGCGTGGATGAGTGCATCCAGACCCGTGGCCGCGGTAATTCCACGGGGCATTTTCAACGTCAAGAGTGGGTCCACCAGCGCAGCTACCGGCATCAACAAAGGACTGCCAATGAGCATCTTAACGTTCTTATCAGTGTCTGTGATGATCGTAAAGATCGTGGTCTCGCTCCCTGTGCCGGCGGTGGTCGGCACCGCTATGAGAGGCACACCGGGCGCCGTAATTTTGCCGAGACCCATATAGTCCTGGATCTTCCCCGTATTAGTACTCATCACCGATACTGCCTTGGCGGCATCGATGGGGCTACCGCCGCCCGCTGCTATTAGAATGTCGCACCCTTTCTTTCGAAGCAGATCGAGCCCCTGCTGCACATGAGAAAGTGTGGGTTCGGCATCCACTCCATCGAAGATCTCGACTCCCACTCCAGCCTTAGTCAATGAGTCGATCACGGGTTGAATGACCCCGGCGCTCATAAGGACCTTGTCCGTCATAAGGAGAGCCTTGCTGGCTCCCAAACGCTTCGCCTCCAGTCCGGCTTCGGCCGAAGCGTTTTCACCGAAATGTATCGTCGGGGGAACCCGAAAAACTCTAGAAGAGATCATCTTGTCACCTCACTTGCTAAAGGATTCAATTGCAAGATTGAAACATTGTTATCCCTGACAGAGAACTGTCTCATACACCCAGCAGTTGCCGCGAGAGATCCTGGTTAGCCAGGAGCGTGTGGCCATCGCCTTCGTACTCGATCTGGCCTTTATCTATGACATATACCCGGTCTGCCAGCTCCAAGGCGAGTAGTGCGTTTTGTTCCACAAGAAGAATGGTGACACCACTCCTATTGATTTCCCGTATTATCTCAGCCACATTTTGCACTATGATCGGGGCCAATCCCTGAGACGGCTCGTCCAGCAGCATGAGTCTCACTCGGCCCATGAGTGCTCTGGCCATGGCGAGCATCTGCTGCTCTCCGCCCGAAAGTTTGTTCCCTTTGTTATCTCGTCGTCTTTCTAAGGCGGGGAACCATTTGTACGCCTGATCGATTTGGTTACGTTTTTCCGACACTGGTATTCCTTTCGTGAAGAAGGGAAGTTCCAGATTTTCATGCAAGGTGAGATTCGCGAAAATGCGACGTTCAGCGGGTACAAGCGACACACCACTGTTTACGATGTCTTTGGTTCCTAAACCTGAAATCCGCTGACCATTGAAGTTGATAGCGCCAGAAGAGGGAGGAGTCAGCCCTAAGATGGTCCTCAAGGTCGTGGTCTTGCCGGCTCCGTTCCGGCCCAGGAGCGTGACGATTTCACCTTCCTGAACGCTTAAACTCACGTCGTGGAGAACGTGACTCTCCCCGTAGAACGTGTTCACCCCTTCAAGCCTTAGCAGATCTTTTCCTTTGACTTGGCGCTGCGGTCTGGTCCCTGCCTCAGGGCGTAGCTGGCTGGTATCCAAACCTCCAAGGTAGGCCCTTTGAACCTCATCGTTGCCGCTTATTTCGGCCGGCGCGCCTTCAGCAAGTTTGAATCCGAAGTTGAGGACAGTAACAGTATCTGAAATGGACAGGACTATGTCCATCTTATGCTCTATAAGAACAATGGTGTATCCACCCTCTTTTCGAAGCCTTAGAATCAGATCCGCGGTGCGAGCAGATTCTTCCGGCGGCATCCCTGATGTGGGTTCGTCCAGAAGCAAGAGTTCAGCCTTGCATGTGAGAGCGATGCCTATATCGAGATGACGCTTATCACCATGGGATAGATTGCCGGCCATGATCTCGGCCTTATCCGCCAGATTCACATCCTCCAAGATCTCCATTGCCCGTTGGCTGGCCTGCCCCTTGGGATAGTACCGCCTCGCGGGTATAAAAACGTTTTCGAAGACCGTCAGCTCCGGGAAGACAGATGTGATCTGGAACGACCGGCCAATACCCATACCCGCTACTTGTTCCGGCGTTGATCCGGTGATGTCTTCGCCCTTGAAAAGGATTTGGCCTCCAGTGGGTGGAAACATGCCCGTCAAGAGGTTGAAAAAGGTCGTTTTACCGGCGCCATTGGGCCCGATGATGGATTTTAGTTCGCCCTTGGCGATGGAAAAATCCACTCCATTGACTGCCTGTAACGAACCGAAAGACTTCTCTAAGCCCTTTGTCTCTAGCAGATTCATGGTTCTCCTCTATTCACCCGATCGTCGGCGTTCCACAAAACCCCAGATGCCTCTCGGGAAGAAAAGGACGAAAACGACAAATATGACTCCCATGACGAATTGCCAGTACTTAGTGTAGTACGAGGTGAAATTCATGAGGTATGTAACAACGCCTGCACCCACTATAGGACCGAACAGCGTACCTAAGCCGCCCACAAGTCCCATAATCACCACGTTACCGGAACGTATCCAGTCAAGGGTCTGAGGAAACATGTACCGCAGAAACATTGCATACAGGACACCGGCCACCGCCGCATAAGCTCCTGCGATGATGAAAGAATAAAGTTTATATCGGCGGACGTTGTAACCGACCATCTGCGCTCTCGTCTCATTCTCACGAATTGTCTTGAGCACCTGGCCGAAATGAGAACGCACTAGCCAGTACTTCACCAGAGTAGCCACCACGAAGAAGATAAAGACGACGTAGTAGAAGTTCAGGTCGTTTTGAACGTTAAAGGAGAATGGACCCAAGTCGATGATGCTGCGGGGAATCCCTGTCAGGCCATCTTCGCCTCCGGTAACGTCCTTCCAGCGTGAAGCTATGAAGAAGAACATCTGCCCAAAGGCGATGGTGAGCATAGCGAAATAGATTCCTGTTTTCCTTATAATCAACAAACCTATGAGCAGCGCTGCCAAAACGCCCAATGCAACGCCCGCGCACATGCCCACCAATATCGGAACCTTAAAATTGATGCACACCAAGCCCATAGTGTACCCGGCGAGGCCAAAAAAGGCGGCCTGGCCAAAAGAAAGAATGCCTGTATAACCCAGGAGGAGGTCGAAGCCTATGGCGAATATGGCGAAGATCACCATCTCAACGGCCAGACCCACATATCCGCCGGCGTAGGGAATCAAGAAGGGCAGCACAGCCACCACAGCGAATAGAATTACCATACGCAGATAGTCCATGGCGACACTGGGAGGAGTAGGTGGTTGTCTCATTCTAATAACCCCTCGATTCCGGCAATGCCTCTGGGCCGTACCAATAGTACGATTGCCATAAGGACGAACACGATAACTTCAGACGCAGCGGAGAATATTTCTACCGTGAAGCTCTGTACCACCCCTACGAGAAGGCCTCCGATCACCGCACCCCAGAAACTTCCCATGCCGCCGATAATCACGACCACGAAACAGGGCATCAGAATCGAGCTTCCCATGGGGGGAAAGACTCCTTGGATAGGAGCGTTCAGGACACCTGACAGTGCGGCTAGACCCGCTCCAATACCGAATGTTATGGTAAACAGTAGGTTGATGGGAATACCCAAGGCTACCACCATTTCCCTGTCGAATGTGCCGGCAAGAATAGTCTTTCCCATCGGGGTTCGTTCCAGGAAATACCACACAGCGGTGAGCAGCGCCCCACAGAACACAATTACAAAGACTCGATACTTTGAGAAAACTACGAGCTTCAGATCTATGACCCCCGCGAGTATGGAGGGAGCGTTCATTGGATAGGCCGCATCTCCCCATGCCATGCGGATCATGTCTTCGATCATCAGGGCCAAACCGAAGGTAAGGAGCATAGTGTGAAGCGGGTCCCGAGCGTACACACGGCGTATAAGTGTGGACTCTATGCCCATGCCCACGAGCCCCAGCAGGACAGGCCCGATGATCAGGCACGGCCAAAACCCCGTATAAACAGTCAACGAGACCACAGTGTAAGCGCCCAGGGCATAGAGAACTCCGTGGGTGAAGTTGATAACTCGCATCAGACCCATAATAATGGTCAGCCCCACTGCCATCAGAATTAACAGAGTGCCCAAGGCGAATCCGTTCACAAGCTGATTTAGGATTGTAGGCAACGTAAGATGGAAACTCATATCGTTTACCCCGAAGGCACGGACTGGGGGCGGCGGCACGACGACCATCGCCCAGCCGTGTCCTTGATCTGGACTCAACACTGCGAGATGTGATCTACCTATTGAGTTTCTGTTATGAAACCGTATTTGCACGTCCAAACGATTACTGCGAAACGTCTCGATTTTGGACGCTATCAATGCCTGATTTGGCCTAAGTAAATACTTAAGCTCTGTCCACCTATTTTTTCAAAGAATCGTAAGGCTCTAAAGCTCGGCCGCCTTCTGCTTTCCATTCTTCCAATGTAGGAGCGCAATCATCTCCCTTCACGTGGCCGAGAATCTTAAACAAATCCGCGTAAGTCTTGAAATTGGGAGGATACTGGGCTTGGCATACCAGCACGTCCTGAATGTTCTGGTGATCGAAAGCCCTCCAATAGCTCGGATTCCATTTCAAACCGTCAAACTTGTGCCCTTCCAGCGCCTTTACGACTGGAATTATATCAGTGGTGCCGGCCCGCTTGATCGCCTCGAAGAGTTGGGTGTGAGTAATGTACCCAAGATAATGACGATAAGTCGCCACGAACTGAGGACTATCCGAAAACCTCTTCTTGATCTCTTCATTAAGCTTCTGGCTTCCCGGAGTATCTACATTGCAGTTCCAAGTCAAGCCCCAGACTCCATTTGCGGCATCGCCCGTGCCTTTCATCATCGGGACCCCTGATAATGGACCGCAAATGCGAATTTCCGTCCCGATGCCGAACTCTTTGCACTGTTTAACGCAATTGACCTGATCTGAGCCGTAAAGGTTAAGCACCAGTATATCCGGTTTCAGACCTCTAGCTTTAATCAAGTTGGCGGAAAAATCTTTGGTGCCCAACGGGGTGAAATCATTCCCTATCTCTTTGCAGCCGCTTTTCGACAACGCTCGATTCATTGATGTCCGCGCGGTATGACCCCAGGTATAGTCAGCGGTAATGTGGTAGGCTGTCTTCGGTTTCCAATTAGCCGCTATCCAGCCACCCACTGAGGTAGAGAGCATCCAGTTGGAAGAAGTGGTACGAAATGTGGAACGCATGGCTTTTGACATGGTCGTGTCATCTGAGTGACTCCCAAAAGCCATGAAAAGCACTTTTTCATTATGGCACACTTCCGCTACAGCCAGGGTGACATTGGAACTTAACGTGCCGGTGACAAAATTTACGTTATCCCGTTTAATCAGTTTTATTGCTTTCTGAGTGCCGATACCGGGATTGCTGGGCGCATCTTCCGAAATCATTTTTATTTCGCGCCCCAGGACACCACCTTTCGAATTACATTCCTCATTTGCCAGAATGGCCCCTTGCTGCTCATTGAGCCCTGAATCCGCGTAGGGTCCTGATAAGGGTTCAATATTACCGATAAGGATCGGCGGTCCGCCAGCAGCGCGTGCATAAGGAGCGCTCACAAGATCAGCCCAGCCAGCCGCGGATAATCCCGCTGCCACTAGTCCGCTCGTCGCGAGAAACTCCCTTCTGGTAACCCCTTTCTTTTTCGAGCCGTGCTTCTTTGCCATGATTCACATTCCTCCTGTTCGTTTAACGACTGGTTTGCCTGCAGGCCGAAGAGCCCCAGCGCCCAGCTTTTTCTTCATCGTGGATGATTTCAAAGGCAGTCCCATAGCTTTGCGCCGGCCTTTCGTCCCCTCTTCCTTTTCGATCCGTAGCGCCTCTAAGGCTTCCTCCACCTCACATACGTGATCACGCATTTCCGCTTCAGCTCGTTCCGGATCCCTCGCACTCACCGCGGCTAAAATACGTTCATGCGCCGATAGAACCCGTTGAGAAAAAGCCGGGCCCGGTTGAAGATGACTTTTGCTATCGGTCAGCACACTATTGACAAAATCCAATATTAAAGTGAGCACAGGGTTTCCACTGGCTTCAGCGAGGATTCGATGGAACTTGATTTCATGCCTACTCATGCTTTGCCCCAACTGCAATGCCTCTTGGCATGACTCATTGCAATCGCTTAGAATTTCCAATCCATCCTGATTTAAGCGTTCGGCAGCCAAACGAGCTAAATAGGGCTCCACAAGTTTTCTTACTTCGGAAAGATTTCTAACCGAGACGTTTTGGAAATGTAAAAAATTAGCGATGGAATCCCGCGTGGTGTTCATGTCGACTTCAAGCACTACAGCTCCGCCACCATATCCTTTGCGGATCGACAGAAAACCCATAGCCTCCAGGGCGCGCACCGCTTCTCGAAGGGTATGTTTTCCCACACCGAATTTGGCCAAAAGTTGTTTTTCCGGGGGAAGACGGTCGCCGGCCTGAAGCTTTCCCTCAAGGATCGCCTCACGAACCTGACGAATAATATCCAGTGCAACTTTATTCTGTTCAACACGACTAAACAATTGAATTTTAGCTTTCTTTTGGGAATCAAGAGGAAGTGCGGGAAAGATCTTAATTGAGATACGGACGCACGTCAAGAAAAAAGACATATATATGGGCATTACTCATATTATGGTAATTCCATCACAATTTTAGAATCTTCCGTCCAGCGCCCGCTTTTTCTTTTTTTTTCGCCTTGACGCGAAAACATGCCCGCGATAGCATGGTCGCCAGTTCCACTCTCGCTACTTCGAATTCGAAATTTTGGATTAATTTTTATTGCACGGCTAAGTTTTTCCCGTGTGGACGGGTACGAATTATCCATGACCAAATTCTCAAAATTTGAACCAATATTGTTGCCGAAAAAGGCTTTATACCGCGGCATCGAGCCAGCGTGGCCAAGTTAAAGAATCACGGTCTTCTTAGAAAGATTCCACTAAGGATTCCTTAAATCAGCTTATTATAAGGAGGAGTTATGAGTAAACTTGTCCATACGTGAATCAGTCGAATTGTCCGTGAGAAGGGACCGACTAGAAAGGCGGTCATTCAAGGATTTGGTGAAGTCCGTTATGGTGTGCATGGCGGAATCAAGAAATTTTACGGAATCGAACCGGAAGAAGAACATCCAGCCACTTTGGACCACATAGTCAGCGCTGTAGGAGCTTGAATGGTTGGAACATTGGCCAGGCTTCTGGCCGAAAAACAGATCGAGACACCTGCAGAGAATTTCTGGGCGGATGTTCAGGGCGACATTGAAGAGGTAAATGGAGTTCTGAGGATTACCCAGATTCGGGTAGATTACCATCTAAAAGTTCCAGCTGGAAAGCAAGAAGACGCCAGGCAAGTCCTAGGAATGTACATTACGCGATGTCCCGCAGCCACAAGCGTTATGGATTGCATCCGGATCAAAGACCAAGTTGTGTTTGAAGAGCTCAGTTGAGCAATTACTGCTGAACGCAATATTATCAATTCGAGTTCGAGCATTTGGATATCGCATCATTTCAAGAAATTTAGGAACTGGGGAGATATATCGTTCCAGCAGAATAATAAACGACGAAGTCTCATTTTGGGATCAGTAACCGCGAACCAATTGCAGGCAAACCATGGGGGCGCGAGTGCGAAGAGCACCCGACGCGGTCGAAAACGCGTCAGCGGAATCCAGGTTGGATTCGAATTCCGACGCGCTCCCTTTCATCTTCACGACTTCCAACCTATTGGCCTTTTGGATCCAACGAGATAGTACGCGTCCTACTCAAAGTGTAATCTTTTCGCTCCAGAAGCGTCTTTTCTCTGAAGCGATTCGTGTAAGATAACAATTCAATTCGTGTCCTCGGTGATCTTTTCCTTTGGCCACTCAAAAATTTATGCAAAAACTTTGCCGATAGTGTCTTTTCTCAATTGACTATTGTCTCAGAGATAGATATATGGGGGCCATTCCCGTAGGGATTGATCCAATCTAGTTAACTGTGAGGAGGTATTAGCATGACTAAGTCCGAACTTATTACTCAAATGGCGAAGAAAACAAATGTTAATAAGAAAGGAGTAGAGTCTGTTCTGAAGTCCCTTATAGAAACCATACAGCAGGCTCTCAAGAAAGATGGACAGATCAGACTCGACGGGCTCGGCACATTCAGGGTTATTGAAAGAAAGGCGCGCACCGGTGTTAATCCGCAAACCAGAGCCAAGATGAAGATTCCTGCTAAGAAGGCGCCGGCTTTCAGAGCGGCGAAGGCTCTTAGAGACGCGATAAAAGGTCCGAAAAAGGCTGCCAAGAAGTAGCCGGACAAAGGACTTGATTCATGTGAACGAGTCCGATGTTACAATATATTTAGCAAACAAGCGGAACCCGATTAGGAAAATAATGGAATGGGGGGACCCCCGACCTTATGTCCAAGTCTGGAGGTCCCTAGAACTTCGTTCCGTGTGCGGCGCCGTACCAAAAGGTTCCACGAATAGTCGGAATAGGCACAAGCAAATTTAATTGCTTCAGCGATCCTGTTTTTGGGATGGCCGAAGCCAAAGGATTTAGTTCACGCCCGAGACCACACCGAAAGCTCTTTGAGGCAGCTTGACGGATACGCCTTTTATGTTGGATTCGCTAGCCTCGCGTCAAATGGTCTTCATAATCAAAGATCCTCTTTGTCGAAACCCCATCAAAAAGCAACATGTGGAAACGATAGTGCATTTCACTAATCAGATCCTACGCGAACAGTAGAGCGGAGGTGGATTCGTGAGTTTAAAACAAATGATCCATACATCCTTTTACCCCCCCATGCTGCGCCTGAATTTTTCCGAAAAGTAGGTGACTTTGAAAAGCCGTTCAGGCTCTGAGCTTGAAAGAAGGCTCGGCCTATTTCCTTTAACCAACATAGTTATAGCCAATATGGTTGGTTCCGGAATTTTTACAACCAGCGGATTGCTCATGAGCGATCTCGGGAATCCAATTGTGATGCTTGGCCTTTGGTTTGTTGGCGGTATTCTCGCATTCTGCGGTGCGCTAGCTTACGGACAGCTTGGAGCCGCAATACCGGACGCCGGCGGTGAATACGCGTTCCTTTCGAGGTTGTACCATCCGTTACTTGGTTTCCTCAGCGGGTGGACCTCCTGCATCGTAGGTTTCTCCGCACCTATTGCGGCCTCGGCCATTGGCTTCAGCGAATACTTCGCCCGGGCGTGTCCACAGCTCTTCCTCTGGGGAAATCCCGCGATTCTCAAACAGATCCTCTCCATCTGTGTAATTCTGCTCTTTACCGGAATTCACATGCTAGGAATTAAATTCGGCGCACGAATCCAAAATCTCCTGACGGTTTCGAAACTGGTGCTCATCACCTGTTTGATCTTGGGTGGCCTTTTTCTCGGATCAGGGAATCTCCATCATTTCTCTCAGGGGGGCGCGTTCTCTTTCTCCTTCGACGGATGGAAGAAACTTGGCCTTGCTTTGATGTGGATTATGTTTGCCTACAGTGGATGGAACGCTTCGACGTACATCGGCTCGGAAATCCGGAATCCAACAAAGAATCTTCCTCGATCCCTCTTCTTAGGAACCGGCATAGTGATGCTGCTTTACATCTGCCTCAACATCGTCTTTGTCTATGCGGTGCCTCCAGATGAGATGAAAGGTGTTATCGCCATTGGCGGATTGGCCGCGGGAAAACTCTTTGGCACCTCCGTAGAGGGCATTTTTTCTCTGCTGATCTCCTTTGCCCTTTTTTCCTCATTGAGTGCGTTTATCATTCTAGGCCCGCGGATCTATTACGCTATGGCAAAGGATAAACTATTCTTTGAGGGGCTTGCACACGTGCACCCTAGGTTTAAGGTTCCGACCCGAGCCATTGCCCTGCAGAGTGTGATTTCCGCTCTGATGGTTTTGTCGGGAACATTCGACCAGATCTTGACCGTAATGGGGTTTGGACTCGGCATCTTTCCTCTCTTTGCTGTGGCAGCGGTATTTCGATTAAAACCATCAGCAGCAACGAACGGTATGTTTTCGGGGTACCCATGGGCGCCGTTGATCTACCTTGCAACAGGAGTGTGCATTCTTCTGCTCTCTTTATTCCAGCGGCCAATCGAGTCATCAATAGCGATCCTGAGTGTGCTCACCGGAGTGCCGGTTTACATCTATTTCAAAAGGAAGCAGACGATACATACAGTTAACTGAGAGGGCTTCTTGGAAGAAGCAAAGCGAGGATGCAAACCTAACAGGAAGACACTCGCTTCTTTAGTTCGGATAGGTCATCAGAGGCAGAAGCGGCAAGCAGCTCGAACTTGAATCGATAAACTGCAGGCCTAGTCTGAGCATCCATTACCACGTTTCAAATTCCTAATGGTAGCGCTTCACCCATTCCGGCACTGTCGCGTCGGACATGCAATCGCTGTCAGGTATATAAGGCTTCAAGTCAATTATCGGCGAACCATCGAAGGCATCGATGGCCTCAATAACAATTCTGTTCTGTTCAACTGACATTATTCTGCACACAGAGTATCCAATGAGATTCGGGCGAAACGGCGACCGGGTGGCGAACACTCCTGTGAGCGGGTTTGATTTGTCCCCGCGAGGATGAACTCTCAGGGTCGCCCTTTTTTCAGGCGAGTCATTCCGATCGAACCAATAGTAAACCTGGACATGAGAAAACCCGTCCAGCCCTAAAAGGGCATCTTTGAAGGTGGGAAAAATCTCCAGTATGGTCTTGCCGGAGCGCTTTACCACCTTTCCGACGGCTTGAATTGAATAGATTTCAGCCATGGGCTCCTGACACCAACTTAAACAGAGGGCAAAGACGATAAGTACGAAACAAAGTCGCTTCATCGTGAATCGTAATCCTTTCCAAGAAAAAGGGGAGCCGCATTTGAAAGACCTCTGCAACAGGACCCTTCCAGATCGCGTGCCCGGTCGGAGCGTACGAGTGTAGCTTTGGCTAGCGCCTTATTATGTACCACTTGTTGGTCAGAGGTATAGTCCTTGGAAATATTTGACAGGCTTGGTGGAGAAGTTGGACGTGTGATACACTTGGAGCATTCGGGAGGTATCCATCATGACTATGGGCCAGAGGTGATCCGATGATTCGAACTATTGAAGCCACAATTGACGAACAAGGGAATGTCAAATTGCTTCAACCTGTGAAACTCCCGTCCACGCGGCGAGCCCTTGTAACAATACTCGAAGACGCGCCGGTTGAATCAGTGAATGAAACGACTCTCCTGAGTGAGCCGGCGTTGGCAAAGGATTGGAACCGACCGGAGGAGGATGTGGCGTGGTCACACCTACAGCCGGAGCGGTAGTGCTTGTTCCTTTTCCCTTTTCGGATCTGTCAGAGGCGAAGCTACGGCCTGCGGTTGTACTTGCGAACTCCGGCCGTGCTGATTGGATTCTATGTCAGATTACGAGTAACCCTTATGGAGATCCTCATGCAATTGAAATGGCTCATGAGAGCTTCGCTTCCGGTTCTCTTCGCATCACCAGTTATGCCCGGCCAGGGAAACTCTTCACGGCTAATCAGGACCTGATGGTAAACCAAGTTGCGACTTTGAATTCCGCTGCTTTTCGAGCTATCATCGACGCGGTAATTGGTATTCTGCGCAGTGGTCTCGGAACTCCAGTTCAGTGAATCTTTTTCAGCGGATCGGGATTGCCCGAAAATGTTCAACCCCAAATCCATTGATGATGCACCTTTCAGTTTGGTTCCTCACGTCTGCGTGAAAAGGCCTTTCATAATCAAAACGCCGTTTTCGAACCCCACGAAAAAGAAGGCGCCATATAGAAAAGTATGGCCGCCTTTGTGAAGGAAATCCTGCGCAAACAGTAAAGCAGAAATCCAAGAGCGGATTTGATGGTTCCAGATGAGCCCGACCCCTTCAATTTTAGCGGCCGAGACGGATTCGTTAATCAATACGTCAGCATTTGCCTAATTTTATCGAGATAATCTCGATGAGCGTACTCTAGCGCCGTGCGTTCATGTTGATCCCGCGCCTCGCGATTCGCTCCATGGTCGAGGAGAAATCTAATCGCTTTCAAATTTCCTTTCGAGGAAGCAATCATGAGTGGCGTTAATCCGGCTTTACTTGCGAGATTTACATCCGCTCTGTATCTCAGAAACAATTTCACAACGTGCAAGTGATTCTCTGAAATTGCAATCATTAATGGGGTATATCCAGCGTCTTCCTGACCGTCAACACTTGCCCCACTATCCAAGAGGAGCTTTACCGTTTGACAGTCGCCTCTGTACGAGAAGAACATTAAAGGAGTCCATTTTGACCCGTTGGTCTCCGATATAAATGAGGTATCTTTTAAGAGCTCCCACATTTTGGTGGAGTTCTTCTCGTACAAAGCCGCCCGGAGTCTGTTCTTACGGTATTTAGCATTGCTTTCCGTCTCAAGGAGAGCTGGTGGAGCTGCATGCGGACCGGTAAGCCTATATTCTCCTGGGCCAAAATGAAGATCGAAGTAGCGTTCCACGCTTCTTGCGGACGATGATCTTAGCTTCAGTCTAACCAGGTAATGCCCGTAAGTAAGCTTAGGCACGTATTTATTCACTGGGAAAAAGCGAATGTCAGGAGCAGGTTGGTAAAACTGATTGTTCCAGACGAAACACGTTTCCTCATCTAGGAAACGGGATACGATGTCCAATTCGGCGTCTTCTCCCGGATAAATATCTACCCGTTGTTCCGGATCCTGGCCAGGTGGGTCGTATCGCATCGGATCGTATAACTGTAGCGGCAGTCCCACGGTTTGAGAAATGATTCCATCTTCAGAGAACAACAAATGCGAACTCCAGCCATAGGACGGCAAGAGCTGAGGCAGAGTGGCCCATCGCGCATTTACTTCCCCTTGAGTCACCATGTTAAACTTTTCCGTTATCATATGTCGCTGATATATAGACAGCTTAGCGAAACATCTCATGGCAGGTAGCCTAGAATGCCACCAACTGGGAGCTTCATTGGTGACTTTGACCCGCAAAGTAAGCATAGGGCGAAGCTGCTGTGCAGTTCCCGCATCATTTGCAAATACACTCATTGGCGAAAGAGTAAGCACTGGTTTGCGCTTTTCATCCAGCGTTATGTTAAGGCCGAGCGAAAAAGCTGCACCAACAAAAAAAGATAGGAAGAGCCCCCACACATGCCGGCTCTCCGGCCATCCCAAATAAAAGACAACAGTGATTAGTACTCCCAAAACATAAATGGACGGACGCTCATATAAATGCGAAATAATCCTATCGATCCTATTCGGCTCTTTCACCGTTGCTCCTTGTTTCTTGAAGAGTGCCAGCTTCGGAAGTCGACAAAGAACGGGTAGCTGACTCACTGAGAAAAGCAAGCCGAGCTTCTGAAAAGCCCCGGGAAATCTGCGCGCACCTTACTTATTTTTCGGATAGTGACCCCAACCAGCCGGGTATCCCGGAGCCAGCTTCTCGATATGCGCGGGGAAATCATATACTATGGCCGTCGAGGTGACCAGATGATTCAAACTATTGACGTTGGAATTGACGAACGTAGGATGCCAAACTCCTACAGTCCAAACTGAAGTTGAATCGCCGATAAGGCACGAGGCAACCAAATACCACCGAGTAAGGCACTGTGTTCCCGCTGTTTTGCACAGATCAAACTAATTCACGTTAGAGACGGGAAGATAATGAGGAGGACTCATTGCCACCGAAAGTCAGGGAGCTGATAAGGAGTTGCAGCGGGCCGGCTGCGTAGATTGCGGAGGAAAGGGGAACGACCGAAACTTCGTACACCCGAAGGTGTTAAAGCCGATAACGATCTCCGGAAAGCCCGGAAATGATGCTAAGCATTATAAGATCCGTGCCGCACGTAATGCTATTGGGGAGTCTGAAGAATGAAGGACCGTGCCAGGTGCGCCCAAATCGTAGAATGGTCGGATGAAGACGCATGCTATAGCAAGTGCCAAAATTGATGTCCGTTTGACAATGAACCTGAAATTCTGAACGAGTGTGATGGCGCCAAAAGCTGTTATTGCGAGGGCGTCAGCCCGTGGCAATCCCCTCAGTAGAAGCTTGGGAGATTGCTTCGTCGCTTTCACTCCTCGCAATGACACGAAGAATTGATCCAGTATCGTTTCAGATCGCGCCAAGGCAAATCGGACAGAATTTTGGACAAACGCTATACGTGGGAAGCTCACCGGATTTGATCCTGGGTGGCTGTCACGGCTCCGATGAGAAAGAGGTCTTTGTAGAGCTGTGCGAGATCGTAGAGGAAGCCATTGCTTTGTACCGAGCCGATGGAAAGCCTCTCCCACCGCCTACGGCCGGGCGAGACTTTGCCAACAAGCCGGAATTACCAGAAAAACTGGCCGATATAGGAAGTGCACTACCAGTGTTAGCGCAGAGCAGTCTCCATTTCTCTGACTCAATCTCTAACCCAACTTCCGCACTTTTGGGGGTCGCGTCCTGTAAATTCAAGGCGTTACGAGTTTTTTAGGCACTACACGTTGTCATTATCTTCGACCCACATTTTTTTTGCAGGTACGATTTCCTCGGG
>JBKQRG010000479.1:0-47472 GCA_052144015.1 Desulfomonilaceae bacterium
GCCAAAGGCAAGATTTTTGGAGCGGAAGGCAGCGTCTACATCACTCGCCAGGAGCGCGACGAGATCTACGGCACTGTGGAAGGCGGAAATTTTTTCGGGAAGGCTAAATTTAATATTTCGGGAAGAATTCAAGGGAACCATATTTCCGGGCAAAAAGACGGACACACCTTCCAGGGCTTCCTCTATCAGGATGGATCGATCAGGGGACAGTTCAGAGCCAGTGATGGAGATACTTACCAGGTATTTCTACGGCGGCCCTATGCATATTGGGGAATGTCTCCTTCGAATCTGTGGTGAACTCCTAAAGCGCTTCATGAAAAATCCGTTGCTGGTTTATGATACTTTTGCTTCGCAAAATGAATAGCCGCATTTTATTCTGCACTGGAGCTGCAACAGGTATTATCAAATGGAGTCTCCGCACGCTGGTCGAAATGCCTGGAAACCCTTCCTCATTATCACTGGTTTTTGTATCGTCGCTGTATTGATAATACTTCAGTTCTATCCGAGGGGAAGGCAATTGAACGGATTATTGATTGACCTGGAGCTTGATGCACCTGATAGAACTCGGCACAGTGAGCTGAGGGATGTGCTCACGAGAAGATTGACGAGCGAGGTTCCATCCCTAGGCCATATTAAATTAAATCTTTTGTATGTTCATTTTTGTGATCTGAATAAGGAATTTTTTGATTCGATCCGAGTCGATTTCGTGATCTTGAGCCCCCAGAGCAGGCCCTGGAAAATGTATAGGGATGAATGGCTGTCAAAGCTGGAATCGGCCGAACAAATTCTTAGAGAACTAATTTTGAAAAAAAATATACCTGTGCTGGGTATTTGCGGCGGTCATCAATTTCTGGCGCTCGCTTTCGGCGGTGTCGTCGATTTCATAGACCCCAAATTCATGGAGTCCGCAACTGAAAAGTATCCGACGAATGCTCGTTCTGAACGGGGCGTGGTCGTGTTGCAAGCTCTATTAGACGATCCGATACTAGAAGGCGTGACCGATCATCTCGGAAAATTCAAAGCTGTTCAAAGTCACTATGAGGAAGTAAAACGAGTGCCCGAACCTTTTATCAATTTGGCCACTAGCGAACTATCCGAGGCTCAACTGATCCGTATTCCAGGCAAAGCTGTTTACGGGATGGCTTTTCACCCGGAACGGGGCTGGGATGGCGCATCGATAACCGGTGCCACGGAAGGCAAGCGAATTCTTGTAAATTTTCTCCAAATGATCGCGCGCGATAATGGGATAAATTAATACTGCTGCAACGTAACTCCTCAGTTACGCGGGTCTAGATTTGTCATTGCGAGGCCGTCAGTCCCGCGGAACGCGGGATCGCAATGACAGTCTTTGGCTGCTTCTAACTGAGGAATTACGCTGTAACGAACTAACGAGATTGAGAATATTGAAAAACTTTATCAGGTAGGAGTTTTCATGGACGACATTCAAAAAAGCAGAATCCGATTGGAACATTGGATAAATCATAATCTCGATCACATAAAGGGGTATGATGAAGTAGCTCAACTGCTCTACAAAAATAATTTCAGCGGCGCCGCTGAAATGATCCGACGAGGCACACGTTTGATTGAGGCAGCAAACTCTGAGTTTCAAAAAGCTCTGAAATCCATTGAAAGTGAAGATCAGACAACAAATGAGTCTGGGGCCGGTGCAGATTCTGAAAGCCATTCCCACGAGCATTCACATTGACTGACGGGCAGTAGATCAGCAGTATCGATCCAATCGATCCGGGTGTTCCTGGACCGAGAGAGGCATGCTTCATGCGCCGCGGACGACCCACAAACAACGGCTCATTCCCAATTTAGATTGCTAGCATACATGAACTGCCGGACACCTCGTGACGACTTGACCACCCCCTGATGTCGTCGCGCATGTTTTCCAAGTAATATCCTGAGTTAGCTGTAAAAAAGGCTTGACAGCGCGCGAATTCCCCATTATAGCGACGCTCGGTTGTGCATCTCACTTTAGCGCATGTGGAGCCTGACTCCAGCGCCTGCTAGCGAATGAGATGCTACATACCGATCCTATGCTGAATTGCAGTGGATTTTATTGTTCCATCGGGGGTAGGAAATGGCTAAAGCAGAATCTCTTCAACTCGGCAGTTCCTCTGATGAGAAGACCGCGGCTGCCGAATATGACCGGCTTAAAGCCCTCATTACGATAGCAAAAAAAAATGGCTGGGACCTGGAGAATATGGGTCTGGTATTGAAAGATCTCCCCAACTCTAAAGCGGTCCCCTTAACCAGGAAACAAGTGCTTGAGCAAAATAGGCTTTTGAAAAGTATTCTCAAGAGATTTAGCAAGATATTGACTCCACCAGTACCACTTGATTTGGAGAACCACATAAAAAACAAAGAAGGGACAGCGTTGCTACCGTGGGAAGCTGAGGCGCTACAAAAGGTCAGCCGGTGGCGTAATGAAGTCAATAAAGTCAAGCCCCAAATAATGGAGGAACTACGCCGCGCGCTGGAGTGAACGTCCGGTTGCGAGGCTAGTTAGCCGAACGAAGTATGCTTGAGTATGCCCTCAGCGCATTGAATCTCACATCCACATAATAGACCGGTACTTTGCCGGTCTTTTTCTTTTTAAAAAAGAAATGTGGTCGTGCCACGCATTATAAATAAAGTGTAACCCCGATTGGTTCAGGCAGGGAGGCACCATCCCATCCCGTGGTGAGTCGGAGTGGAAGGGTCGTGATATCAAGGGGCTGCCAGCATAGGTCTTTGTACCGGTAGAATTGATTCCCGAGGTGACCATACTCCCCAAGGCCACGATGTTATCTTGACATTTGACGTAATAACGAATAATTACTTGGCCATGTTAAAGCAATTTATTGGACAACTTGAGAAGCGCGTCCCAATCGAACCTCTGCTCCGCGGCTGTTCCGATCTGTTTGTGAAAGATAGGACCAATCATCCGAAATTTCATGATTCCGAATTCACCGAGTTGCTACGCTTCATTGATGATGGGCAGGAGTCTTATCGAGCTATAGCTGTTCAAGCCGCTGTCAAATGGTCCGGCTCAGCTCAAAAAGTCTTGTTGCGGAACACGATATTGCATCGAGGTCTACTAACACCATCTTGTTTATGGGCATATATCAGGCTCAGGGGCAATTCCGATGAACTGTTTAAGCATTATTCATCCCCCGAACTCAGTTTGATGCAAATATTATTGTTGAAAGAAACCGGGCCAGCGCGAGCCATCCCCTTTCTCATAGACCATTTTTTGAGTCGGGCGCAGACATCAGATGAACTTCGTGTGGCATCGGAACTATGCATAATGTGTCTCCTGGACTCTGAAACATCTCCGGAGCTACTGAGTTCTCTTCGGTCTCGCTATCGTTGTGTCGATGTGCTTCAACAATGGCGGCCCAGCATTCCTGCCAAAAATGAAAATGTGGAGTTTTCCTGCGGATCCAAGACGACGAATTTTCACGAATTAGTGCGATTGGTCCGTGACACTGCGGATCTCTCTTCCCTCACTCGGTCTATCTACTTTTTAACTTTGTTCTATATACCGTTAACCCAAAAGGAATGGCGATCGTTTTGGCTGGCAACTACAGATCAATTCTTCTTTGAACGATTAAAAACAATAGACATAGTGGAATCTAGCAACGGAGGATTTCTATTATCAACCGATACAGCCAAACAGCTGATGGTTAGTAAATTCCTGTACGAATCTTACGATTTGGCCAGGCTGTCGATAACCCAGCATCAATCTCAGCGGATCAAGGAAGACCGGCAAAGGCGTGTACGTAACAAAGAACTCGACCGCCAAGCACTTGAGATGGTCCCGGATGGCATAATCTGCGTCGATCCGTACGGATACTTGTACTACATGAATCCGGCGGCCGAATCTTTGTTAAAAAATGATTTGCTGCGGGAAGCACTGTTCGGAAAAGCATCTTTGGAAGAATCTCTGCGGACATATTCCAAAAAGGATGTGCTCGCCAAAATAAAATCCTGCTTACCTGAAAATGGATCAAGTACGGAGGTCTTCGGTAATCGCATTACGATCACTAATGGGGGAAACAAATTCGAGGTTGAGTTGCGGGAGCAGGTTATTCTTTTAAGGGATGTGACCGATCATTACTTAATTGATAATGAAGTCGGACGGCTTTATCGGCATGAACTGAAGGCAGAGCTTGATGTAATCGCCGTCGGTTTGAATACGGCCCGGCAGCTTGTGTCAGAAGGTCTGTCAGACGAAGTCCTGGCCTGTTTGGATCAGTTAGAGGGAAAACGGGCCGAACTCTGTTCCATGCTTGAGGAACGCATAGATTTCATCCGCCTTCATTCTGATGCATTTCAAATTCGCGGCTCTTTGGTCAATTTGAACCTTATTGTCGACAAATGTGTGGCAAATTATAGGGAAGCCGCTGCCGAGAAGAATATCTCGATAAAATCGAACCATTTTGATGAACCGCCAATTACGGTAATTGGAGAAGAACGCTTCTTATCGAGGGCTTTGGATAACGTCATTCGCAATGCCGTCAAGTTTTGTCGCCAACGTGGAGAGGTGCGAATTCTGATGGGGATTGACGCAGATGAGGCATTTGTAAATGTGGAGGATGACGGACCGGGAATTGCTCCTGAACATCTGCAAAAGATATTCGAACTCGGGTTCACGACAGGTGGATCGGGTCGGGGCTTATACATCGCAAAACGAATAATATTGGCCCATAGAGGTCGTATTGACGTCCGGAACTGTGCTGATGACGGAGTTTGCTTTACGCTCCGATTACCACTCAATGTCGGGGAAACCTTATGACGAAGAAGCCTTTCATTTTGCTGGCCGATGATGAGGCAATAATTCGTCGTCGGGTAAAGATGATGTTGGGCGATAAATTCCTAATCGATGAGGCGCCTACGGCAAATGAGACTCGTTCAGCGATTGCGAAAAATTACGACGCGATACTCTTAGACATAGTTTTTCCGGACGGCAACGGGATAGAAATTTGCAGCGAAATAAAGAAGCATGACCCACACAGCACAGTGGTAATAACATCCTCCATGGAAAGCATTGATGCATGGAATCAAGCCTTTGACGCGGGAGCTGATGGATATCTTGAGAAAAAGGACTTACTTGAGTTAGATCCGCGCAAAATAGCTTTGATAATAATCAACCTTATTGAACGTAATCGCCTCAGACGACAAGCGGAGGAGACTAATGCAAAACAGGCAGAGCTGTTATCAGTGTTGTCACATGATGTACGCGCACCTTTCCAGGCGCTTTTGGGGACTATAGAGTTATTGAAACAGTCTCGAATTCCTCCCGAAGCCGCACGTAACGTGGAAACTCTCCACAATTGCGCAAGAGAGCAGTTGGGCTTTATTAATGCGCTATTAGAGCTTCTTCGGCTCGAATCAAGAACTGCCGGCCTGCATTGGTTGTCCATAAATATAAACCTTCCCGTGAATCAGTGTATCCAGAGCCTTGCAGTTTTGGCTACGCAAAAAAAAATAACGCTTGAGACCGACCTGGCCCGGGATGTTCCCCAAATGATGGGCGATATCGGAAGGATCGCGCAACTCGTGAATAATTTGATGACGAACGCAATCAAGTTCACTCCTAGTGGTGGAAAAATCATTGTCTCTACGCAACTTGCCCAGAGAAATGGTATTATAGGTTTACAAATATCAATTGCAGACACAGGAATAGGAATCGCGGCTAAGGAGCAGGAAAAAATTTTCCGGCGGTTTTACCGTGGTCGCGAAGCCGGAACCGAAGGTGAGCGGGGCTCGGGACTAGGTCTGGCTATTTGTAATAAAATAATGCAATTACACGGAGGCTCACTAGAGATTAGCAGCGAGAAAAATAAAGGCACAGTAGCTACAGCATGGTTCCCGTTGGCTCCCGACCAGGTAAATAAAAGTGCTGATAAATCAGCTAAGTATGACAATGAACACGAGACTAAACAAGAATTTCTGAAAGTGGACTCCGGACTAATTTCAATGAGCACGGAGTGTCCGGCAGGCGATCTGTTAGATGTTTAAAGCATCCTCTCAGGGGCAGGAGAGGGCTTGGAGACGGTGTGTCAGGGATTAAAACCGCGTACAGGCAATTGGAATTTAAGACGATCTTGCCTTTGGGCTACGCCACGGTTTGTGTCCTGGGGCTCTTTCTTGCGGTTCTTTTCCTTACCGGCTGCAATTTGGTTCCGAACACACCCGATGGTGTTTTCGCTCTTTACCGGGATCGAATGAAATTGGGGAATTTGGAGCAGGCGAGGGCCCTACTATCCGAGGACTCTTTGAAATTGGTGTCGGCATTAAGTTCTGACTATAAGTTGAAGGAGCCTGCCGAGAGCATGGCTCTATTGAATGCTCTTGATCCGGGCAGCCCGCCTACGGTGCTCAAGACAACCGATAGTTTGGCCTTACTCAATGTGAGAACCCTCAAAGGCGGGTCCAGACTGGTACGTGTGGTCAGAGCCAATCCCGATGCGCCCTGGAAAGTGGATTTCTCAGAAGAACTTTCTGCTTTCCAGTCATTTCTTCAAACTCAACAAGCCCTGAATATGATTCGAGAACAGGCGGGTGAGTACGCAGCTTCCTGGAAGGCTTTTAATGACCGCTTGGGCCAAATGAATCTTGTGGAGCCGCCTGCGCCTGAACCGACCAAAGCAATGCCCATAAAACCTCCTCCCAAAAAGGACATTCCCAAAGGTAAACAAGCGCGCAGAACAGAGAAAAAGAACAGATGATTGCCAGAGTTCCTTATCTTCAGCTTGCCTATCACGTAGCTTCAAAGCCTAAACGCACCGATCGGTAAATCCCCCCATGCAGCGGTTTTGTCATTGCAGCAAGTGAATTGCGGGACAGCCTCCGGTCTGACCAGCAGGGTGAACTTCCAACCCGGCGTTCCGTGCGGGACATTCCCATCAGCAATCAAGCTAGCATAGGAGCTTGGTTCGGTTCGTTGGCAACGATAATTGGGAATGCACGGTTCCGCACATAACTGATCGATGACAACCGGTATTCCTTCAGTTACGAGCGGCCAAGTACTGTCATTGCGAGCGGAGCGAAGCAATCTCCAGCTTGGGGGATTGCTTCGTCGTTTCACTCCTCGCAATGACAAACCACAGCCCACTCGTAACTGAGTGGTTTACTACAACCGCACTCTTTGTCTTGCAATGTCAGCATGTTTTATGGTATTGTTAATTCAAAACATTAGGTGTATCCTTTCATGAAAAAGATATTACGTATTACGAAAACTACCCGGCTGGTCAAAATCCGAGAAATCCTCGCCGACATGTTTGCGGACGTAAGTGACGAGAAGTTATTGGAACAATATGACGTGTCCTGGGAACAGCTTGGGAAAATTTACTCTAAACTGTTCTATGGGGGATTCCTCACCGCCGAGGATTTAGAAAAACGAATCGAGCTCCGGCCTGGCAAAGACACATCTCATATCCCGCTCGCTGATATATATGGCGATAATCATCTGTATGAGTGCACCATCTGCGGTTACGTGTCGCATCTGCATTTCAGCGCATGTCCAAGATGTCGCCAGATAAATTTGCGCAAGCTCTGCAAGAGGTCTGGAGATTCGGACTTTTTTTGGCAACGCGCGGGCCATGTCACTGGTTGATACGTTACGTCATTATCGTATTGCGTAAAACGAGAACTCTTCCTTGTTAATATCATTAATTTTAATTAGAATTGACTAGCTAACGAATTTGTACTTGCAGAAGATTTTACGGATGAGAGAGACGCTCAGCTCAATAGCATCCTGGAAGTAATTGCGATTAGCCCGGCTAGAGACAGAGGCGCTGCCTCTGCGAATGAATATATTATCTACGTTGATTGAATAAGGGGGCGGCATACTGTCTGAAGAGCGCCCCCAGGTGAACGACATTGGAGATGATCTATGTCCAGGCCGCTCAGACCGGTAATAAATGAAACCAATCGGGAAGTTGCTTCGACATCGGAACAACCCACCAAAGGGCTAAAGTTTTACCGTTTCTTTACCCAGCCTGAGAGGGATCCCTTGGATACTGTTGAATGGAGCAAACGATCGGCAGTGATCCGGAATAAGGAAGGTGAAGTCGTTTTCGAACAAGCCGGGGTGGAAGCACCCTCCTCATGGTCGGATATGGCGGTCAATGTCGTAGTATCGCGGTACTTCAGGGGAATGATCGGGACCGAAGAAAGGGAGAAAAGCATCAGGGATCTGATTCTCCGAGTTGTAAATACGATCACCGAGTGGGGCAAAGAACAGGAGTACTTCGCGTCCGAGGAAGATACTCAGATATTCATGGATGAATTGATTTTTATCATTCTGCATCAAATGGCTACTTTCAACAGTCCGGTATGGTTCAATGTGGGAATTGAGGGAAAACCCCAATGTTCCGCATGCTTTATACTCAGCGTCGACGATACTATGGAATCCATCCTGCAATGGTATACGCAGGAGGGGATAATATTCAAAGGCGGCTCCGGTTCGGGCGTTAATATTTCGAAACTCAGGTCTGCAAGAGAGCCCCTCTCGGGCGGGGGCACGGCTTCAGGCCCGATATCATTCATGCGAGCGGCAGATGCGTCGGCAGGCGTTATCAAATCCGGCGGGAAGACGCGGCGTGCCGCAAAAATGGTGATACTTAACATAGGTCATCCGGATATATTGGAATTTATCAGAAGTAAAGCGGCGGAAGAAAATAAGGCCCATTCGCTGATTCGCTGCGGTTATGACGGATCTCTTGATGGTGATGTATACAAAACTGTTGCTTTTCAGAATTCCAATCATTCTGTACGAGTCACCGATGAATTTATGGAAGCCGATGACAAAGATCAAAAATGGCATACCCGATTTGTGTTGAATAATGAAATAGCAGATACTTACCGGGCTCGTGACTTAATCAAAGAAATGGCCCTTGCTACTCATGCATGCGGAGATCCCGGGATCCAATTCGATGACACGATCAACCGTTGGCACACGTGCCCTGAAACAGCTCCTATTAGAGGTTCGAACCCCTGTTCCGAGTACATGCACGTGGACGATTCAGCCTGCAATTTGGCCTCGATCAGGCTCACTGCTTTCCTGGAAAACGTTGATGTCTTCAATGTTGAGGCATTTCGATATGTCGTCGATATCATGATCACCGCCCAAGACATTTTGGTGGATAAGGCGGCGTACCCCACTCCTGCCATAGCACGTAATTCCCATAAAATGCGGGCTCTGGGATTGGGCTTCGCCGATCTTGGCACACTGATAATGTCCTTGGGTTTTCCGTACGACTCCGACGACGGTCGCTCTTGGGCAGCGATAATTGCCGCTATTATGACGGGTGAAGCGTATTTGCAGTCGGCTCGTATTGCTGCGGTTCGCTGTCCTTTTGAGGAATTTCCCAAGAATCGCAAGCCGATGCTGGAGGTAATCAGGAAACATCGACAACATATCGTGCAGTTGGATGCTCCCCAAATTCCGGATTCCATTCTAGAGGAAGCTTCCAAGATATGGGATAAGGCTTTGGAGATGGGCGAGAGTTTTGGGTATGCTAATTGCCAGACCTCAGTCCTTGCTCCCACCGGCACTGTCGCCTTTATGATGGATTGCGATACAACGGGCGTCGAACCTGAATTAGCGCTCGTGAAATACAAAACCCTAGCGGGTGGCGGGCACTTGGAAATTGTGAATCGCTCACTGAGCCGAGCCCTGGAGCGCCTGGATTATCCGCCGGTGGTGATACGCCACATAACAGCAAAAATTGAAGATTCCGGAACTATAGAAGGCATCAAGGAAGTTCTTCCTGAACATCTGCCGGTCTTCGACTGCGCCTTCAAACCGATTAACGGAGAGCGTTTCATATCTCCTGAGGGACACCTCAAAATGATGGCGGCTGTTCAGCCGTTTATCTCGGGCGCGATTTCAAAAACCGTGAATGTTCCGAACGACACCAAACCTGAAGAAATTGAACAGATGTTTCGGAAAGCTTGGAAACTGGAGCTGAAGGCAATAGCGATTTATCGAGACGGTTGTAAGACGGTTCAACCGTTGGTCCTTTCTGAAGAGGAGGCAGAAACGGTTCCTTTGCCGGTGCGGCGCCGTTTGCCAGTGGATTGCAAGAGCTTTCGTCACAAATTCGAAGTGGCCGGCCAAAAGGGTTACATACATACGGGTTTTTACGAAGACGGAAAAGTGGGTGAAATTTTTATCAAAATGGCAAAAGAGGGCAGCACAATCTCGGGGCTTATGGACACAATTGCCACATTGACTTCCATTGCTTTGCAATACGGTGTGCCATTGGAGGCCCTTGTTGGGAAGTTCAGCCACGTCCGTTTCGAGCCGTCCGGTTTTACCAACAACCCTGATATTCCCATCGCGAAATCCTTGACGGATTATATCTTCCGATATCTCGGCACTCGCTTCTTGACCGCTGAAAAGCAGCAGGCCGCAGGCTTAGTATTGCCGGAAGGGCACGGAGAGCACCCGCGGGCGGCCGCAACATCAAGCAGCACTGAATCCAAGCAGCGTCACCGGAAAATTCGCGGGCAAGGTTTCCTTCCGCAGTCCGACGCACCCGCGTGTAGAGATTGCGGGGCCATAATGGTGCGGGCGGGTTCCTGTTACAAATGCTTGAACTGCGGCGCTGATAGCGGGTGTTCATAAAATTCGACCAGCCTTTGACCCTTATCGTTCTAGATGTTTCTTCTGAATGGCACGACGTTTGCTTCGTGGACAGATTTAGGACAGTTTCGGTGAAGGGCTGCTGACCGCGCTACCTGTTTTACAAGCTCAGGATCTTCTTTTTCAGAGCTCGCCAAATTTTTTTTAAATTTGTTAACAATTATTTCTAGACAAAAGCTTCAGCTTCTCCTATAAACCTGATTCACGTTGGGGGTAATGTGCCTCATAATTGGGCCGGTTTTCGGTACAATGGCCGAAATTTCGCCTGCCCGAGAATTCTAAGAATTGCATGACCAGGGCAGCCATTTAATAGGTACCATGCCGGCCTACGCCGCCGGTCATGGCCATTCCATTGAGGGCTTAGGTAAAAGGAGGGAAAACATGCGGGTCGGAGACACTATTCATCTGGACGGATTGAGGGCCGAGTACAGTCATTACGGCCGCGATCGCTTCACCCCCTGCACTCTGCCGAATGGAGAGTATGTAATTGTTGGTTTTGATGATGCGTACGTGAAACTCGCCTGGAAAAATGCTACCGGTGCTGCTTCAACAAAACATCGCTATCGTGTTCAGAAGACAATCGTCGTCTGATCTCTTGGTGATTGGGGGTGGTGGGCAGAACCGCGCGCACCCCCTCTGATTATTCCGGCCAACGCGGGCTTGCGCGAATCCTGCTTACGTTGATATCCTGAAAACCCTTTTAGCCGGGCGGCATAAGTTTACGGCTGGTGTAGCGTTGCTGGGGGTATCTTCAGCTCCCACAAATTTTCTGCTATAATTTACACAGAAACTAACGGAGAACCAATATGACCCAGGAGCATGATTGCAGAGCATGTTCCGCTGGATGTACCGCCCAGCGCACAGACGAAAAAACAAACCAAGAAATCAGCGCCGGCCCCTACCTCCTTATCGCGGCAGTAGCCGTCACCCTCTTTAGCCTAGCTTTTAAATGGTTTTTTTAGAAAAGGCTTGCCAAGGAATTTCGGCAAGAAATCTGTGGCGCTAGATATTGTAGAATTGCTAACATTGCACATTCATGGCCCAAACTTGGCCATGATATGGATCGGACATTACCGCTACAAAGATCGTATTTATGATGGGGAACAGGTGAGAGTGCCGAGTTAGGAGCCAAATACTTGACGCGAACAGACCGAATCAGAGAATTAACCCGACTCTTCAATGAGATATCCCCAATGGCGAGATATTTCGGCATGAAACTCTCGTTCACCGAAGACGGAAACGCTGTGGTGGATCTGCCTTACAATCCGAATTTGGATAACCTTCAGCGTCTCGTACACGGCGGTGTTTTTGCAACTTTGCTGGACATCGCAGGTGGCTTCACTGCTGCCCTCTCAAACGAGGAACGTTGTTTTGTTGCAACAACGGAAATGTCCGTACACTATCTTGCGTCGGCAAGGCAGACGTCTCTCCGAGCTGTAGGCAGTATGCTAAAATCCGGGAAGCGCCAAAAAATCGCGGAAATGCGTCTATACGACGGGAAAAATAAACTTGTAGCCCACGCGACCGGGACTTTTGTCGTGCGCCCCGCTCCTCCCTTGGAATGAGCGGAGGTCTCGCTAAACGGTTTTCTAAGCAATCTAACCGGCACGGAGACCGGTTATTACCTGCACAGTGGTAGCCCGGCGCCTTTACCGGGCAAATTGGATTTTGTAAAGCTTTTGATAATCCCAAAGAGGTCTTACTCATCCTCGTCAGTCTTGAGCACAGCCAGGAATGCGGATTGGGGGATCGAGACGTTGCCTACTTGTTTCATCCGTTTTTTGCCTTCTTTTTGTTTTTCCAGGAGCTTCTTTTTTCGTGTGATATCTCCGCCATAACATTTGGCGGTCACGTCTTTGCGAAGAGGGGAAACCGTTTCTCTGGCGATAATCTTGCCTCCAATGGCTCCCTGAATGGCCACCTTGAAAAGTTGTCTCGGTATTTCCTTTCTCAATCTTTCGCACGCCCGACGAGCTCTTTGGTAAGCACGGTCGCTATGAACCAACATAGATAGGGCATCGACTCTTTCTCCTGCAACCAAAATGTCGACTTTGACTAGATCGGTGGCGCGGTACTCCAGAAACTCATAATCAAATGACGCATAACCTCGAGAGACGGACTTAAGCCTGTCATAAAAATCAAAGAGCACTTCAGCAAGGGGCAGATCGAACATCAGCTCGGCGCGGGTTGAATCCAAATATCTGAATTCTTTCTGAACTCCCCTACGATCTATGCATAGACTGATTACTCCGCCTACATATTGCTCGGGAACGATAATCGTGGCACGAATGAACGGCTCGTTGGATTTCTCAATGGCTACGGGATCCGGATATTTAGCTGGATTATCAATAATTCCTTCGCTCCCATCCTTCAACCTAAGCAGATATTGAACCGAGGGGGCCGTCAAGATCAGTGAAAGATTGAACTCCCGCTCCAGCCGTTCCTGTACAATTTCAAGATGGAGCAGTCCCAGAAATCCACATCTGAAGCCATGGCCTAAGGCTGTAGAATGGTCGTTCTCAAACGTGAGGGCCGCGTCATTGAGTTTAAGTTTTTCCAGGGCTTCTGCGAGGGCTTCGTAATCATCTGAAGCGATAGGGTAAAAAGAGGAGAAAACTACCGGTTTGACTATTTGAAAGCCTTTCAGCGGCGCATCACAAGGCCTATTGTCCAGTGTTACCGTATCGCCTATCCTTGTATCGCTCACGGTCTTTATTCCAGCGATGATATACCCAACTTCTCCGGCTTGAATAACTTGACGAGGCTCTCTCTCGATTTTGAAAATCCCTGTTTCTTCAACCCTGTAACTCGTTCCATTAGACCAGAATCGAATCGTGTCACCCTGCCTTATTCTTCCGTCAAACAGTCGCAGATGCACTATGGTGCCTCGGTAGGGATCCCAATGTGAATCGAAAATTAGAGCCTTCAGCGGAGCGTCCGGATTACCTTTAGGCGGGGGTATCCTGTGGACAATGGCCTCGAGGACCTCCTCAGTTCCAATGCCTTCCTTAGCTGATATGCATATAGCAGATTCCGAATCTAGACCCAGGTCTTTTTCGATTTGGGCCTTCACCGCTTCCACATCCGCAGCGGGTAAATCGATTTTGTTAATTACCGGAATAATCGCGAGATTCTGTTCCAGGGCCATATAGAAATTAGCTAGAGTTTGGGCTTCCACCCCTTGCGATGCATCGATGACGAGGAGCGCTCCCTCACACGAAACCAAGGCTCGTGAGACCTCGTAATAAAAATCCGCATGGCCCGGAGTGTCAATGAGATTAAGCACGTAGTCCTCGCCGTTTTGGCCACGATAAGGCAACGCCACACTCTGGCTCTTGATCGTTATGCCTCGTTCCCTCTCGATATCCATAGTATCGAGCATCTGATCGCGAAATTCATGATCGCCGACTACTCCCGTGATCTGCAGAAGCCGATCCGCAAGAGTCGATTTCCCGTGATCGATGTGAGCGATTATTGAAAAATTTCGTATGCTTTTCATTCAATCTTTACCAATTTGTCCGATTATTCTCAGATTGCTTAATGTATGCTCCGAAATGGACAGGTAATCAATGATTAAGTCATGATCACCCTAAGGGAGGCTGCTTGCCGATTGAGATTGAGGAAGAATTTTTGACAGCGGAGCACGAAATAACTTTCCTTGGCGAGATACCATGATTAGATCATGTCCGTAATGAAAGGGACCGAACGAATCCGCTTCGGGGGGTGCAAAAGATATGTGTCGCGCGTTCAGAAGATTCGGACCGCCTATTAATCGACTAATGGGGGCTGCATAGATGAGTTCATTCAAAGGAGATTTGTTCAACTCCATCACTGTTCCTTGAATGTAGGTTATACCGGACGGGAACCCTGCATTTGTATAGCCGGCGGTCACTCCTCCCAAGAGAGAGCCTTTATTCAAGGCTTTATCCGGATCGATGACATAGGTTTTCCGTGTATATAGATAATTCGCGGCCAACCAAACGGTTTTTCCATTCCACTCGCCGGCGGTCATTGCAGTCACATGGAGATAGCCCATAGGAACTGTGAAAGTGATAATGGCCCTTTTGGCAATAAACGAGGCATTCAAATCTATCCCCAGCACAAGACGAGTCGTGTTGTCTGCTATCAGAACCACGTTATCATAGACTGGAAAGGTGCTGATTACCGGCGACACATAATAAGGAACAGCGAAGGATTCTCCTCGCTTGGGATCAGTCGGAACTATGCTTCGCATTTCGAGAAAACCCGCCTCATCACGCAGCAGCGGGAGGAAGGCCTCGCCGTTTACTCCCACGCCCAGGATTTGCGCTTTTTCTTCAACCGATATGAGACGATCCCCTTCTTGCCAATTGACCTTAAACCCGGGCTTATCAATCATGGCCCTGATGGGAATCTGATTCCCATAAATGAGAATACTCGCCAGCATTCCAAGTGGGATCGCAAGATTCAGTGCATAATTGAGCTTGCTTGAATATGTGCCCCCCAGGTCGAATTTTATGCCCGAATCATACTTCTTTCTTATTCCCGCCTTCAGTCGGATGTAACCGATCACCACCTCGATAGCCATTATCGTCGAGAAAAAAGACATAAGTGGCGTGAATAGATTTACCTGCCAGCCAGCCCAAATTGCGTATACAATATAAAGAAAATATTTGCTGGTTATAGTGACCCGCGTGCCCAAACCCATAGCATTGATGATTACGCCGAATCCCACCACAATAAGGTATAGGACCATATATACGGCCCCAAGTAACGGAGCCACAAGATGATGAAAAACAGACGCCATTGCAACAACCAGCATACCAAGCTGATCGCAAACCAAATCAGTAAAAGCGCCTGATTGTGACGCCTTTCGGGCATGTCGCGCGAAAACACCGTCCAGACCGTCACAAATGATATGTCCGGCGAGAAACATCACCGCCACTGACGGTTTCCTCACGAAATAGAGAATCACCCCGGCGAGAAAAGCGATCCCGGTATACGAAATTGTATCAGGCGCCAGTCCTAGCCGCCGGAAAGGCTCAACCAGTGAAGAGAATATTTTTGTCCTTTTTTCGGCAAACCATGAATGAATCCATCGGTCCTGGCCGAAATAATTAAAGAAATCCGTATATGACCCTATTTGGCGTTCCGGGGTCACTTTGTCCGAAGACTTTGGGTTGGTTTTTTCAATGTCAGGCATTGAGTCCAGCCGACCAAAGCATCGGATTAGCTGGATAGCTTGGATTTGATACTCTCGGCATCACTCGATATATCCTTCATGTCGCCGGGAACTGCCTCCCAGGCTGAGAGCGCTAGACCGTCTCCCGTCCACCTGGGGACAATGTGAATGTGCAGGTGCGGGACTACTTGATCCGAAGCTCTTCCGTTCAGCTGCATAACGGTCATACCATCAGGGCTTATGCTCGCACCAACCGCTTTTGCAATTCGGCAAATCAGTGAAAACAGCCGACCATAGGTTTCTTCATCGATTTCCAAGATATTGTCAAAATGATTTTTTGGAATTACCAGGAGATGGCCCTTATTCAGAGGCGCAATATCCATGAATGCCAGGGTGGTATGGTCTTCAAAAATTTTTGAGCAGGGTATTTCGCCCGCTGCGATTTTGCAGAATATGCAGTCGTCCTTTTTCATTTGATCTCACCTCGAGGATTCTCTGCTTCGTTGCATTGTGTCAGACCTTTTCACAACTTCTTAGTCTCCCGCAGCCATATAGAGATTTGGATTATCTCACAATTCGGGATTGCCTTTTTTATGTAGTGGGAGTTCGACAAACGCCCGAGCAGGCCATTTCCAAACGACGAATCGAAAATGTATTATAGCCATCTATTTTGAGAAGACGGTCTCGTAAATCTGCCCGCTGTAATTATTCGTACTACGACAGGGATCCGCCGTAAATTTCGCCAGCTTCGAATGGCTGGTGTTTACGGTTTACCTTTTTCCGCTCTGGGATGTCCCTAGTGACCGGCTAATCGATCATACCCTCGAATAGCGCTGAGCTGAGATAACGCTCTCCTGCACTGGGGAGGATGACCACGATGACTTTTTCTTGAAAACGCTCTTGGTGTGCCAATCGGATTGCCGCAAGAGTCGCCGCACCGGAGGATATTCCACACAGCATTCCTTCCTGACGCGCCAGCAGACGCGCATATTCTATTGATTCTTCACTGGAAACTAGTTGAACATCATCAATTATGCTCAAATCAAGAACATCGGGGATGAAACCGGCTCCAATACCCTGTATTTTATGTGGGCCCGGCATGGGCTCTTTCCCCTGCAAAGTTTGCGTTATTACCGGACTTTCTGCGGGTTCCACCCCAACGGAATAAATGTTTTTACCTTTTTGACTTTTTATGTACCGCGATATTCCGGTGATCGTCCCTCCCGTTCCTATTCCACTGACCAGGACATCTATTTGGCCGCCGGTTGCCTCCCACAATTCCGGTCCTGTCGTCTCTTCATGAGCTTTCACGTTGGCAGGATTCTCGAACTGCTGCGGCATAAAATACTTGTCCGGCGCGGAATGCACAATTCCTTCCGCCTTTTCCACCGCGCCTTTCATGCCTTTGGCCCCCTCCGTAAGGATAAGTTTGGCCCCGAATATTTTGAGGACCTTTCGTCTTTCGATACTCATGGTATCAGGCATGACGAGCGTGAGCGGATAACCTTTTATTGCGCAGACGTAAGCTAGCGCAATGCCGGTATTTCCACTGGTAGGTTCGATGATTTCAACGCCTGATTTGAGCAGGCCCCTTTCTTCAGCATCACGAATCATGTACACGCCGATGCGGTCTTTCACGGAAAAAGCGGGATTGCGTCCCTCCACCTTGGCCAGAACTGTAGCGGTAGTGTGACCGCAAATTTTATTCAATCTTACCAGTGGTGTTCGGCCCACAGCATCAGCGTTATCACTGAAATATTTATTCATGCTCCCTCGCTATTAGATAAGTGCGCCATAGTTCTAGTGAAGGCCGTGTTTTGCAATATTATTATGCCCCTCACGCCTGATGACGGTTGTTAACAATTTCTATTTGCAAACTTTTATAAATTTCCCCTTAATTTAATCTTACTTCGTTTTCGCCATTGGCTACAAGTGTGGAAGCGCTTCTGCCGAATGACATTGAAGCCAAAGCGCCTCGTAAAATAAAAAAAACGATTGACAGAGCGGCGCTTAACTTTTCATCTCAGGAAATATTCTATTCGAGTTTCCTCATCATATGCTATTATATATTTGGGAATAGTGTAAGGAAAACAGCGATAACTTGGGCCACCGCGGGTATGCGACGCAGTGTTTGCGGATCCTGTTTGGGTGGGCGAAACACAATTGCAATGGCAGGGTAATTTCGGTTACATGTCGCAGACTGATAAGACAAATATGCCTTCAGATAAACTCCCCTCCGAGAGTGAACAAGGTTCTGCAAGAAAAGTAAGAATTGATCAAGTTTTAGCAGATATACGGGCCGGCCTTCGCACCAAAGGTTTTTTGGAGAAGTACGGCCTCACTATGGGCGAGTTCGAGCGACTTTTGAAGAAGATGATTCGAAAAGGCATATTAAGTATAGAAGAATACACAGCTTGGAAGTCGCATCGGAGAACGGACGCCCCCACGGCCGCACCTTTATTGGCCGATATTGACTTGCCCAGCTCTGGGGCGGCTGAAACCAAACACGGAATTACAACTTACGTCATAAAGGACCCGGAAAAAAATGATTCTTGGGCACTGAAACTGTTTTCTACGCAAAGAAACATGATGCAGGGGGCGGCCTTCAAAGTGGACCTCCACGGAAAAAGATATTCTTTTGTTGTGGAAGAAATGTTGTTTCGGGGACCGGTTGACATGCTTCCCGGAGTGGTTGGCTCGAGGGCGGGGACAAAGGATAAGCGAGAAGAGGCAATTGAATTCATATCTGAACACGGATGGGCAGCTTATCTTGAAAGCAGGGCAATTGATGCCAACCTGAGTGCCTCCAGCGCTGAAGAACCCAAAAAAGCACGCCTGGTTTTACTCCACTGCCGTAACAACACGTTCCTGGCGGCGCTTCACACGCCTGCGCCCGCGATCAATCTCTATGTCGGGTCTTCCCTTAACAATATAAAAGCACGGCTCGCCAAGAGCGTGGACACGAGTTCACTAACTCTTTAAGTTATTAGCTCTGTGAACGATCATGTCGCGTCCCGGTAGTAAGTCGGATCTGGGACACCTGCCTCCAGAAAACCTTTCTTGCGTATGATACAACTGTCACAGTGACCACAAGCCCTGCCCGCAGCATCAGGATCATAACATGAGTGAGTAATACTGTAGTCGAGCCCCAAATCGACGCCGCGGCGAATGATCTCGGCTTTGGTCAGGTGAATCAGTGGGGTGTGAATTCGAATCCTTAGTTCGCCTTCAACCGCTTTTTTGATACCCAGATTGGCTGTTCGTTCGAAAGCGGCTATATACTCCGGCCGGCAATCCGGATAACCTGAATAATCCAATGCGTTAACTCCAACAAAAATATCCGCCGCTTCCAAGACCTCCGCCCATGCGACGGCGAATGCCAGAAAAATGGTATTGCGCGCCGGGACATAGGTTACCGGTATTCCGCCGCCGAGTTCTTCGGGATTTGTATCCTTGGGAACTTCAATATCGGAAGTCAGTGCAGATCCCCCAATCTGACCAAGGGGCAATTCCAAAACAAGATGTTTCGAAACTCCCATTGCTCGAGCAACTCGGTTGGCCGCCTGCAATTCTATAATGTGACGCTGCTGATATCTAAAACTGATCGCATCGAGCCGGTACCCTTCGCTCTTGGCGATGGCGAGACAAGTGCTAGAGTCTATCCCACCGGACAGCAGGACCACCGCGTCCCGGGGTTCCTTTGCACGAATTATCAATTTGTCCTCAAAACGATATCATTCCTGAGTGTAACCTGAAACTCAGGCCGCGATTGATCCACCTCATGTAAAGCCTGGTCCTGCAGTGCAGGCGTAACAATGGTCAGACACCGCTATTTGCGTGCCCGGGGCGGGGGGCGTTTACTTCGGAAATATGTGTTCTAATGCCTCCAACAGGGATTCCTTCGGCTTGATTGAAATCGCAATCGTACAAATAGCCATCCCAGGAAACCGAGATAAGAGAACGGCACATGAGTTTGTCTACAGCGCATTGGTTGAAAGCGGAGACCAGTTTCCCCATATATTTTTCGAAATTCCCCGATTTTATTAACCACTGCCGAAACCTGCCCAAAGGCACATTTGCGAAGGCATATAGATGTGAGAAAACAATCCCCCATTTTCTCTCCAGTTCTGACCGAAACCGCTCTTCCACCTGCCCCTGGGAAGCCGGTAAGAAAGCACCAGTGGGATTGCAGACCAGATTCAATTCCAGACCGGAATCCAATTTTCCATATCCAATGGCGTTCAGCTGCCTCAGCATTGCAAGGCTTTTTCCCCAGTTTCCTGTTCCGCGTTGAGCTTCCAATTGGCCCGAGTTCAAAGAGGGTAGAGAAGCTACCAGCACCACGCGTTTATCCCTTATGTTCTCTAATAGTACCTCACTATTGCACTCATAAAGGGCCGTTAAATTGGTACGTAACATTATTTTAGGCGCCAGCACCGAAAGCTGTGCGATTATGTGCGTCAGATTAGGATTTAATTCCGGCGCGCCTCCGGTTACGTCAATCACTTGGAATTTCGTTTTCCGGGCGAAATCGATAACCTGTTCTACCGTTTCCAGCCCCATGACTTCGGTTCGTTCGGGACCTGCCTCCAGATGACAGTGTTTGCAGAGTTGGTTACACAAAAGGCCTGTATTCACCTGTAACGTGGTGGTTTCGGATCGGGTCAACCTAAGTCCGAACCCGGAAAGGACCTGAGAGAAACACCGCGTTGAGCTGGACGCGACTAAATCTTTTGCGGAACCCGTCTCGCTACCCATCGTGTTCTCACTTCAAATTGATTCACATGGATAATTTTTTGGCTACATTGCGCATTTGCAGACCATGAACGAGCGAAGCCCCACCTCGAATTGAGACCGCAACGTGCAGCGCCTCAGTCATTTCGGCCAGATTTGAGCCTTTTTCCAGACAGGCCTGCGTATAAGCATCGATGCAGTATGGACATTGGATAGTATGCGCAACAGCTAGAGCTATGAGAGCCTTCTCTCGTTCGCTAAGGCTTCCTTCGGCGAAGACCGCGGAATAATAATCAAAAAATTTTTTTGCCAATTCAGAGGCTTCCTCACCTATTTCAGAGAACTTCGGCAAATCTTTGGGATCGTAATAAGTTTCCATACGTCCACCCTTTCATCCGAATATCAATGCATTTTCAAAAGAATAGAGCCGCAACTATTTCTTCAATTCAGCTATCATTTCCTCTACTTCTTCGGTCCCTTCTCCGTAATTAGCTTCCTCGTCGGGCTGAAGCTCCTTCAAAAGCCTGAGGAACTCTCCTGCGTGAACGACCTCTTCACGTGCTATATCCAAAAGCACTTTTTTCACAAGTTCATTGTCAGTGGATTCGGCAAGCTGCTCGTACAATTGGATTGCTTCATATTCCGCGGCTATAAAGAAGCGAATTGCTCGAACAAGTTCCGAATGAGTAACCTTTCTGTCATTTGCCAAGCCGGAAAAGCTGTTTCCAAATTCAGGCATAGCGAAGTCCCTCCCCAATTCATCTACGAAGATTGCACATGCGTCTTATGTAACAAGTTAATTGATTGGCCCGGACTGTTCAAGCATTTCTGATCGGGGCCTCATCAGATTTGACCAGATTCCGCAAGTAATCAAGAAACGCCGAACACAGTGGTGAGATGCCGCGACTCCGTCGTTGAATCAAATACAGTGGTCGACAAAAGCGCACCCCTTTGATTTGAACGGTGGCCAAGAGGTCTCGTTCGACGTCCTCGGCTATTGCTTGAAAAGACAAGATCGAAATACCGATCCGTGCTTTGATCGCCTGGCGTATAGCTTCTGTGCTGCCCATCTCAGCTATTACGGAAAGCTTTGAAACATCAAAACCGTTTTCCTCGAGAATACGGGACATTACGATCCGCGTTCCCGAGCCTTTTTGTCTGAGAATAAAACCCTCCAACGCCAATTGATCCATTGAAATTGCAGATGTCGATGCCCACGGATGTTCCGGAGGCACTGCTAAGACCAGTTCATCGGAGAACAGCTTCTCGGAAACTATCCTGCGGTCACTGGAGATGGAGCCGACCACGCCCGCCTCGATGTCTCCCTCCAAGACCTGTTCAGTTATGGTTGCTGTGTTACCGATTCCTAATGTGATCCTGATAGCAGGATGATGAGCTTTGAATTCGCCAATAAATTTAGGCAACACATAATTTCCCGGGATTGTGCTTGCCCCAAGAATCAGATGTCCCGATAATTGGCCTTTAAACTGCTCCAGGCTTTGTATGGCTTCTTCCCGCAAACGTATGATGTTCCGCGCATATTGATAGAATACTCTCCCGGCCGGTGTTGGTAGGACTTCACGGCCTAGCCTGTCGAGCAGCCTCTCACTAAGCGTCTCTTCGAGTATGCGCATGTGTTCGCTTACGGTAGGTTGAGCCAGAGAAAGGCTTTCAGCAGCCTTTGTGAAGCTTTTCAGTTCAACCACTTTGCAAAAAATTTCGAGGCGGCGAATATCCATAAAAAAACACCTTATTTTTGCTGAATCAATTGATAAGTTGGACTGAATACAAAGTCAAGCTTCTGGATGTAGTCGCTCCAGGTAAGTGTCCTCGCGAGCTCAGTGAGGAAATCTCCATACGTTCCGGAATTGCTGATAGGGCCGACTTCCTGCAAGTCTCTCCATCGACAGGCGTGTCGTCTATGCAACCAGTCATAGCAGATGATCCGACATTTCGCTGGACCTACATCTCCGTACGAGCATTAGGACTCCATTATTCGACGGTCCTGCCGGTTCCCCGGCGGTTAATCGGATAATTACCCAAAGCTCCAACAAAAGGTAGAATCAATAGCCTAGCAAGCGTCAAGACTGAAGGGTCCCTGAACTGATTGAGGCCGATAGTCATGCCTTCATGTCCAAGAGAAGGTTGCGCGCGGTAAGTTCCCATTAGACGGTCCCACCATGGCATATTAAATCCGAAATTGCTGTTGGTCTCAGCAGGAAAAACAGAATGATGGACTCTGTGCATATCCGGAGTAACCACAAAGAGTCGAAGCAGCCGATCCAAACCTAGTGGAAGCCTTATATTCCCATGATTAAACATTGAAGTGGCATTTAAAAGTATTTCAAAAATCAAAACCGCCATGGCAGGTGCACCTAAAACAGCTACGGCAGCAATCTTGATCAACATAGAGAGCAGAATTTCTATGGGGTGAAAGCGGGAGCCGGTGGTAACATCGAAATCCAAATCCGCGTGGTGCATCATGTGTAAGCGCCAAAATGCCGGAACAGCATGAAACATCACATGCTGAAGATATATGACAAAATCCAATGCGATTACCGAAACAACTATTGCTACCCAGTATGGGATGTGAATGTTGTTAAACAGCCCCCAATCATGTTGCGAAGCATACAAGGCCGTCATAATTGCCGCAGCGCCAAAAATTAGGCGTAAGAGGGCAGAGTTTATAATGGTAATCGCGATGTTGGTGAACCACCGTGCAGACTTCGAAGTGACCGGGGCCCGGCGGGGCAAGGTCAATTCAGCTACTGCCACGGCGGAAAAAACGCCTACAAAAAAGACTAGTCTTATTAAGAATTCGTTTTCAATCATGAACTGCTCTAAACGCGCGGTTTAGCGATTCCTATCATGAAACTGAATAAGGTGACTACATCAGCGTACGCGCGAATGCACTCCCCGCAGCCAATAGGACCAAATAATCTGTGACTTTGTTCAAGTGTAGATTTTCAGATAACTGAATGTCAATACTATCGAATAATATTGAGGAACCGGCGCCATCGATTCACGTGGGAAACGTGGAAACCCGCCACTTGCTCTTGCACGGTCGGGTGGTTCTTTTCAAATGGAGACGAATAATAAATGAGGAACGCCTCCCCCTTAACGTCTTCTACCGGTACAAATCCCCAAGATCGGCTATCCTGGCTGAAATCCCGATTGTCGCCCATGACGAAAAGATGGTCCGCTGGAACCTGGGATGGACCGTAGTTGCCTCTTCGGCCGTTACTGGGATTACCGAAAAAATGTGCGTGTGGATTTGTTATCGGTACGTCATTGACGAACACTTGCTTCTCGCGAACCTCGACGGTATCGCCTCCCACCGCCACCACACGCTTTATGAAATCTTTGCTCCGGTCTTTAGGCCAAATAAATACGATGACGTCCCCCGGCTTAGGAACCGTGAAATGAGGCCAACGAGCGTTTGTAAAAGGAATGCGAATTCCGTAAATGAACTTGCTGACTAGAATGTGATCTCCAACGAGTAGGGTAGGTTCCATGGAACTGGATGGAATTTTAAAAGCCTGCACCAAACAGCCCCGTATCAGAATAGCTAATATGATGGCAACGATGAAAGCTTCTGAGTACTCCTGGAAAATGTTCCTATTTGATTTTTCCGCAGTGTCTTCAGTTTGCTTAATTTGAGGTTTCTTCATCGTACTCACTTTTGTGACACCGAAACTACTGACGATATTCTTTCCTGACGCGAGATCAAACTTGTAATCGATTTTTATAAAGCATTAGTCGACTCATGTAAAGTTACCCAAATTAAAAAATAAACCGGCGAGCAGGATGCCCGGCATCCGAACCCACCGGTTTACCGGTTTGACGGCCCCTCCCTCCCCCGAGGTTGAGGCCGGGCACTTCCTAGCATCAGACTATTGCTAAGTCAAGAAATTCTGCAATTTTGGGGTAAGCATTCCGTCAAGTGCGGGTGACTATATGGACCGAGAATAAATTCTCGACATATGAAGTGGCGGCAGTACCTCCATTTTTATGAGAATTCCTTCTGCCGACGAGTTTCTCCGAGATATGCTCGTTTAACCTCCGGATTGTTCAGCAAATCTTTGCCGGAACCTTCAAGAGCAATTCTGCCGGTTTCCAGAATCAGTGCATAATCTGCAATTTTCAAAGCAGCGTTGGCGTTTTGTTCGACCAGGAATATTGTTACACCTTCCTCACGAATTTCCTGTATTACTCGAAAAACGTCGGCCGTGACCAGGGGGGCCAATCCCAAGGAAGGTTCATCCATCATCAAGAGCTTAGGTCCGGACATCAGTGCTCTGCCGATGGCTAACATCTGCTGCTCACCGCCTGACAGTGTGCCTCCGAGTTGATCCAGTCGCGATTCAAGTGGAGGGAATATGGACATAACCCTTTCCAGAGCGCGCTCAATATCATTCTTCTGGTTATTATTGTAAGCGCCCATCAAAAGGTTTTCTCGCACCGTCAGATTAGCAAATATTTTTCTACCTTCGGGGACATGCACCAACCCAAGCTTCTGAATCTCGTGTACCGGCAAACCGTTTATAATTCTTCCTCGGAATCGAACCTGACCCGAAGTTATCCCTTCGAGACCGGAAATAGCTCTGATTGTTGTACTCTTTCCGGCTCCGTTGGATCCGAGCAAGGTCACAATCCATTGCTCCTGGACACTGAAGGTGACTCCCTTTAAGGCGCGAATTCCTCCGTAATCAACATGTAAATCTTCTATTTCCAACATTGCTTCAGTCCAGGTGTTTAACTGGTTCCCAGATATGCTTCAATTACTTTTTCATTATTCCGAATCTCTTCAGGGGCGCCCCACGCGATAGGCAAACCGTGATCGATTACCCTAATTTTGTGACAGACATCCATTACAAAGCCCATATCGTGGTCTATAAGACATACTGTGAGACCGAGGTCCTTGTGTAGGGTCCCGAGAAGCTCGCCGAATTCAATGGTTTCAACAGGGTTCATTCCCGCCACCGGTTCATCCAACAAAAGCAACCTGGGATTAAGCGCCAAGGCGCGGGCCACTTCCAGTTTCCGCTGACTACCATACGGTAATGATTGGGCCTTTTCCTCGGCCATATTGATCAACCCCATCAATTTCAGGAGATTTTCGGCCTTGCTCCGAAGTTCTCGTTCATCGTGAGAGAAGCGCCCCACTCCTGCGACAGCTTCCAGAAACGAGTAGCGAATCGCCGCGTGGCCCGCAATCATAACGTTCTCCACAAGAGTTAAATCCGTATAGAGTCTTATATTCTGAAATGTGCGAGCGATTCCGTTGCGAGCGACTTTGGTTGCAGTCCAACCTGTTACATCTTGTCCGTGAAAGATAACTTTGCCGGAAACCGGCTTTGCGAGCCCTGTGACCGCATTGAAAGCTGTAGTCTTACCTGCTCCATTGGGTCCGATCAGTCCAATGATTTCGCCTTTTTGGATTTCCAGATCCAGACCGGTCAGCGCTGCTAACCCTCCGAATCTAACTGAAAGTTTTTCGGTTCTGAAAAGAGGCTCACTCATGCGATCCTCAGCCTGTGAACGATTCTGCGCAAAAAACTGAAAGAACCTTGCCAAGAGAATTCGTTTCTTCCCATAATCCCGCTTCGGGCAAAGAGCATTACCAGGATTAGAATTACAGAAAAAATGACCATGCGCATCCCTGGAATTCCTTCAACGTAATAGCCGAAGATCGTCATCGGCTCTTCAACAACTCTCAGCAGCTCTCCTCCCCAGGCAAACAGCACAGCGGCAATAACCGATCCCGTTGTGCTTCCCAGACCCCCAATGACGATAATTATCAAAAGATTAAAAGTCAGAAGAAAACCAAAAAGGGAAGGGGAGATTGTGGTTACCAAATGGGCCAACAGGCCGCCTGCGATTCCCTGGAAAAATGCGCTGAATGCAAATGCAAGGGTTTTCGTTCGGAACGCGTCGATTCCCATAGCTTCCGCTGCTGTTTCATCTTCCCGAATGGCCTTCATTGCCCGCCCATAAGAAGAGTTAACCAAACGAATTGTGCAAAAAACAGTCAGGAGGCAAATGCCCCAGCTCCACCAAAGATTCGTGTACGGTGCAAGACCTTTCAATCCTAGTGGCCCATTTGTAATCGAAATCAGATTATTTGCGAATAATTGGACAACTTCGCCAAACCCGAGTGTGACTATCGCCAGGTAGTCACCTCGAACGCGAAAAACCGGAATAGCCATTAACAATCCCAGGAAAGCCGTTACCAAACCCGCTGCCAGCAGGGAAATAGGAAAGGAAACGCTGATTTCGGATAACGGCCATGCCATTGGCTGCAAAATGAAGCTTCGTAATTTCTCTTCCGGCGCCAGGCTCAATATAGCGCTGGTGTAAGCACCAACAGCCAGAAAGGCATTCGGGCCAAGGGAAAATTGCCCGGCCACGCCGTTGATTAGGTTGTAACTTACTGCTAATATTATGTAAATAGCTACGGTATTCAGTATTCGTATAGAATAGTCGCTAAAATGGCGGTCGGCGTACCATAGGAATGCCATAGCCAATGCTATGGCTGCAGCAGTTAAAATACGATCACGGGCTGAAGTATCTTTCAAAACCTTATGTTTCTTGTTTCCGGATTTAAACACATAGCGCTGTGGTCCATCCGATTCAATCGGGCAATTCCTGGCCGATTATACCGGTGGGACGTGTCAAAAGAATCACAATTAGAACAGCAAAGGCGATGGCGTCTCGATATCCAGACCATTCAGGTTGAATGGCGACTATGAGAATTTCGGCCAAACCTAATATTAGGCCTCCCACTGCAGCGCCCTTTACACTGCCTATTCCTCCCAAAACAGCCGCTATAAAAGCCTTCAAACCGGGTATAACCCCCATGAATGGTTCCAAAGCAGGATATTTCATGCACCAGAGGATTCCGCCCACAGCGGCCAAGGCTGAGCCCAAGCAAAATGTATACGAAATGACCCTATCCGCATCGATCCCCATCAATCTGACGGTCTCAATATCTCTGGAAATTGCCCTCATTGCCATTCCCACGCGTGAGCGATTAACCACCCACATTAATCCCATAAGACAAAAAGCGGTTACGGCGAATACGCAGATGGAAAGGAATGGAATTTGAACTTTCGCAATTGTGAGCAGATGTTCCAGAAAAGCAGGTGTGAAAAAGGTCTTCGGACGTCCGCCTATAAATACAATCCCCAGATTCTCAAGGAGAAATGATACGCCTATCGCGGTGATCAGTGCGCTTATACGCGGGCTTTTCCTGAGCGGCCTGTAGGCACCCCGATCTATGAGAATTCCCAAACCGCCAGTGAGCACAATGGCAATGATGAAAGAGACTATCAATGGCAAGTGGAATATGACAATTCCGAAAAAGGCGATATATGCCGAGACCATGAGCAAGTCGCCATGCGCAAAATTGATGAGTCGCAACACGCCGTAAACCATTGAATAACCAATGGCCAGGAGTGCATAAAGACAGCCAAGTGTTAACCCGAAGACGATCTGCTGAATAATGAATGAATAATCCACGTTTGACGTTAGCGACCTTAGGGCGTCACAGTCGTGACATATTCGAATTTGCCGTTTTTCACTTTATTGATCACCATGGACTTGATGGGGTTTCCGTCCGGTTTCAGTGTTATTTTGCCGGTGACCCCCTCAAAATCTTTTGTGGAGGCCAAAGCGTCTCTAATTTTCTGAGGGTCCGGGCTACCGGTCCGCTTAATTGCATCAAGAATGATGAAATAAGCATCTGCCGCCATTGCCGAAAAAGCATCCAGATCTTTACCGGTCTCTTTCTCAAATGATTCCATGAATTTCTGACCTCGCTCGGTAGAAATCATGGCTTTATGGAAATGAGCCGTGAAATATACATCCTCTACAGCTTTGCCGCCTAGTTGGATCAATTCCGGGGCCTGAACTCCATCCCCGGCAAGGATCGGGACGTTCAGTCCCATATTTCTGGCCTGCTTGGCCACAAGCGCGCACTCGGTATAATAAATTGGGGCGTATATTATGTCCGGCTTGGCTGCTTTTATGCTGCTTAGCTGCGGAGTGAAATCCCTGTCGCCGCTTTTAAATTTGAGATCCACGACGACCTTGCCTCCTCCAGCTCTGAAATCTTCATTGAAATACTTGGCAAGCGCCGCGCTATAATCCTGAGCGATATCATAAATCAGAGCCGCGGTTTTAGCCTTCAACTGATCTAGAGCTAATTTCGCTGCAACGCGCCCCTGGTCCGGATCAATAAAACACACACGAAAAATGAAATGCTTGCCCTGAGTCACAATAGGATTTGTTGCGGTCGGGGACACTATGGGAATATGGTGACGTTCCGCAAGATCAGCCCCAGCTATTGTGTTTCCTGAGATCATCTCGCCGATAATCGCTATTACTTTGCCCCTTTCAATCAATCTGGCAACAGCATTGGCTGCATCTACTTTTTCGGACTTAGTGTCCACGAGGATCGCATCGACGGTTCTATCCAGGACTGCAGGTTCCATTTTTCTGGCTACAGTAATACCTGACCATCCCATCTGACCATATGCAGCGACATTTCCAGTCATGGGTAAAAATGCGCCGATAAAAATCGGCCCAGCCGCCCAAGCCGGCGCTGCAAGCACACAAAAAATGGTGAGAATAGCCGCAAAATGCCTCAAAACTGACCACCTCCGATGCTTACCCATTAGCAACATGTGCGCGACAGGTTTGTTTCTGTGACTAGAGTGATGATGCGGATTTGTCAAAACTCCTTTGCCATTGCCATACTATGTGGGTCGGCAATTAGTATAAACATAAATAACTCGCGAAAGTAAACGGTTTAGGCTTTGACGAACAGCACATGCCACGTGTATCTTCCAATATCATGAGAGCTTATGGAAAAAATCTTCGAGTAGGCGTGGTCGGCGTAGGAACTATGGGTAATCATCATCTAAGACTCATCGACCAAAGTCCCGCTGTGACCCTGGTTGGATTCTACGATCCCGATTCCGTACGGGCCGATGAGATGTGTCGTCTGCATGACTGCGCTTGTTTCAATACGCTTGATGAGCTTATGGACAGGGCTGATGCCATAACAGTGGCTGCCCCGACTTCATTGCACGCCGAGATCGGTGGGCGCTGCCTGGAAAGGGGCCTTCACCTGTTGATGGAGAAGCCTTTAGCACATAATCTTCAAGGCGCAGCCCGACTCGTGGAATTGGCTCGCCAAACAGGTCTGGTTCTCATGGTCGGTCATGTTGAGCGCTACAATCCGGCAGTGACAAAACTGATCGAGTTGGTTCAAAAAACTCCCGAGGACATAATTTCTATTGACGCGCGCAGATTGGCTCCTTTCGACGGGTCCCGCTGTATGGATGTGGATGTACTCCATGATTTGCTGATCCATGACATTGATCTTGTGCTGGAAATAGCCGACTCCTCCATAAAAACCATAACCGCTATAGGCAGACCGGTCTTTTCGAATCAGCTCGATGTCGCGCACGTGCGGATTGAGTTTCAAAACAGTACGACTGCGGTGTTTTGGACCGGGAAATGCTCTCCACGAAAAGAGCGATCTCTTACGGTCACCACTCCGACTCGACAATTGGTTGCGGACACGCTGGCGCACGCCCTGACTATGTACAGCGCGGAGCAACTCCCCGCCATGACGGACGGCGTATGTTTCATGGGAAATCTGCGAGAGGAAACGATCCCAATTCCGGACGAAGAGCCGCTGCGACGGGAATTTGATGATTTTTTCAAATCCATCCTGAAAGGGACCACACCGATTGTGGATGGAGAACGCGCTCTACGAGCAATGAAAGCGCTGGCGCTGGTCAGCCGCTCCATAGACAAGTGCGGGGCTGTGGTTGATGGAAGCGGAGAAGAAATAGTCCCGTAGGATGCCTGACTATCGGGGAGCACATTATTGGGAGTTTTTCACTAATCCATAAAATTCTTCTAGTTCACAATACTTTATTCAAGCCGTATTCAATTATTCCGGTGGCGCCTGCTTTCAAGAGACGCGGTATCAATGAACGGACTATTTGCTCTGAAACTACAACCTCCACAGCGAACCAATCCGATCTATAAAGGCCCGAAACTGTGGGTGCGTTCAGCGACGGAAGCAGCTTGACTATGGTTTCGAGATTTTCTTTGGGGACATTCATCTTGAGACCGACCATCTTGGCGGCCTCCAATGCTGCCTGCAGCAAAAGATGAATCTGCTGGATCTTGTCTCTTTTAAAAGGATTTTGGTATGCTCCCCGATTCGCGATCAATTGCGTATTTGTAGTGAGTAACGTATGAATTATGCGCAGACCGTTGGCCCGCAGAGTGCTTCCTGTCTCGGTAACATCTACGATTGCGTCGACCACGCCTTCGCTGACCTTGGCTTCAGTGCTGCCCCAGGAGAATTCAACTTCAACATTTGTATTACGGTCCGCGAAAAATTTTCGAGTGAACCGCACCAGCTCAGTGGCAATCCGCTTACCTTCAAGATCTTCCGGGACCTGGTATTCTGACTCCGCGTCTACGGCCAAAACCCAACGGGCAGGAGTTGGTGAGACTTTCGAATAGACCAGGTCATCAATGACCACCACATCTGAATCATTCTCCAGCACCCAATCTTTACCGGTGAGACCTGCGTCAAACGTCCCTGATTCCACATAGCGAGATATTTCTTGAGCTCTAAGCCGCGCCAGCATGATTTCGTCGTCATCTACAGACGGGAAGTAGCTTCTCGGGGAAATATTGATATTCCACCCGGCCCTGCGGAACAGATCTACTGTTGCTTGTTCGAGGCTTCCTTTTGGAATGATTAATTTTAGAGTTTCTTTAGTCATCTATTTCCTGAAAATTACCTTCTCCGATGATGCGTCTGTAAAAACAACTCCACCGTCGCGTGTGGCAAGCCCCTTTGCCCTGCTGCTCGACTAACAGCAGAATAGTATCCTGATCGCAATCTATCAGCACGTCCTTTACAATCTGAATATCGCCCGAAGTATCTCCCTTACGCCACAATTCCTGTCTGGTACGGCTCCAGTAGCAAGCACGGCCTTCCTTTAGAGTAGCTTCGAGCGCTTCACGATTCATATACGCCATCATAAGTACTTTACCGGTCCGCACATCCTGGGCTATTGCGGGAACAAGTCCACCACCCTTTTCAAAATCAACGGCTGTTCCCACAGCCGATGTGGTCAGCGCGCTCACGAGCCCTCCTCTGGTTCATGCATGAATTCCATTTCCATAGCCCTCAGAATTCCCATCACAATGTTCGAGGCCACCTGTGCAACCTGCGGATCCACTGTTCCATTCATGACTCCGGCCAAGAGATGATTGAGCTCTCTCACCGCATCCCCGGGAGTCCGGACCGGATCTCTGGCATTTTGATAGCCCTCCACGCGGACACCCGCAGGCTGAATGTCACTAGCGCGCGAGGACGAAGTTTCCATGCTTCTGGATTTAAGAATTTGTTCGAGTATTTCTATAGCTTCGGGAGTATAATCATCCCGCTCGTTTCTCAATATTTTCGATATTTCTTCCGTAGATTTGCTCTCAAGTAGTTTTCTATCGATGTCGTATGTTGCCATACCGCCTCCAAAAGATCTGGATATTATTCAAAAAGTTTCCGGAACTCCCAATAAGTGCTACTTCACTATAAAGCGCACAATATTTATGGTCTGATCATCCCGCTCGAAATCCATTTCATCAATCCACTTCCAGACGCTATCAAAAGCGCAACCCGAAAGAAATAGGATAGTCAGCGCAACGAGAAGCCATTTTTTCATGATGCATTTCATAAGTGAACGGTACTGTTGATATGCCGAAGAAACGGCGGAATTAATAATACATTGAGGGGATTCGGTAAGCAAGGGTGATTTTTTATAAAAGTTGTTTCTAGTAATATTCAACATCACAGGAAAATTACTAATGTTTTGTTGTCTTTCTCGATCTTGTATGATATCATAGATTCGTGACTCTGATACTCAACTGGATTCAGAGTTTCATATGACCGCGTCGCCATACTTTGAGCAGATCGGCGGTGTTTTTGCACAAAGGCGACAAACAATTGGTCACCGGAGGACGTGATGAAAAGAACCCTAACAGCTGCTATTGCTGTTACATTGATGTTAGTAATCACTTGTTTGTCGTTCGCTTATGAAACCGATTTTGACGATTTAAAAAGGTTTGACAGAAGCTTGCCGGCCTGGAAACTCGGCAGAGGAGTAATGAATGTTATATTCGCGCCACACGAAATTTATGCCAATATAAATGATGCGGTGCTCAATGGGTCATATGTAGGCGCGTATGACGGAGCTCTTCAGGGGTACCTGGCAGGAGCCGGAAATGGTTTCATCGCTGGGGCGGCCACCGGTCTTTATTTAGGGGTGAGAAGATTCACGGTCGGCGCTATGGAAATCCTTACATTTTGGAAGCCTGAATTCGGGCCGACAATAGAGCCGCTGTACGGCACGCGAGATAAATCTTACGGAGGTCCTCAGGATTTTTTCGATCCGGAGCCGTGGTGGTTCAATGGGCCAATGAAATAACGATTTTGAGAATCCTATCTGGTTGGAGACAGCCGGAACTAATTCTGATTTCTTTTTGTAAAATTTTCCAAATATAGTTGAGCGCTGTGTGCGGCAGAGGCACCATCTCCGACGGCCGTGGCCACTTGCCTGAGATCTTTCGAACGTATGTCGCCTGCCGCAAACAGGCCCTGAGTCGAGCAAGCCAGACTTGTATCCGTGATGATAAACCCTCTGGAATCCGTTTTGGCCAACTCCAAGACCCCTCCAACATGATTGGGATACAAGCCGACATAAAAAAACACTCCAGCTACATGAAGATCCTCTTCAGCACCAGTAGTTACCGAGCGAATTTTTAGAGTAGTGACTCCGCTGTCGCCCGAAACTACTACAGGAATGGTTTTCCAGTGGATCACTAACTTGGGCTCTTCAAAAGCTTTCTCTTGGATTTTCCGGCAGGCACGAAGTTGGTCTCTTCTATGAATCAAATGGACTTTTCGGGCAAATCGGGTGAGGTACACCGCTTCTTCCACGGCAGAATCACCTCCTCCGACGACCGCGATTTCGACATCGCGGAAGAAAGGGCCGTCGCAAATAGCGCAATAACTCACTCCTTTGCCTGCAAACTCCAACTCGCCCGGTATTCCCAGTCTGACCGGCGAGGCCCCTGTGGCAAGAATCAAGACGCGGCAGGTGTGAACTTGGCCTCCGTCCGCTGTCAATGAAAAGCCATCGTCAGTTTTCGAGACATTCTGAATGTCCATCTGAACAATTTCAACACCGAATGCTCGAGCGTGAGCTTCCATTTTCTGAGCTAAATCAATCCCGAATATAGGCTCCGGGAACCCCGGGTAGTTACAAACCAACTCGGTGGCGGCCATCTGACCACCGGGGACTGCTCTTTCAAATAACAGCAGGGGAATACCCGAGCGCGCCGCGTACATCCCAGCCGTAAGTCCTGCAGGTCCGCCACCGAGAATAATGAGATCCGTATCCATGCCCTCAGACCTTGTCGAGCAATTCCTTTATTTTGCTCTTGGGGACAGCTCCCACGATTTGATCCACAACCTCGCCGTTCTTGAACAGTATCAGTGTAGGTATGCCTCTGATCCCGTAACGTGCCGGTGTTTCCTTGTTATCGTCTACATTGAGTTTTGCCACTTTAACTTTGCCGGCGTACTCGCCGGCCAATTCTTCGACTACCGGGCCGACAGTTTTACATGGACCACACCACGCAGCCCAAAAATCGACAAGCGCAGGAAGATCCGATTTTAAAATTTGTTGTTCGAAATCGCCGTCAGAAACCTGATGTAAATTTTCACCCATTTCAATACTCCTCCCTATTATTAAGTTCCCTCTTTTCTGCAATTCTCTCGTAGGAATATCCTAAGTCGTTCACGCACTTTCTCCGGAATTTCATCGGACACTCCCTTGTTGCACATTTTTATGCTGGCCCTAAATGACCGAAATATTACCTCGCAAGGCGGGCAGCTTTGAAGATGTTCTTCAATGACACTGCACTCGGATTCGCAGATGTCTCCGTCTATATAATCGGAAAACATGTCGCAAAACTCCTTACAGGTTTTCATTTTGCTGTTGCTCCCCGCCTAGCGTACATATCGCGTTCCGAATAATATGAGTTCAGCGCCTCGCGCACTGAATGTCGGGCTCGATGTAGTCGAGACTTGATAGCGGATACTGAAGAATCGGTGATTTTTGAGACTTCTCGAACCGAAAAACCTTCCACGTCCCGCAACATGAGGACAGTCCTGTACATCAGAGGTAGCTCATCTATCGCTTTCTCGATTGTTCTCCGTCCTTCGTCAGATAACAACAATTCAAGCGGAGTGTCGGAAAATTCAGGAGATGCCGGCTCATGATCTGCCCGAGCCCGCAATTTTAATTCATCATCGTACTGGATGCTATCCGGCTTGTGCTTTCTCAGGAACATCAAAGCTGCATTGGTGGCTATTCTAAATAGCCATGTTGAGAAGGAAGAATTTCCACTAAATCTGGTCAGGCCCTTGTACGCGCTCAGAAAAGTCTCTTGAAGCAGATCCTCCGCCACGTCGTAATCTCTGACCATTTTTCTTAAATGACGATATATTCTTCCTTGATGTTTTTCTACCAATAATTCGAATGCGTAATAATCTCCTTTAATAACTCTGTCAACTAATTCACGGTCATGGTCCATGTATTCTTCTCACAATTTAATTCCTGCTTACGAAACAGACCAGCAGGCACGACTATTATGTGTACCATATTATTCTGAAGCATCCACCTGTCAAGGCCAAAGCCTGAAGAGAGCCTGTCAGATTGATCGTAGACATGCGAGAGTCGTACGGCGCGTCAGCGGGACAGGTATAACGTCGAAAAAGTGGCTCAAATGAATATTTCAGGAGATGCTTAGAGATCGAGAGGGACGGGACGTACCCCCGGGATTTGGGGAACTTCTCGTTGCACCACAGAAATGCCGTCCATGCTGCCGTTCTGAGAAAATATCTCAATCAATCCCGTGCGCAACGAATCACTCGGTCGTTTGGAATGAAATCCAGCTTGATTCCCGCGATCTCTGTGGTTTATGCGGGTTGGATGAAAACGGTTGCGCGATTCAATTTACCCTTATATTATACTATTCTATATAAGGAGTTCCCATGGAAGAAGCAATTACCGACATCGCAGAATGCTTACTCCAAGCAAAAAACGTAGTCGCACTCACTGGGGCCGGGATCAGCACCGAATCCGGCATACCTGATTTCAGAAGTCCGGGAGGCCTTTGGACGCGAGTGGATCCTGGCGAATTTTCGATAGATCGCTTTCTTCAGAATCCTTCACGGTTCTGGAAATTGCATTGGGATCTGAAGATTTCAGGCGATTTTGACATGGCTTCGGCCAAACCTAATCCCGCTCATTATGCACTTGCCAAAATGGAACAGATGGGAATTTTGAAATGCATAATCACACAAAATGTCGATAATTTGCATCAGAGAGCGGGGTCAGTTGAGGTGGTTGAGTTCCATGGCAATATGCTCAGAGCCGTGTGCATGAAATGCCGCGAACTGGAACCGATCGAAGACGTTGAGGCTCGCATTTCATCCGGAGAACAAGATCCACCAAGGTGCCGGAAATGTCTCGGAGTGCTCAAGCCGGACGCTGTGTTTTTCGGTGAGGCGATTCCATCCAAAGCCCTTATGGTTTCGCAAGTGCAGACTCGAAAATGCGACGTTTTGCTTGTCGTGGGGACTTCTTTGCAGGTTTTCCCGGCGGCTCAGATCCCCATCGAGGTTAAACTCAAGAATCCCCCGGCGAAAGTAATCGAAGTCAACCGCGAGCCATCCGCGCTGCACCAAAGAGTGACAGATATAATGGTTACGGGAAGTGCCGGGGAAATTTTGTCACGCTTAATGGAGCACCTGGAGGCCAAAGTGGCTGCCGGTATTTGTTGAGAGTTTTTGAAGATTTTCAGTGGAGCCCTTTTTTGTATAGAAAAGGGCTTGAGGATCCCTGCTAAAAATCCAAGTATATGAATAAGCTGGATCGGACTGATGGGGACGTTTGTTACTTCCCCCTCGTTTCCTATCCTATTCTTGTATTTAATTTCATTCTCGAGTGTCCAACGGCTTTAGGTCCGGAATAATTTTGGAGCGGGTGAATCTGTGATACATGCTATTAGAAGAGGACCGATGATTCTAGGAAGAAGCCGGAGCGATTCATATCCAGGGTGTCGATGTTCCGCTTGAATTTAATGTGCCAGAATCTATAGCCCGCGTTCACGCTCCAGGTCCAAAGTTTGGTCACAGGAATATCTACTCCGCCGCCGGCCTCCCAATCCCAGGTCTCTAGGTTCTGATAATTCCACCAGTTAACACGAGCCGATGCAGTCGGTCGTAGTGATATCCCGGTCATAATCGGATAAAAGGTAGTATGAAAACCGAGTGTCGGAACTGTTCGGGTGTTGTTGTTATTATAGCTGAAAGAAGAATTGGCAACGGTTACATTGGCTACGCGTGTATCAACATTGAGCACATCGAGGTCGATATTCGCTCCGAATAACACCTGGGGAGACATGTAGAAATCCAGATCGTAACCTATACGAAGATCCCTGACTCGCAGCGAAGAACCGCCTCCGGGTTGGTCATAAATGTCATACGGCTCAGCTCGCAAGCGCAAAACATGTATGTTCTTGATTCGTGCGCCAATAGAATAACTCCAAACGAGATCATCTCCTTTCAGCCCCAAATTTTCCACCAAATCGAGTTTCGTACGATCGCTCTGAATAAGATCCCCTTGAAGAGTGGTGAACCACATTCTAGAGCCGCCGTCCACACGAAGACATCCGGGCATTTCCCATGCGTGAACATTGGATAATAGAAGGAAGCAGAGTATGGTTAGCCAGATCGTAATTAGTATATTCTTCATGTTAACAGTATGTTGCAAAATGTTTCTATAAATTACATCACAAAATCGAGCCAATTAATATAATTTATGGTATGTTTTGTCAATAAAAACTAGGCGGCAGTGCCATTTAAATGAAAAGGTGTACACGTAGAGCGGCATTCAACAAATGCTGTTGCTCAGAAAAGGATGGCGATGGTATTTCACGGAATTAGTTCACAAACTCTACTGAAACAATGCTTGAAGCTCCGGGCTCTTCCATCGTTATGCCGTAGAGCGAATCAGCCTCCTGCATGCTCCGTTTATTGTGGGTAATAAAAAGGAACTGGGTCTTGTCGGACAGCCTTCGGAGCATTTCGTGAAACCGGGCTAGGTTTGCATCGTCTAAGGGGGCGTCAACCTCGTCCAAAAGACAAAATGGGGAAGGGCGGGTAAGGAATATAGAGAAAATAAGCGCTTCGGCCGTCAAGGCTTTTTCGCCGCCGGATAGCAGGTCCATATTTTGTATCCTTTTGCCGGGTGGCCTGGCCATAATTTCCACACCGGATTCCAAGAGATCGTCTTCATTGGTTAATTCCAGGCGTCCTTCGCCACCTCTGAATAGGAATGGAAAGATCTCCTGAAATTGTTCATTAACACTGTCAAAAGCAGCCCGAAAGCGTTCAGTGGTAGTTTTGTTGATAGTATTGATCGTAAGGTAAAGCGAATCCACAGCCTTGTTTAAATCATCCTCTTGCTCCAAGAGAAATGTAAGCCGTTCTTCGGTCAAACGGCTTTCAGTGATGGCAGCCAGGTTAACCTCGCCCAAAGATTCAAGTTTGGTTTTCATCTCCGCAATTTCTTCCTCGCCTGGAACGATTTCCGGCGTGGGAACATTGCGGGGGTCCACATGATGACGCTCCAATATCTTTTCCACCAAATCTGCTAGCATTTGTTCGAGACGAACCGATTCCATTTCTTGCGCGTGCACGGATTTACGTAATTCGCTCACTGATCTTGCCAGGGAGGCTGATTGCTCGTCAAAGTCCCGCAAACGCGACGACAACTCCGCTGAACTTCTTTTGAGCGCCTCAATTTGCAACCCCTGCTCCTCATGCTGCATCATGAGCTGCTTTTCTTTGGTCTCGGATGCCTCTATTTCCTCGGCCAATCTTTTGCTGTCCTGTTCGCTCAGAGAAATTTCATCCAAAAGCTCGCACAATTGGTTCTCATATTGTGTCACACTCTCATTGGAAGATCGTAGCTCACGTTCCAGAGAGTGCCCTCGCTCTTCAAGTTGAGCCAACCGAACACGGATTTGCTCGGTTCGATGAAACCTGTCCCGAAGTGAGAGTTCCAGTTGTTCAGTTGCTTTTTGTATTTCCTGTTTTTCCGTTTCGAGTTCCAGGCGGGTCTTTTCAAGTGACGCCGCGGCGAGATCAGATTGCTCAAGTTGTATTGCAATCTCACTCTCTTCTTTATTGAGACGCTCTCGTTCTAAGCCAATTACTTCAACGCGGCGGCGGGTCGCTGTTAGCTGTGTTTCCAATCGTTCCTGATCGCTCTTAAGGCGGACTTCTTTCAAATTCAAATCCGAAATCAGGTGGTCCGTTTCCTCCAGTTCAGCGGTGAGTTTTTCGAAGTGCGATTCTCGTTCATTTAGTATGCTTTGTATTTGAGCAATGCTCGTTTCGAGCTCCGACACTCTGGTCTTAAGTGACTCTATTTCGCGGCGTTTTTCAAATACCTCTTTCCGACCGTTTTCCTGCGACCCACCCGTGATTTCTCCATAACGGTTAAGCACCTCACCTCGGATCGTAACCAGGTCAACATGTATTCCGTTTGTCTCCCATATCTCAACCGCTTGTTCGATATTTTCAACAAGAAAGCAGCGGTCCAGAAGAAAATCCCCAAGTTCTTCAAAGCCATTCCGGAAACGGACGACGTCCTTAAGTCGCAAAAGGCCGGGCGGGGTGTGATTGTCATCTGCTTCGGAAAGTCTTCTCGGAAAAAGGGGGATAAGAGTCGTCCTACCTGCATCGGCCTCTTTGAGCTGATTTGCTGCTTCAATCCCGTCACGAGTCGAGGTGACTACAACATGCCCCAGGCGCTCGCCAAGAGCCGCTGTAAGTGCTTCTTGAAATTCCTCCGAAACCTCGATTGCTTCGGCAAGTGGCCCAAGTAAATATTCTTTTGGTTGGTCTTCTCGACTTTTCATCAGGAGCCGGACGCCGTCGCCATATACCACGTAATCCCGCTGCATTTCTTCGAGTGACTGAAGTCTGGCCTGATCCGCGGCGGTAATCTTTTCAGTTTGAGCCAATTCCTTTCTAAGCGAACCGATTGATTTCGAGGCTTCATCCCGCGTTGCGGAGAGTTCCTCTTTTTTCTGGACGCATTCTCGCCGGAGTTGGAGAACCCGAACTATTTCATCGGCTACCAAGCTTTTTTCATTCTCATCAATCTTGAGCCGTGAAATGATAGATTCGGAATCTCTCTCAATTTTTGCGAGCCCGTTTACGATTTCTGTGCGACGTTTGGCAAGAGTTTCTCTACGATTCCGTTGTTGAGCCGTTTCCTGGAGAATATTGAATTGAGCATCCTTAAGTTGGTCTAATCTTTGCCTATGAGTGGCGAGGTCTTGCTCCGATTGTTGTGATTCGCCAAGGGCCTCATTCAGTTCCTTTGTTGCGGCGTCAGTGTCAGCCTGAACAGCAGAGCTGCGGGTCTTTAATTCCTGTGTTTTGATGGAGGATTGTTCTATTCTTTTGTTGAGGGCCTCTGTCTCCAAGGAGCGCCTTTTTTGCCGGTCCTGCAACTCCGATACGCGTTGGCGGTCTGAGTCTATTCGGCTCCTGGTTGACGTAAGTTCTAGATCAACTTTATGACGCGCTTCCAACAACTCCTTGAGCTGAGTCTCGGTTTGTAGAACAGCGATACGAGATTGCTCCAATTGCGCTTCAACCGCGTCAAATCCGGTTTCTCGCTGGATTAATGCTGATCTGCTTGAGTCCAGTTCTGCCTTAACGCGATGGTACTCTTCCCTGGTCACGTTACACTTATGCGCATGTAGGCTGATATCGAGTTCCCGTAGACGAGCATTGAGCTGTCGATAACGTTCGGCCTTGGATGCTTGTCTTTTTAAAGAAACACTCTGGCGCTTTACTTCGGATATCAGATCTCCAATACGGAGCAAATTTTGCTTTGTCTGCTCGAGTTTCTTTAATGCGACCTCCTTTCGGGATTTGTAGCGTGTGATACCAGCTGCTTCTTCGATAAAAAGGCGCCTGTCTTCGGGCTTTGATGCCACGACCATGTCCACGCGACCCTGTTCGATGATTGCGTAGGAATTTCTGCCCACCCCGGTATCCATAAAGAAATCGGTGACATCCGATAGCCGGCAAGGAATATTATTGATTTCATATTGAGATTCGCCGTCCCGGAACAGGCGGCGAGTAATCATTATTTCATCATATTCGGCCATACTGGGAGGAACTATTCCGTCATCAGTGGAAAGCACTAGCCTGACTTCCGCCATGCCGACAGGTTTGCGAGTTTCAGACCCGTTAAATATTACGTCTTCCATCTTCTTGCCTCGAAGGCTCCGGACACGCTGTTCTCCCATAACCCAGCGAATAGCCTCGAGGACGTTACTTTTGCCGCTTCCATTGGGGCCGACCACAGCGGTGATTCCCGGTCGGAAATCGAACACGGTTTTATCGTGGAAACTCTTAAATCCCCTAATTTCTAAGCGCTTTATCTTCATATCCAATTCAGTTCTATTCGAGAATTCGGGCGGATCGTATCTTCGCTTCTACTGAATGTAAAGCAAAAAGCCACGCCTGAAGTAACTATTCAGTTACTGGGGGCCAAAGAATGTCTTTGCGAGCGAAGCGAAGCAATCTCCATTCTCATGCGTGGCTGGAACGAATGCTGGGATTGCCATCCCGCGTTCCGCGGGACTGACAGCCTCGCAACTGTAAATGACATTCTTTAGCCGCCTGTATCTGAAGGGTTATCCCCTGAACCAACCTGATTCACTTGCGCGGAAGGGAATGTCGTTATGAGTGCAAGGATGCGGCCTCAACGATCCCGATCAATAAACTGTATCACTTTTTACCCGAATATCATTGCCGGTCTAAAATTTCACGTACCGTCTTTAGCATATTGGACAAAGTGAAAGGTTTGGCGACAAAGCTTGATGCTAAAGCCTCGATTCTTATTCTCGTGGTCTCATCATTGGAAGCATATCCTGTCGAAACAATTATCTTCGCTTTCGGATTGATCCTCAGCAGTTCCTCGAGGCATCGCTCGCCACCCATTTCAGGCATGATAAGATCAAGTATCACTAGTGCGATTCTTTCCGCTTCTTTTGAATAAACCTCCAATGCCTCTTTACCGTTCCACGCTGTAAGCACTTCATAGCCGGCTCTTTTTAGAATGCGTGTTCCTAGATCTCGGACCATCTCCTCATCGTCAACCAGCAGAATGGTTTCGTCACCTTGAATTTAAGAAACCGCTGCAATGGAATCGTCGGGCTGTTCGTCACGAATTAGCTTGTCATAAGGCATCGCAGGGAAATACAGCTCAAAGCGTGTTCCTTTCCCGGGTTCACTGCTGCAAATTATATTACCGCCATGCGCCATGACAATTCCGTGAACTATGGCAAGCCCGAGACCCGTACCCTTGACGAAATCTCGATTTTTTGTGGTGAAGAATGGATCGTACATGCGTTGCATTACTTCCGGGCTCATTCCACGGCCGGTATCCGAAACCGAGAGAAGCACGTAATTTCCCGGCTTCACTCCGGAATGACTATTACAGGACTGTTCTTCCAGAGTTAAGTTCCTGGTTTGAATTAACAGCTTCCCGCCATTCGGCATGGCTTCTACCCCATTAAGGGCCAAATTCATTATGATCTGCTGTACCTGTCCCGCATCACCGTCAATTAGCGCAAGGTCTTCGGCCGTTTCCAGTTCCAGGGAGATCATCTTCGGGATCGTTCTCGACAGTAGCTCCTTCATATTCTCAATCTCATCATTCAAGGTCAATGGTCCGAGCACGCTTTCGGCTTGTTCACTAAACGTTAACATTCTCTGGACCAATGCTGCGCCGCTGGAGCCCGCATCGATTATTTTTTGGAGGTCAGCCTTCCCGGGATCATCCTCCCCCTTCTCGAGGAGAAGAAGTTCGGAATATCCCAGGATGATGGTCAGCAGGTTATTGAAATCATGAGCAATACCACCAACCAAAGTCCCTAATGCTTCCATCTTTTGGGCGTGTAGGAGTTGTTGCCTCAGATTTTCTCGCTCCTGTTCACCACGTATTTGTTCTGTAATATCTTCGCACGTAATTATGAACTCGCCGGTATGCAATTGTGCGGACCTGAGAGTGATCATTTTTTGGATTCCATCAGCACATGTTACGGCGAAGGTGCGAACTTTCATTATACCTTGTTTCATATCAGCAACGTCCGCTAACCAAGCCTCAGCCGCCTTCCGCCTGTACCCTGGATCCGGCCACGACTTTTCCAGCCAATGCTTGCCGTCGGGTATGTCGTTAAGGTCATAGCCGAACATTTCGGTGAATTTCGGATTTACATATTCGTACGTATTGTCTTTTCGGATCATCACTATCCCAAAGGGAGCATCGTCTACCAGCGTCTGGAATTTCTGTCTTTCATTTTCTCGCTCTGCCTCAGCCCATTTACGATCGGTAATGTCGCGCACGACGGCAAGCACATAAGGATTATCGTTCAGAACGGCTTTCCTAAGATTTACTTCGACCCAAAAAAGTCGGCCGTCTTTGGCTTTGGCCTGCCACTCAAATAATTGAGGTTCTCCTCGTGCGGCCATTGCAATGCGCTGCAATGCCAATGCCTGTGAATGTTTATCCCGGCCGAAACTCGCCTCTCCAGCAACCAGGCGGATAGCCTCCTCGCGGGCATAGCCGTACATTTCACACATCTTGCGGTTCACGTCGATTATTGCGCCGGTTTCTATGTCATGGACAAAAATGGCGTCGTTCATTGAATCAAAAATGGCGCGGTAATTGGCTTCCGAACGCTGAAGGGCTTCCTCCGCCTCTTTTCTGTCAGTTATATCTATGGCAGCAGATATGCCTCCCTGATATTCTCCGGTTTCATCCCGGATCGCCGATGCCCAGACATCAGCCCACACGATCCGGCCGTCTTTCCCGATATAACGTTTTTCGAAGCGACAAGAATCTTTTTCTCCACGGATAAGTTCGTCATGACATTGTTCAGTAATTTTCAGGTCATCGGGATGGGTGACATCACGAAAGTTTAGTCGTTTAATTTCATCTTGACTGTAGCCGAGCATATTTGCGCAGGCTGAGTTAGCCTCCAAAATCCGACCGTGACGATTCAGGTTGATCGCTGTGGCGGCATTATTAAAGACGGTGCGATACTTCTTTTCGCTGTCACGCAGCGCTTCTTCGGCCTTTTTCCGTTCGGATATATCCTTGATCCAAACTTGCAAACCAAATGCTCCTCCGATATCTATTGGCCGACCATTGACCTCGGCATCAAAGCTTGAACCGTCTTTCCGCTGGAGCTTTACGCCGTGGAGAGAAGTTACACTTTGTCCGTTCTGACGATCAGCAACTCTCTGGGTTATCAATTCACGATAGTCAGGCTGTACCGTAAGCAAGTGATCCATTCCTTCTAATTCATCTTTGCCATAACCGAGCATCTCGCATAGACGCGAATTGGCAAATAATATTTTCTTGCCGTCATGGATCATGACGCCGTCGAAGCTCTCCTCAACCAGCAGGCGGTATCGCTCTTCACTTTTCCGTAAAGCCGTCTCAGCACTCTTCCGTTCCGATATGTCCCGAATCCAGGCCTGCACCCGCGGTTTTCCATGGACCTGGATTAGCCGAGCATTGGTCTCGACGTCCAAGCTTGAGCCATCCTTCCGCAGAAGCTTAAGTTCATAAAGAGCGGGAACAGCTTCTTCACGCCGCCGCCGTGCAGCCCTTTCACACACGAGTTTTCGATAATCGGGGTGAACCGTGAGCAAAAGATCCATTCCCACCAGCTCTTCTTTGGAATAACCTAGCATTTCGCAGAGTCGCGAATTAACAAACTCCATCTTGGTGCCGTCATAGATTGAGACGCCATCAAAGCTCTCCTCCACGAGTGTTCGATATCTCTCTTCGCTTTGTTGGAGTGCCTCGTCGGCTCTCTTGCGTTCGGACACGTCTCTAACCCAGGCTTGAATACAAGTTTCTCCCTCCATTTCTATAGCCCGGGCACTAATCTCTGCATCAAAAAATGACCTATCTTTCCGAAGGAGCTTCACCTCATAGTAACCGAGCACGCTTTCACCGCGCATTCGAGCTGTCGCCTGCTGGGTTACGAGTTCCCTATATTTGGGGTGCAAAACATTCGAATATTCCATTCCCTCCAACTCTTCCTTTGAATAACCCAGCATTTCACTGAAAGATGAATTCGCGAAGAGTATGTTCGGTCCTCTCAGGATCACAGCCCCATCAAAACTCTCCTCCAGTGATGCACGATATCGTTCATCGCTCTTATGAAGCCTGTCTTCTGATTCAGGTTTTGTTGACACATCGGTCGTGCAGCAGACGACAACTCGTTTCGCAGGATCGGAATCATTGAAAAGCGACAATTGCAGATGCGCGTCGAAAATTGAGCCATCCTTTCTCTTTTGCTTTACTGAAATCTCCGCATTATTTCCGATCTCCAGATCCGAGTACACGACCTGTGTGGCACGTTCAAACTCATCACGAGAAGCAAACAGGATTTCAGCGCTTTGCCCAATGTACTCGTTTGGGCTTTCAAAACCATGAATCTTCATGAATGCAGGGTTCGCCCACGTAAGTTTTAGATCCTCTGCGAGACTCACGGCCACTGGCAATGTATCTAGAATTGCTCTGAACACCTGTGAATTTTCTCGCAGTACATCTTCTAGCAATCTATGATCGGCCAATTGCTTGATCAATTTTTCATTCGCTTCTCGCAGTTGATCCGCTGCTTGTCTTCTGTATTTCTGATTATCATTTTGTGCCGCCACAGTGGTTTCCTCTCTTGCAATCACGTCTGGTGTTCTCCTAATAGGTTACCGAAAATTGTGCAATCTCAAGACACATTAAATAATTGCCTTGCCATCTTTTTTTTGCTTGTGGGCAAAGCCGTTATGGGCCTACTTATAGTACTCATATTGTCAGAATCAGCGGGCCATGCACATATCAGGGCAAGTTTCGGGCCAACTGCAAAGAAAAAAAAGAGCACAAGTGTAACTTGTGGATAATATTGACACTTATTATCTTAAATTGTATGGGTTGTAAAGGGATCACGAATCAACGAGAAAACACTATGGGAGAGATCCCATAGTCTGTGGGACCTATCCCATTCCTGGACAAAAATGGGAATGAGAAATTTGCTGTCCCAAGCAGAACAATAATGCTTTCGCAATCACAAGAAATCCGGAATCATCTACAAGGCTTGCCCATTTGAAATGGAGCCTTGTAGGCTCTCAACAGGAGATGTATGAGCCAATTCGACCCATACACATTCTGAATACTTTTGTGTGGAGATTGTGACGCCAGGCCCATTGCTTTTTCCACTCTTGTTACAAGCGCTTTTCTCTGCGCCAATAGTCAACTTAGGTGTGGCGTATGATTATGGTCATGGTATGATATCCTCATGGATGATGACCAACACGAATATGTTCTCATCAGAGAGGCCAAGGTACTGGCTCGGATTGATCGCGGCAAAGAGCAGGCGCAAAATAGACTTGCACCGGAATTATTTGACGTACGAACGGGAGTTCAGTTAAGAGAGATTTATCCTCCATTTGAAGCATCGGAGGTGGAGCGGGGATATAAGATTTCGAAAGAGTACGCAGTTTTGATTTTCGCCGGCGGGGTTCCATTCGGAGTCGAATTGGACTCGAACCGCTCCAACGTAGTGGACATCACGGATGTCAGGCAGAGAAAGCTTGATTCAGTGGTCGCAGATTCCATTTTTGATCAACTGCGAGTAATCTCCGAACTTCTGAATAAATTCTTGCAAGCCGCCGAAAATTCCTCAAAAGAAGAGCGATTCTGGCTCTCGCAACAGGTATTATCGTTGATGAGGAAATTTTCAGGACGCGAATTGAGCGAACTGGAGGAAATTCTTGACTGGTTGAAGCGGAGTCCAAAGAAGTGATTGAACACCAAGGAAATTCCCTGAAGCAGAGATGCTTATTTAAGGATCGAATAACGGCAGCCATGAAGGCGTTAGTTTTGGTGATCGTCTGCATAGCGGTACTAGCCCTCTCATGGCCGGCGATTCTCATAGCGGAAGAGAACGCTGTTGGGATGTTTGAGAAGGGAAAGTCACTCCTGAACAAAGGCGATTACGCTCAGGCGATCGAGATTTTCTCCAAAATTGCCGCTTCATTGGATCCTTCAAAACGCAATGCGCAAGTCGTCATTTTGGCTAAAGCCAAAGCGCGCTTGGCGCAAGGAGACTTACAACGTGCCTTGAAGGATATAAACCAAGTCCTGGAGACTGAGGGAATTGAAGGTGAAATTCTGGCTTCAGGGCTACAATTGCGCAGTGCGGTAAATCTGCATCTGGGCCGAGAAAAGCAGGCTTTGCACGATTTGACTGCCGCCATTAAAGTTACTCATGACAGCGATACCTTGAGGTCACTCTGCTTTGCTAATCGCGGAATGACGTTTACGAAGCTTGGTGATTCCGATCGTGCAATAAGTGATCTGAATAAGGCAATAGAACTGGACCCGAAATCCGGCTTTGCTTACGCTGGTAGAGCCGAGGCCTATTTGCGGCAGGACAATATAGAACGGGCTCGAAAGGACAGCGAACAGGCTCTACAACTTAGCCCGGACGAACATACGACAAAAATCGCGGAGAAGGTGCTGAAAGAATTATCCATATCAGCTTCCGGTCCCTCGAAGGTCGCTGTTTCTATGGGGATCCACGGTGACATATTCGTTCAAGTGTCTTTCAGTAAGAAAGGTAAGCCTCACCGCTTTCTACTCGATACCGGGGCTACATA
>JBKQRG010000480.1:0-4773 GCA_052144015.1 Desulfomonilaceae bacterium
GGAAGCGGTTGCATTAGCATCAAGATCAGGGATAGGGATCGTGGCGATGAAGACCCAGGCAGGAGGTTATAAGAGAAAGGACATGGGTGGACTCAGCCCTCATCAGGCTGCACTCAAATACGTGCTAATGGATCAACACGTTTCCGCAGCTATTCCAGGAGTCACCACGATCGAACAGGTCGAGCAATGTGCTGCTGTTATGGGAACAGCCTTGTCCGAGAAGGATTTCGATACGCTGAGGCAGTATCAGGCACACCTTGAAGGAAGGATATGCACGATGTGTGGTGGCTGTATAGGAGAATGCCCTCATGGCGTGGCTCACGGTGATCTCTTGAGAGCGATCATGTACCACGACGGGTATAAAGACGACAGGCTCGCCGAAGAAGTAGCTCATACGGGAGATGCTCTGCAGAAAATCAAGCAATGTTGCGAGTGTTCATCTTGTGCGGTCGCTTGTAGAAGGGGAATCAATATTCAGGCGCAGATAAAAGCAGTGCATCAAATGTTCACCTGAGAATTGAACGTCAGTGGAGGAACGGTCTGATGAGCAGGCATGTAGGTCTGGTTATTTTACGGCTGCAAATTGTGAGCAGATTGGTCGAGTCCGTCGCGTCGTAAGATCGGGGTAAGCCGTGAGGTGTAGTATCTTGGACTTTATCTGGCAGTGGTGAGCAGAACCGACCCCGTTTATTCGCAACACAGTTCCTTTATGGCCTCTTTTTTGTTTCGCATTTACTCCTTTGCTCCGTGGGCTTTGAGAAGGTTCACCACATCGGCGTGACCTCTTTCGGAAGCGAACGTCAGTGCTGTCCTGCCGGCATTGAACGTTGCATTAACATCCGCCCCCCTATCCAGAAGCAGTTTCACCACTTCGGCGTGACCCTGCCTTGAAGCCTGCATCAGTGCTGTCCAGCCTTCATTGGTCTTTGCATTGATATCGGCGCCTTTATCAAGAAGGCTTCTTACGAGTTCGGTGCGTCCGTCCAAAGAAGGCCACATCAATGCCGCCCAACCATTATTCATCTTAGCCTTAACATCGGCTCCTTTATCAAGAAGCAGTTTCACGACCGCAGCGTGACCCCACTTAGAAGCGCTAATCAGGGCTGTCTCGCCATCATTGGTCTTTGCATTAATGTCCACCCCTTTTTCAAGAAGCAGTTTCACAATCTCAGTCTGACCCTCACCTGAAGCAAGCATCAGTGCTGTCCAGCCAGTGGTCTCAGCATTGGCGTCCGCTCCTTGACTCAACAGGTGTTTGACATCTTCCAAATTGCCTTTCTCACAGGCTTCTCTCAGAGCCTGGTCTTTGTCGATGTCCGAGGCAAAGGCCGTTCCTGAAACAAGAATGACCAGAAACAGCCCCAAGATTAGCGCACTCTTGTCTGCCAGTCTTTTCTGAAACATAATCCCAATCCCTCCTTTCTCACAATATCGCATTCAGCCCTGATTTCATTCAATTCCGGCTTTCGCCTGCCCTTTCGTCAACTCTGACTCAGGTTCTTCCAATGCCGCGTTGATTATGAACAATGCTGCAAGTTTCATTTGGGGATCTGCTCCGAGGATTCTCTTGCCGCTATACCGAGACCCAAATAGCCATCCTTCACTTACGGACACACAAGTCTTCTCTTTGTGGGAATATATGCCTGCTGCACGATGACAGTCAATCGGAATCCGGATCGGCAAGGCAGAGACGGCACTCAGTCCGTGGGCCGTATAATCCCTTTCTTTGATGATACTTTATCGGATCGCCGATCATCCTCATCCTTCTTTTTTTAAAATGTATAGCTGCTGTTCTAATTCTTCGATTTCCTTCTCTATAATCCGTTTTGTCTTCGGCCAACGAATGCAATCCGCAACGGCCTCAACAGAGGTCGCATAAGCAATAAAAACCAGAACCGCGCCCACCATCGCTGACCACATTTGATGAGCAGCGAACAACGAGACTGCTGCTATCACTAAAATTCCTCCCAATATGAGAGACCTCCACGGTCGGCCGCGCTCAATTCTAGTCCTTTTTGTAACTATTTGGGTTTCCAATTTCTCAATAGCCCTTTCTCTTTCCAATTTCTTGCCTTTCTTCCCTTTCTTGGAGGATTTGGTTTTCACTTTTCCCACAGAAAAGGCAATGAATAGTGTCTAGAGGGATTCTCTGTCGACAAGATAGACACTTTCTAACCGGGTCGTAACCGCACTTTTTGCAATAGTTATGGTCTTTCTCGTTGTTTTCGCCACAATTAGGACATACATACCCGACTAAAGTAAATCTCGTTCCATCAGTGGACAAAACTACCCTGTATGGCAATATTAACATGTGGTGCCATTCTCGGGAACAGCGGCACCACAGCTCGGACATTTGAGGCCTTTCAAGAACTTTGAGGAAATGAGATCACGATGACTATAACAATTCAGTGATCAAGGAGTCCTCCGTCATCAGCTTTGCGAGCAGATTTTGTTCAGTCCGAATCGTAGGCTGTTGGACGGGCGATAGACGCTCCTCATGAGCTGATTGATTTGATCTGGGAAGCGTTCGCTTGCCCCAAAGATTGCAGAGGTGAAGAAGATAAAGACAAACGCCAATCCGGTCGGCGGGCTGGGCTGCATTGCGTACACAAGGGTTAATGCCGACTTACAACTACAGTGGACCCCACTGAGAATTGAGGATTCATGGGCGTCAAGACAGAAAGAGTAGCAATTGTCACTGGCGGCAGTTACGGGATTGGGAAGGCGTGCGCTGTCGCTCTCGCGGAATCTGGAATTCATGTAGTCATACTAAGCCGGAAGCGGGAGGAAGGGTTGCTCGCTGTCCAGGATTTGAATAAGTTTGGCATCAAGGCGCTCCATCTGGAAACGGATGTATCGAATAGGCAGCAGGTGCAAGAATCTGTATCCCGCGTATTTGCTGAATTCGATGGAATAGATATTCTGGTGAATAATGCCGGTATCGTGTCTCCATTACGGTACTTTTTTGATCAGAGCGATGAGGACTGGGACCTAATTTTAAAGGTCCATTTGTATGGCACCTTCTACATGATGAAAGAAGTAGCGCCCATCATGATGAGAAAAAAATATGGGAGAATTGTCAACATTTCCTCAACCGCCGCCTATTCCGGGTCTTGCGGAAGAGCCAATTACGCGGCAGCAAAGTGCGGGATCGAAGGGCTTACATTGACAGCGGCAAAGGAACTCGCCGAATTTGGGATCACCGTGAATGCCGTGCGCCCAGGCTTTACTGTCACGGCACTGACTAAGGCCCGTGGATATGATTTTGATGCACTGGCAAAAACAATACCCCGACAGCGTGTCGGGACTGTAGAGGATACTGCAAGGGCGGTTCAATTTCTCGTCGCGGAGGAGTCGGACTTCATCACCGGGCAAATTATCTCTGTGGATGGAGGGTTGAGTCTATCCGGGACGGGAATTATCAATGCGTTAGCACCATTGAAAAGTTGAGAATGTGTTCTCCGCTCTTTGGATTCAGGCGCGAAATTCCGGGGAAAGGAGGATTCATGAACAAGATCTCTCGCCGCACGTTTGTTGCAGGAGGAATTTCGGCCCTGGTTGCGGGGCAAGCTCTCTTGACCGGCAAGGTAAGAAGGGCCGAGACTGGCCAAGGTGCTGTCGCCTCTGACAAAAAACTGTCCGGTACCCGATTGATCCTTCTTGGTACCGCCCGCGGTCCACGCCCCAATAAAGTGAGGTCTTCCCCGGCGCAAGTGATACTCGTCAATTCGGTCCCTTATGTGGCTGACTGTGGTTACGGGGTGGCACGACAACTGGTCATGGCAGACGTGCCTCTGGTCAAGCTTCGGCACGTTTTCCTAACTCATCATCACTCGGATCATAATGCGGATTACGGAAATCTCATGCTGTTGTCCTGGGCCGCCGGACTCAAAACAGCAGTAGATGCATACGGCCCACCGCCCATCGAGAAAATGACGAAACTCTTCTGGGAGTTAAACAGCTACGACATCAACATCCGAATGGCCGATGAACACAGAGTGCCTCCCGTGCCCCTCTTGACAGTCCATGAATTTCACAAAGGCGGGCTCGTGATGCAGGATGAAAACGTTAAGGTTACCGCCGCGCTGGTTAATCATCCGCCTGTCGTTCCTTCTTTTGCGTACCGATTTGACACCGCCGAACGCTCCATTGTGATCTCAGGAGACACAACCCCCTGCGATAATCTGATAAAACTGGCTCAAGGAGCGGACGTACTGGTCCATGAGGTCATTCACAAAGCCTCGCTGGCCGAGTTGGTCGCCAGGGTTCCGAATGCCGACAAGCTCCTCGAGCATATAGTGGCAAGCCACACCACTCACGATGATGTAGGAAAAGTTGCAAAAGCCGCAGGAGTAAAAGCCCTCGTCCTGTCTCACATAGTGCCTTCCGATGACGCTTCTGTAACTGATGAAATATGGATCGAGGGCGTAAGGCCCCATTTTGACGGAAAAGTCATAGTCGGCAAAGACTTGATGGAGATATAGGCCCAAGACCTGGAAATGGCACGAGCGTTGAATAATTCCAGCTAAGGGCAATGCGAGAAACAAAATGAAAATGATTCCAAATCACTCAGGCCGGACCGAACCGTTGTTAATCAGATGCGTTTTGCTTTTAGTGGGTTTGACGTCTCAGTCCCGGCCCATGAACCCTGGGCGTTGGGCTGCCGGCAACGACCGTTAAAGCAGTCAGTATGAGTAGACCTTCAAGACCGAAAACCAAACCTCTGCCGCAAGGACTCGTGATTATTCACGAAGACAGAGATATTATCGTGGT
>JBKQRG010000481.1:0-3485 GCA_052144015.1 Desulfomonilaceae bacterium
AAGATGATGGCGTTCTTTACCACAAGCCCTACCATCATGATGTACCCAAGCATAGTGAAGGAGTCGAAGTGGACTCCAGTGACGTTCACAAGAACATTCGCGCCTATTATGGAAAGCGGCACGCTGAAGATGATGGCCAGGGGCCGAATGAAGGATTGGAACTGCATGACAAGCAGCAGGTAAACCACCACCACAGCCAGCGGGAACACGAAACTGATTGCCTGCACGAGCGTTTTGAGATAGTTGATCGCTCCGAAGGGAACCACACTGTACCCGATGGGCATAGGAACGCTCGATCTTATCCTGGAGACAAGTTCACCAAAGACTTCGGATAGAGGCCTTCCCTGTATTGTGAGCTGGACACGAGACGCGCGTCTTGAATTGTAATGATTGATCTGGAGTGGCCCAAAAGCGGTTTCCACGGACGCGACGCTTGTCAACGGGACCTGGATGTTGGGATCGAGAGGCGAAGTCAGGACCATGCGTTCAACATCACTGACCGTCTTCACATCGCTTTCCTGGCCCATGACCGTAACATAGAAATATCGGCCACTCACGTCATACTGGGATGTAGTCTGTTGACCTCCTCCAGCCGCTTCCACCGCATTGGCAATATCTTGTCCCTGAAACCCGAAATTAGCCGCCCGCTCGAGATCCACGCGAACTTGGACCTCAGGTTTTCGCAGGGCTAGATCCGTATAACTAAAGACAACCCCTTTGATACGCTTCCCCTGATCCATAATCTGGTCAACCAGTTTTTCAATTACCGGATAGCCGTCACCCACAATACGGACGTCCACAATGTTGGATCGCGTGTAAATATTTCCGAACAAGGGAAACTGAACAGGGTTTATGAACTTGAAAGGGAGGTCACTGGCCATGGCATTTGCCTGTCGTGCTATCTTCCCGACCGAAACACCACTATCCTCTTCTTTGTCACATACGACAAAAATCACATTCCGGCTATCCTGTCGGTTTGGAACCGCGATGAGATTCCTGACTCCTTTGATTTTTCTCCAGCGCTCTTCAAGGATTTTCATTAATCTACTGTTCTCATCCAGGCTGGTTCCCTCTGCAGTTGCCAGCTGAATTTTTATGAGGTTCGTACCGCCCGTGGGGAGATAACCCATACCCGGCAAGGCCTTGGAGGATAAAAGAAAAAGCGCAAAAGCTGATACCACCAGAGCGGCCTTTCGCCATCCCTGACCAAGGAAATAGCGTAGAGACCATATTAGCCCATCGGAGACTCTTGCACCGATCTTGTCCAAAAGGTTGAGAGGAGACATGATCCGCTTCAATAACCCCTTGGGCTCGCTCTCCTGTTTCATCCAGCGGGATGCGAGCATGGGCACCACGGTGAAGGCGTCAAACAACGACAGGAAAATGGCCACGGAAATGATGAAGGCCACAGGACCGAACAGGGTCCCGACCTCACCCTTCAGCAACAAGATGGGCATAAAAACGGCCGCAGTGGTCAAGGTACTCATGAACACCGCTGTTCCCACTTCATGTGTCCCATCAACACATGCCTTGACGATACTTTTCCCTTCCTCGTACCTGTGTCGGTAGATATTCTCCAGTACTACGATTGCATCGTCTACTATCATGCCGATGGATAGGGCGAGCCCGGCAAGGGAAAGAACGTTGATAGAATACTTGAACAGATACATCCCGATAAAGGTCCCGATTATGGACACGGGGATCGAGGTGGCAACGATAAAAATGCTCCGCCAATTCTTCAGAAAGACAAACAGCACCAAGAGCACCAGTACAATGGCCTCAATCAACGACTCCTTGACGACTTTGACGGCATCACGGATATAGTCGCTTGAGTCGTACATCTTTTCGAACTTCGCTCCTCGTGGTCCGTAATCTCTCTGGAGAAGCTGGAGCTCATGGTCAACAGCGTTAATGGTGTCGAGAATATTCGCGCCTGCCTGGCCCAGTACGCTAAATATTATTCCCCGCTGTCCATTGATGCGAGAGTAAGAATTAGGCCTGTCATAAGAGTCTTGAACATCGGCCACATCCGAAAGATAAACGACAGGATCGCCGGGCTTTGAAATGATTAATTTGCGGAATGCCTCGGCGCTGAGAAGCTCTCCCACCGTGCGAATGGTCCACTCGGTGGTCCCTTGAACAAAATAGCCACCGCTCTGGTTGAAATTTGTACGGTCAACAAATTTCTTCACGTCATTGGCGGTCAAACGCCTTGCTTTGAGGCGTTGCGGGTCATAGGTGATGGTCATTTGCCGGGTGAGGTTACCGTCTTCTTGACAATCCCCAACCCCAGGTAGCCTCAGTATTCGAGGTATTATGTCTCTGTCCGCCCAGGTGGATGCGGTCACCAGATCCATATCGCCGGTCAGCGCGAACTGGTAGATGGGCAGGCTCACCCGATCGGTGGCTTTCAAAATCTGGGGTTGCTGGATAGTACTTGGCAGATTGGTAGCCCGATCAAGGTTCCGCTGGACTTCGGAGGCGGCAATGTCAAGATTCGTACCGGGTTTGTAAAATACAGCCACAAACGATGCACCATAGCTGGAATAGCTCTGAGTCCACAACATATTCGACACACCGCTGATGGCCTCTTCAAAGCGAGTGGTTACCTCCCCTTCCACTTCTTCGGGAGCCGCGCCAGTCCACGTGGTGCTTATAACCAGTGTCGGCTGTTGGGTGTCGGGTTTCAATTCCACAGAGAGAAAGGTCGAGCACACGTAGCCGAAAACAATGACCAACAGCACTCTGACAATCACCGTTATTGGAAATCGGACTGATGACTCTGCAATGCTCATCTATTTCCTCAGAAGCCGTTCACCCTTTATAGGCGCACACGCGGAACTGGAAAAGCCCAGATAACGAACCACGTGGAGCATACCGGCACATTCGGTGGCGAACCCGCCGGCCCTCTAAATCGTATCCGGCGATATCTCCTCCATGACAATTGTCCTTTTCTGTACAAGCTGAACACCGTTACATGTCTCCATGCTGTAACGGGGAAGTCATTGAAAAAAGCCGGGACCGCGAAGGCAAGCCTTCACCTGCAAAGTTTCTGTTTCATCCACGTTGGCAAGACCTAATCTGCCTTTAGTCTAAGACTCTCCATGCGAGTGACCCTTCAAGCCTACAGATCATCCGGCCACAGAAAAGGGAGGATGCCGGAAGATAGCGCGCCCCGATAACGTACGGCGGGGACTCTCTTGGCGCGACATCCGCCGACACCCTACCAGACGTATCAATCTCGGAATTGGCCTCCTCGCTCTCGATCATGCATCCGTCCCCAGTGCATCCTCTTCCACTTTGAACGAAAAGCCTTTTCCTCTTGAAAATCTGCGATACGTCCGATCTGCTCCGGCGTCAAGAGTGCAAGACGGTCCCTTTTCAACTTGAGCTTCTCCCGCAGGACGTCGCTCACGAGCTTCACAACCTGTCGTCCATTTGAGCTAACTTCTGCTGGTCGATTTTTTCAGAAAGAAGCATCGTCC
>JBKQRG010000482.1:0-5710 GCA_052144015.1 Desulfomonilaceae bacterium
TGGTCGTTCACCTCCTGTTGCTCTCCACCCCGCCTCACGGCGACGCAGTTACAGTCGGTTACAGGCTGTAGCGCAGACCTGGAGAGGACTTCCACCTCTCTGTGTGAGCACGCCCGCAGGCGCACTAGGGCGGGTCAAAAACCCGCCGCTACGTCGTGACGCCAGGCCAATTTTTTCGATTCAGCCAAGGTTAGTTGTTCGCTGCCGCTGCCTGCCCCGACTCAGCCAGTTGCGCCAAGCTTTCGGTTAGGGCGCTCACGTTTTGATTGGCCGATTTGATCGAATCCAGAATATCGAGATACAGCGATGATGCGACGGGCGCACACATTCCTCCCAGCAATCGATCCTCATGAGCCAGGGCAAAATCAACGGTTAACTGCGCAATTTTCTTTTGCTCAGTCCGAACATGACCCAGAAGATCCCTGTTCCGAGTGGCAATCAGGTCACGAAAATTCTTTAACATGTCATTCATCAAATCGAACAATTCATTCAATTCAGCATTGGCTTTATCGCTAAAAGGGATTGCATCGCGACCCTTGATTCGAGCAACATTCAATATGCTTTCCATCAAATCGCCTGCCCTTTCGAGCCGACCGGGGAACAGGACAAGCGCCTTGAGAATGGCCCCTGTTGTGGTTGGAGAACAGACAATATCCCCCGTAAGTGTCTTTTCTTCATCATGAATTTGCCGGCCCAGGCTTTCGCACCTTTCGGCCTTGGCCGGATCAAATATGATCAAACACTTACGAAGAAGCCTATTCATTTCTATAAGCTTGCTGATCATCACGAGCAAACCTTCTTCCAGACAGGTAATATCCGGAGGAGGGGACTCGAAAAGTTCCGCGAGCCTCGACGCTTCCGCGTTAAGTTTTGGGCTGATAATCCGGAACGGGTTGAAAAAAATGTGTTTCTCTTTCATTCTAGAATAGCCTCCTTACTTTGCCGCAACTCATATCTTGCACAAACTACGCCTCCTACCGCGATCATTCGGCGTGCAGCAAAGCTTTTTGCATTGACAAATAGGGACTATGGCAAGAATTGACCAATTATATCCCTGTTTACCATATTATCAGAACTCCAAAAGAGCAAGAATAATTGTAGCCAAATCTATTTGACAATATGTCCGCATTGGCGTTCTACATGGAACGCCGAAAAAAAAATCGTATTGAAATTGCAGAGCTGTTTTCATTACACTTAGGCCTATTATTGGTACCTTATGGAGAGCGGCTGAACCATGTTCGACGAAAATATCGAGAACCTCAAAAAAAGACATAAAGGAATTCTGCTTGGGCCTTACGACGCTTGGGATAAAAAAACCCACTGTGAAGCACACAGACATCGCTAAATATGGCTTACCTGATAATCTTTTGTGAAAGGAAACGGGCAAATGCCTGATTATAGGAAATCCGCTGGAGAGATACTTTCTCGTATCCGAGCTCATAAACCGGTTGTACACAGCATTACCAATTATGTGGTTATGAACTCCACAGCGAACGTTCTGCTCGCTATGGGAGCATCCCCCATAATGGCGCACGCCCTGGAAGAAATTGAAGAAGTTGTCTCCATCGCCAATGCTTTGGTCGTCAATATAGGGACACTCTCGAAAAGTTGGATTGAATCTATGAAATCGGCCTGTCGCGTTGCGGCCGATCTTGGAAAGCCAATCGTGCTTGACCCGGTCGGCTCAGGTGCCACCAAGCTACGCACCAGTACCGCACGGAATTTGATTGAAACCGCTCTGCCCACAGTGATTCGCGGCAATGCCTCGGAGATTTTGTCCCTTTCCGCTCAGGACGCAAAAACCAGGGGTGTTGATTCGATTAATTCGATGGAAGACGCTATCGAAGCAGCGCGAGCGATCGCTGCTTCGTTGGGTACGATCATCGCAGTCACGGGCGAGCGAGACCTTGTTACTGACGGCAAACGGTCTTTGATAATAACTGGCGGACATTCGCTACTAGGGTATGTAACCGGAACGGGCTGTGCTGCGACAGTAATTATCGCCGCGTTCTTGGCCGAAGAAAAAGACCCGATGATCTCGACTGCGGCGGCATTGGCTTTTTTTGGGCTCGCTGGGGAACGGGCGGCGGCGCAAGCTCCAACCCCGGGCAGTTTTTGGATCAGGGTAGTTGATGAACTCTATGCCATAACACCGGAAGAGCTGAAAACAGCAGCAAGGATCACCGAAGCATGATTCATCCGTCCTTATGGGATGTGTACCTAGTGACAGACAGGTATTTTTCTCTCGGACGCTCTACTCCCGATATAATCAAAGCCGCTATCAGGGGTGGAATATCCGTTGTGCAGCTTAGAGAAAAAGATTTGTCGACACGCGATTTCTACACTGAAGCTGCGCAAATCCGCGAACTGCTTCGATCGGCAGATATCCCGTTGATAATAAACGACAGAATAGATGTTGCCCTGGCAATCGACGCTGACGGAGTCCATTTGGGCCAAGATGACATGTCTGTCAAAATCGCCAGAAAAATTCTGGGACCCGACCGAATAATCGGGCTGTCACTGAATCAATTAGACCATATCAACGACGAAGCATTCACATTCGCCGATTATCTGGCTGTTAGCCCTGTTTTTGCTACTGCCACTAAACTGGACACAGCAGCTGCATGGGGATTGGAGGGGCTCAGAACAGCTCGGCAATTAACGGATATGCCGCTAATCGCCATAGGCTCTATCAAAAATGATAATGCCCGGGAAGTCATAATGGCAGGAGCTGATTGCGTTGCTGTGGTCACAGCGATTGTAGCTGCTCAAGATCCGGAGAATGCCACCCGCACCCTTGTCGAAACAGTAAGGAAAGCAAAAAAGAGACTACAAAGATAGTATGAACCTGTTGGGGCCCTCGCATATTTCTTCAAACCTGATCCGACGGGTATTCCGGTCAATGCTAAATCCCAGGGGCGGCAGACTGGCTGCAATTCCGCACACAAGAATCAAGAGCAATTTATATCGAAGTAATTTGCGGGCCGCGGGGAGGCCCTACGAGCGCGTCACAAGAAAGAGCCACCCAGACTATTTTCCGATCAACAATATCACATTGCCCGACCGGGCATCTTCACGCGCTTTTTCTTTTTCTGACTCGCTTTCTTGGCGTGCGCGATAGTCTTCTTCTTTTCTGAAGGTCGAACAGCCTCTTTAGCAGGCGTTTCCGTCTTCTCCTCCAAAGTGGACTTTTCCTTATTTTCCTTCACCTCTTCTTCCGGTTCGACTGTGGTTTCAGTTTCGGCCGGGGCCAATATGGATCTCACTTCAACAGCTACTGAATCCAGTGCCGAGGCTACCTGGGGAAAATAGAGCATGTCTGCAAGCCTGTTTAGAGGATCAGGGATTATCCCGCGGGCAACCAATGACGAGCAGTCGCGTGGTTCATGACCCACAGCCACAAGCCCGGCGGCCACTGCATTGCCCAAGAAAATAGTGGACACCACAAAAACAACCAAAACGATAAAGTATCGCATTTCCATTCTCCCGACATAAAACAGCTTTATTATATTATAGCGAAATCTCGTAATAAATCAAGAGCTTCTTTCCAAATTGGCTTGGAGAGCGCATTTTCATGGGGAGACGGGTCGTAGAAGAGTTTGGTATATTCTAGCGCGTGTGAAGACCTGGGGATAAAATTATCATCGTATTGTAAGGCCCAAGTTACACCGGGTCTAGATTTGTCATTGCGAGGCCGTAAGGCCGTGGCAATCCCCGAAACTTTGGGAGATTGCTTCGCTCCGCTCGCAATGACATTCTTTGGACGCCCGTAACTGAAGCATTACATCGTATTGGCCATTCACATTGGCCCGGCGATTCAGATGGCCCAGCGTGTGCAGTCCAGAATTGCCCTCAGGGATATAAGTCGAGGTACCCACCCATGTCCGAAATTAAAGACTGTGGATCTCCGAAAAATGACAAGCCTGAAATCAGGTGCTATCGGTCTCCAAAAATCCAAGTACGTTCTAGTAGCTTACAGGGTCGAGGGGTTTTCGCTACGGAGAAGATCGAACAAGGCGAAGTGGTAGCCGTTAAGGCGGGCCATATAATCACTGCGGATCAGCTTCCCGAGATTACTGCGAACGTTGGAGACTATGCCTTACAGATTCATGACCGTTTCTATTTAAGCCCTATTTCCGACGAAGAAATCGAAAGAATGACGATCTTCATAAATCATTCTTGTGATCCGAATGTTGGTTTTGATGGTCAAGTTACCTATGTAGCGATGCGTGACATAGAACCCGGAGAGGAATTGTGTCACGATTATGCTATGGAGCGAACCGACAACTATTCCTTGAATTGCCGGTGCGGTTCAAACCTATGTCGAGGAAGAATTACCGGAGAAGATTGGAAAAATCCCGAAATCCAACAAAGATATAACAATTACTTTTCTTCTTACATTTTGAACAAAATCAGCCTCCTCAAAAAAACTGCCGAAAAATAGAATTGTTTCTTGACATGGTGACCATCCCATGTGCATTGACGATTCACCTGGATGGCATGTTCCATTGTAGCCAGCCGGCGTTGCCGAAGCGTGAAGCGGATCTCAGCGGATTGAAATCAGGAAATAAAAGATGCATCATAAGAATAGATGGAACGCGATTAAGAATTCAAGTATCGGAACATCGTATGTTTCTAGATGAGACGCGGGACTGAAGTGGCTAGAAATTAGAACTCGTCACACATTCGGCGAATCTAATAGGCCGGGCCTTTAGCTGGTCGATCAAGGTGGAGAATGGGTCAAGTAGCACTTGCGAGAGTGAAACCGAACAGGATGAAATGGCCGCCAATCCTGCCATGCGAATTGATGAATAATACCCACGGGCCACGAGAGACATTCCTGCACGTGAAATATAGGGATACGGGAATTGATTGGAAAGTTTTTCCGGATAAAATTGACGGATCAGGCTAATGATAGCGATGTTCAACGTGGGCTGCTAGCACTGCTTTACGAGGGCGTTTGCTCGCAGCTGATGGATACGCTCACCAGTGGGGCGTTTCTGGTTGCCTTTGCCCTTTTGATGGGCGCTTCGAATACGGTGATCGGACTGCTGGCAGCAGTCTCGCCGCTCACACAGCTACTTCAACTTCCAGCGATTTACCTTGTCGACCGAACTTCAACGCGCAAGACACTCGTCGTACTCTCTTCTCTCTTGAGCCGGGTTTCATGGTTAATCGTCGCCATAATTCCCTGGCTCGTACCGAGCCATCAGCAGGTGGATGTCCTGCTCATCTGTCTTTTCCTTTATTTCGGGCTGGGAACTATTTCCGCCTGTGGGTTTAATCCCTGGATACGTGACTTTGTCCCGGAAAAGATCATGGGGAGGTACTTCGGGAAACGTATGGCAATCGGTACTGCCGCAGGCTCTGTGTTAGCGTTGCTGGCCGGTGTGGGCATCGAATTGGGGAACCGATATGTGCCGAGTCACTTTGTCCCTTACAGTGCATTATTCCTGCTCGGTGGGATTGTCGGTCTCTCAGGAGTGTACTTCCTGTCGCAGGTTCCCGAACCAAGGGTGACGAAGCACAAACCGGAAGGAATCCTCAAATCATTGGGCCAGCCTTTTCGTGATCTCAACTTCCGCCGGCTTCTCATATTTCTTGGCATCTTATTCATTGCTATCAACTTGTCCGGACCATTCTACGCAGTGTACATGATTAAGCGGCTCGACATGTCAATGGCCTTGGTGATAGGCCTCGCGGTTCTGAG
>JBKQRG010000483.1:0-14062 GCA_052144015.1 Desulfomonilaceae bacterium
CTATAGTCCTCTGCATTGACTCACGCGCTAATGGTATCAACATTTTTCCAGGAGCGAAGGGAGAAAGGACGCGACATTGGCCAGGCAATTTGATATCGACCCTCTCAAGACCTTATTGGGAGGGAACCGATGGCGAGACCTGGATTGAGACTGTCGCAACGAGAGAGCGAGGATTTGGCTACGCAGTACCGGCATGCGCGATTTCATCGAGACCTCGACATGTGTCTGCGGATTCAAGCTCTGCTACTCGTCAGTCGCGGTAATCGGGAGAGCGACGTCGCAGAGGTTGTTGGAGTTGGGCGGCGAACCCTTCAGGATTGGATACACCGGTACCGAGCAAAGGGAATCCCGGGGCTCGCAAAAGGACCGTTCAAGGGCGCAAAATCTCGAGTGACTGACGAACAAAAGGCGGAACTGTCACGCATCATTGCAGCCGGTCCTCTGGAAGCCGGTCTGGACACCGGTATCTGGACCACTCGGATTATCGTCAAGCTGGTAAGAGACTTGTTCGGTGTCTTATACCATCCTGACCACATGGGGAAAATACTTCACGGGCTGCGATTCTCTGTGCAGTATCCAGGGAAAAAGTTGTCAAAAGCCGATGAGAAGGCCCAGCAGACTTGGCGACTCGAAGAACTTCCGGCCATTAAAAAAAAGCCAAAAAGGAAAGAGGAGTAGTGCTCTATCAGGACGAAGCGGTGTTCCAGCAAGCTGGAACCGTCATCAGGACATGGGCACTCGTCGGCATTGGGGTCCAGATGCTGACTCCACCTGTTCGGAAAAGCGTCAAAGTTATGGGAGCCGTCAGAATCGGTGCACAACCCCAATGGCATTCCCGGTTCGTCCGTGTGTTCAACGCCGAGACGTTTATTGAGTTTCTGAATCAACTTCTTCGCTACTACCGTGGAATCAAGATTCACCTTATCACGGACAACGCCCCATATCACAAATCGCCAGAGGTTTGGGAATGGATTAAAGGCAAGGAAGATCTCATTGAGCTCCATTTCCTGCCTGCTTACTCTCCGAAACTTAATGCCGTCGAGTATCTCTGGAGAAAAACCAAGAGGGCCATCACTCACAACAAGTTCTTTCCGAGGTTGCAGGACCTCAAGGATGCCCTGATGCGACGGTTCAACCGATTTCAAGGCAATCCCGCTTCCCTCAGAAGCGCCATTCCCTATTTTGCTTAAGTGCAGAGGTCAATGCAGAGGTCTATAGGTAATCCAGATTTGGAGCGGTAGGACCGGTCCTTCGAAAAAAATCTGTAAGGGATTCGCCATCGGCAGGTTTTGAATTTTCAGTTTCCATATGTGCATCCTCTTGTGTGTCCTTAAAATTAGAGTGGAAAGTGCCGGAGGATACACAAAACCGGCACACGGGGGATATCAGGCCCGCCACTCCAAATGGTAGACCTAAAGCCTACCTTTCCTTGTCTTCTTAGCTGCTTGTGTATCAACCTGACAATCTTGAGCGCACCCACGATAACAGGGAACGTCAGAATCATCGGGCTTCTTGACGTCCAGTCCCCTAAAAAGAATGGCGAATCCCTGATTTACAGCCTCATTACATGTTATTTTGCCCTGGTCTACCAAGTCTGTAACTCTGGAGTACTACGGTTCGTCCACCAGAACTTGGAGGACACCACCAACTACTCTTCCGGGAAATTTACTTTCCATGATTTTTAATCCTTTCGTGTATAAGATTTAAGTTTGAAAAACTAATCCAATGACTGTAACCAGATCTTGTGTAGCCTCCCTACAGTCATCGACGACACTGCAAACTGAACAGCAATAGCAGATGTCCCAAGGCTTGGTCCCAAATGCAAACGAGCAGTAGCGTGATGCAGGTTCATCTGTCTCCGTGTGGGGATGCATGTCAAGAAGTCGCTCTATCTCCTGGTGTTCTTCTGCTGCCAGATCCTCCAGTAGATCGCAGAGCCAGTTCTCAACCAGTTCGCTAGCTACTTCAACGCCCATACACCTTATCCAAGCAGAGATCCTCCCAGCCGAATATGGAACCACGTTTTCATCATCATCAAGAAACATTTCGTGGTCCATCATCTTTGCAGCCTTATCTATGGTTTCATATCCCCATTTATAGACGCGAGAATACCGTTTTGATCTTGTCGCCCCCAATGCCATGACCGGGGCCCGCTAGGTTGTGAAATTGTCCCTGGGCAGTATCTCGATTGAAGATGAAAAGAGTTTTCCCGTCTATTTCAATTTTCATTTCTAAATCCTTCCGTAATTGTTGATGAAATTTTAGGAATTGTTCATGAGCTATGCCATGTAGGTGTTGAGTCTACACCGCTGATATCCAGCATTGACGTTCCCTAACTCAGCAATGTCCGCCTGGCGGATCCTTTAACATCTGCATATATTCAAACGCATTAATGAAATCGGTACAGAGTTTCAGAAAGCCGGGGGTGCGGGTTACATGGTGTTCAAAAATTGAACGGAGTACAAGCCACAAGTCATCTAGGGACTGCTCAGAGAATTCTTGGCGTCTCGAAAGGCCCAAATATCCGGTGTTATTGCCGGCACCAAGAAAGTTACGGTTGGACGGATCTAGTAATCCCAGCATCACCCAGTCCGACGGTAATTTTCTGAAAAAACCCCTAATTATGTTGCGAAAATCTTTTCGCGTACCGATCCTGACATTCATGATTTTTGAATCTCTGGCAGCCATAATCAGACTGTCAAAGGGGAGTTCGATCTCCTGCAGTCCTTCGGCTCTTATTGACTCTGCTTTTAAATGGATATCATACATATTTTACTCCTCTATCTTTGGCGCTGGTGCCATTTTTTGCTAATTGAGTAGACATCTTGAACTAACAACGCGGCGATACTGCGTAACAAAAAGGCAGCCCCGGAATAATGGAATCCGGCGAAAACCGGGGTCCGGCTCCGCGCCGGCGGATTGTCCTGAGTAAAGCCTCGAACCAAGCTTTTCGGATTCCGGCTTCCGCCGGAATAACGGAATCCGGAGAAAGCCGGGGTCAGAGTTTTTCCTGATGTACCCTCAGTCAGAAGCGGCAGCCGTAGCAACCCCGCTGTTTTCTTTCCGAATAAGGTTTTGCTCCCGAAACCATTGAAGCAAAATTTCCCCATCGCGTTCGACCGTGGTACGATCGAGCAGTTTAAGTTCGTATGAACAGCCATCACATATGAACCAAGTATTGGGGCCTAGATCCATGAATTCAACCGCTCCCCAATAGGGAACATTTTTTTCATCTATTCTTAGAACTGGAGCTAAAGCGGAGACTTCTCCGTAAAGCAGTAGTGAGGTTCCACAACACTCTGGACACTTAAATGGTAATCCATTTCCTTTCGTTGATGCTTCTTCAAGCTGCTTTTCAAGCCTGTGACTGTACCAGTTCCAAGACTTCGGGGCCTCAGGATTATTCCAATCTATGTCAATCAATTCGTTCCAAATAGGACGTCCGAGAAAATCTTCATCTACGTCCACTGCAAAGTCGCATTCAGGTCGGGCGCAATAGTAAACATAGTGACGATCATCTGCGATGTACTCGTATGTCACGTCTCCGATATCAATGTGACCGGCATCATCAATATGCAAAACGGGAGCACAGGCAGGAACGAATATTTCCACCATGAGCTGCGTACCACCGCACTTGGGACACGTCCAGTTTTCAGCTGCAGATGGCGTATTTTCAACCTTTTCTTCTGTTATTCGTGTCATAAATGAACCTCCTCTCGAATATTAGAATTTGTATTAGAATCGGCTTCTCTTTGAGAAACGTAAGAAGCCCGTAAATAAAAAAGACTTGCTTCACATTCGCCCTACTTTTCTCTTCGTCGTCCTTGATGCCGGCGAGAGCCGGCATGAGCAGACTGTCGGTGTGACCAAGTGACGTATCGGAAAAATAGCCGCGAAATTGGACAATAGGTCCCGTTTTCATTCGGAACTAGTCCTCCCGGGACAGGAGCCTCGAAGTCATTATGACTTAGAGGAATTGTTACCATAGTCTCGGGATACGGAGTCCCACTTCGTAACCGCTGCGATGACCATCGCGGCCGCGATGGTCATCTGATTACAGGACTGAAGTGGCGTAGCTATCTCTGTTCCCAGTCCGATGTGGTCCATGACCTCCACTATATAGCGCTCAAGCACCGGACTCATTGTCCGATCGGAAAGACCTAAGTCGGCTTCGCTGTCCGTTGCTACTATTGTCAGAGGGCTAACCTCAGCGCTTAGTGAGACCAAACGGACCGAATTCAATTTCAGTGTTGCAGAGCACGGGACAGCGATGGTGAACAGGTTCAGTAGGCGAACTGACCGCTTTTACCTAATCATCCTCCAAGGGTGGAGGGTCACCCAACACGTACCGGGGATCAAACGCTCGGCATCCGGCCGAGCGTTTGACGGAGAGCTATCAGGTCTATTTTCTGCTAAGTTTTCCTTATTCAATCTTACCTAACTCAGCAATGTCCGTCTGGGGGATCCCTCAGCATCTGTATGTATCCGCAGGTATTAATGAAATCAGTACAGATTTTTGGAAAATCGGGGCGGCGGATCACCTGGTACTCAAAAAATGACCGGAGTACAAGCCACAGGTCATCTAGGAACTTCTCAGACAGATCTTGTTTTCGCAAAACCACCAATAAGCCGTTGCTATCACCGACAACAAAACCGTCAGAGTTGGACGGATCTAGCAATCCAAGGATGACCCAGGCGGACTGTAACGCTATGAAAAGGTCTTTCATTATGGTGCGAAGATCGTTTCGTGCACCGATCTTGAAACTCATGGTTTTTATAGTTCTGGCAGCCACAACCAAACTGCCAAAGGGAAGCTTGATCCCTTGGAGCCCTTCAGCTCTAATCGCTTCCGCTCTTACGTGAATGTCATACATATTTTCCTCCTCTATCTCCGGCTCTGCGCCGTTTTTCGCAAATTGATGAACATCTTGAACTAACAACGCAGCGGTACTGCCGGACAGAAAGGGCGGCATCACGGAAGCCACGTCGTTTTTTTAAAATACTGAATGTGCAGCTAGATTGTTTGTGCGATCTGCTAGATAAAAACTAGTTTATGTCGGCTTGTTTTCTAGAGTGGAGCCTGGCTAGCGATTTTCCTAGTTGGTTTGTTTACATGTGACCCGGCGAATCTTCTTTGTGCAATCAGCCTGCTTAATGAGATTCCATTAATATCAAGACCTCCTTTATCGGTATTTTATGGGTGGGCATCCGGGTCGTCTAGCCCCCCTCAGGCTAAAAAATGCGGTTTGGTCAATTTTTTTTCGTGCTAAGTGACTATCTAACCGGCAGTCGCTCGAATTTTCCGTCTATAGCCGGTGTTAGATGTGCAATACAAATGTAATATTAGATAGTTACTAATAAAGCGCGCTGCTTCTTGACAACTCTGGCTCAATGGCCCGGAATTCGCGGTATCGCATACCCCCAACGGGTACTCTCGATTACGAGGATGCGGCAAGCGACCGTATGTCTGCCCTTTGATACTCATACTGTTTGCCAAAAGTAATGGCGTGTTGCAACTCGTCACCTCGGCGAAAACCGGGGTCCGGCTCTGCGCCGGCGGATTGTCTTGGGTAAAGCCTGGAACCGATCTTTCCTGGATTCCGGCTTCCGCCGGAATGACGGAATCGCGGTGCGTCCAATCGGTCAAAACTTTTGGCAACTAGTATAAATCCCGTTTTCGGGCTATACGGGCGCGTGGCCCTAACACGGAGACTAAGTTGTCCAAAGAAGCCTTTCGGTCGCTTTTGGTTATATACCACGGTCAGGTCGCCTCTAATCAAGGAGCTTCACTCAGACAACCCGAGTTCTTTTCGCATCGCCGCCACAAAATCCCGTTTTGCGCTGACATAGGATTGGGATTGGCGGTAATCCTCATTCTTCGGGGGGCAACTAAAGAGCACTCGAACTGCCACATCGACCACAATACCTTCTGGTAATAACGTCAGCTGACGGTCAAGGTACTCTGTGTCCCCGTTATCATGCAGAATAGCCCGACTATACATATCCATCATACTCATGGCATTCTGTGCAGTTTCTAACCCCAATATTGAGACCCTAAGCGTGCCATCTTGATCTTCTAACCCCCAATGCCAGGGGCCTCCGAACAGGGCGGGGAATTCTCCCTTCATTGTATCTCGATTGAAAACGATAAAAGTCTTTCCATCTATTTCAGTATTCATTTTTTCATCCTTTCGTAATTTTTATGAAATTTGAGGAATTTTCATGAGCACGCAATGTAATGATCGCCTTGCGGGGATCTACTTTCACGGACTCGACCACTAACCGCTATTTGTCCAAAATGGAAACAACTGGTGTCTGGCCAGGGAATCTTTCCACTGTCACCAGACCCGCGGTTTCCAAGAGTCTCAAACATCTGTTGTAGGCCTTGTGGGACACCCCGAAAAGAGCCAAAACTTTTGCTTGCATTTTGATCCCATTCTTCGATTTCGACAGGCCCAATATGTAACGGAGGGCTCTTGATACATGAAGGGTTTTGCCGGGTAACCGCGCAGCCGCTGATTCCCATTCGAGTGGGGTAGCGACAATGAAAGGTCTGACAGGGGCTCGGTTAATCCTGTTTGCCTCTTGAAACCTCGGACTCTTCTGTATTCTTGGGGATGTACTATTCCCAATGCAAAATTCGTCTATATCAAACTCGTCCGACATTCGGTCCCTACATATATTTTTATATTTCTGACAGTACATCTATACAGTACTGGACGGGGTGCCCACCGCGTCCGGGGTACCCGGAACGTCATGGGAGGGGTGGTTTACCCATGATGTACCGGGTTCAGCAGCTACCGCTGTGTATTTATAATTTCCCATACGCAATCCCACATAGCTCGACCGCGTTCGTCGACAAATCGTTCGGGGTGCCGGAACTCCTGCACATCCGTCTTCAATTCAAATCCATTCAGCACAATTCGTGACGCATGTGCCATAGCGCCTTCTGCGGCTGAAATATAATCGGCAGCCTGGTCGAGGGGGAATTCAATTAGGATGGCATCATGGACGGGGGCCACAATGGTGACGCCATTATCTGAAGCATGGATACAAGCGAGGCGTAACATCTCGGCTCCGTTCCCCTGCATAGGCCAATTGCGGATGCTACTTTCCTTCGACTCGTTCCCACGGACGTCAATCCGCCAGCCAAAGGTGGTCCACAGTTTCCCATGAATCATAGCGTAGTTGACAACTGCATCTGACCACTTCCAGAAGTCCCTGTACGTCTCGCGATGAAGCCTCAGTAATTCCCGCGCCTCCGATTCGGAGCGGTCAATTTTGAGTGCAAGCGATTTAGCGCCCATTCCATATTGAACAGCCAGGGAACAAGACTTGAAAAGATTTCTCACCGATTTGTGAGACTCTTTTGTTGCGCCTGCGGGCGCTGCTCCTGCCTGAATAGCAAAAGCCATGTACGGATCTCCAGACAGGTAAGCCGCTTGCATCACGCTGTCGCCAGAAAGCGCCGCGGCAATTCCAAGCTCCTGTTGGCTCCAATCGATATAGGCAATTCCAGAGCCTTCGCTTGGCTTGATTAAGCCTCTTAACCAAGTTGCGGGCCCGAAAATGAATCTCGTGTTAGATGGGGTGTTCCTTCCTGTCCGAGCGCCGAATGGAGAGATCATTGAACGGTTTCTGCCATCGCGTCCGACAGCGAGAGCATTTAGTTTCATTTGTGACAAAGACACCCGCAGTTCCCTGAGCGGTAAAATCTGTGGACATGACAGACTCATGTCTTTGAATACCTGATTACTCAAGTCCAAACGTCCGGTCTCGAGTCTAGGCCATGGTATGCGGTTCGCCGTGAGATATTTCTGAAAAAGATCGTATTTGAAAGACGTTCCCTCATAAACACCGAAAGACTTATCGATACGCCCGATGAGGGTTTCCTGGATGTCACCCCAATGCGATTTTAGCTCGTGGAGGGCTTTTACATCGACTGGGATGCCTGCATGCTCGATCGCTGCTGCAGCCGATACGTAACGTCCCCGCAATAATGCCCTGGGCCAGTCGATTAGGCGGGCCATTCTTCCAAGCAACTTCTCAAGAGCGAACACGTCGCTCTCGCAGTAGTCTAGGAGACTCCGCTTCTCTTCTTCTGACCACGGGCCTCCTCTCAGGGCAAGTTGTCGCATGGAATCCTTCTCAGTGGCGTCAATATGGTCCAAACCGAACCAGGCCAAAGCGCCCAGAAGTCCTCGACCGTATGGTGTGGGGTATCCATTGACCAAGCATCGGAACTCGGCATACAAGTCGAGAACATCTTTGGGTAAGGGCCACTCCAATGCTAGGTGACAGCCGAGTTCGGCTGACGCGAAATAAGCCACGAAGAGATTTTCTTTCCCTAGATCGAACGGAGGACGAGAGAGACCGAGCAGCTCAGACTCCCAAATCCGTAACCTCTTCGACGAATTCATCTCGTGAGCGACAAGACAAATGGGGCGCGGGCGCTCTCCTTCCTCCTGTCCGAATTCAAAATCGTAAAGCCAAATTTCTTTGAAAGGAATGCCTGTGACTGCAAGGTTTGGCGACTGCGCTGACGAAACAGGTGTAACGGTATTCATGATGTTTCCCCCCTCAGACGTTTGAGTACCGGGTGTTCCAAATCCTTAATAATTCGATCTTTAAACGCGATTTTTACCAAGTCATTGAAAGTAATATCGTCGGGCCATTCCGGTTCAGGAAGCGTTCCCATAGCCGTCAAAACCTCATATGCGCCCAGTTGCATGTTGGCGCGAACTCTGATCCAATTTTTCCTACCTAACCGAGCGGCATCTAAAGCGCTTTCACTCCAATGATCCGTCCGTCCGTCGTCTTTCGGACGTTTTATAGGCCAGATAAAAACGACTCGGTGCGTTGTGATAGCAGGGAAAAGTACCTTACGTGTTATCTCTTGATCCAAATCTGCCCAAAGGGACGGGGTCACCAAATATTCGGTACGATCGTCTTTATCTTCCAAGAGGGCGGTTTCGAATTGCCACTCAGGGTGGACTCTGGTAAACCAGTGCCGTTCAGGTTTTTTTACAGGAACCGTGGTGATGATCGGCTTGACCTGGATCAGGCTCTCGTAGTCCTGAGTCATCCGGTAGCTTTCAAGGTCGAAATCGTCAACCGGCGATGCCGGTTCTGTAGCTTTTTCTTCTGTAGAAAGGCCAATGACGTGTTCCTTTTCTTCTTTGTGGTTTTCCATTTTTTAATCCTCCTTAACATCTGGTAGATTCTCGTTACGAATCGACGACTTGTACTTTTTTATAAGGTCGCGGCGCTGACCTTTAGCCTTAGATTCTCGTGTTAAAGCAGCTCCGCAATACTCCCGAAGAAGCGCAGACAGGGTTTTCCTTTGACTCCAAGCAGTGTCTTTAAGTTGGTTTCCAAGGATCTCCTCGACCCAAAAACCCAGCAACACCTTCCGTTCTTCCGGGGATTTTTCGTCATGAATATTTTTTTTCATGAGGTCCTCCTTTGCCCTTTACTTAGAAAAACATCAAAAAATTTAATTTTCGCAGGATATAATCCCCGGCTCTCTAAGGATCTGAATTTGCAGAGATTCGTCGATTGGAGAAACAGATTTTATCGAGGACCACGCGGCTGACGCACAGACAAGGTCGCCACGACTCGTGGTGGCCAACAGTAGTAAATCCCAGCTGGCTAAAGCAATTGTAGGCACGACCCTCCACAGAATAGCGTTTACGAAAATGACGCATCTACTAAAAGGGGGTTTAAGGTATCGACTGTCGTTCTTGTCGGGGGATACGTTACGGAAAAATTATGGGTATTTTCGATCGTACCGCCGCGACGCAGATCACGTTCTGGCCCTGCGCCTTCGTCTGTGAGGCCTGACCGGAAATGGCGGACCGCCGCTCCTACGGCGCACGTGAGCTTTTACAAAGAGTGGGGAGGTACGGCGCCCCATTTCAGAACCGGTAAATTCGGCGACATGTGACGAAAAGAAATGAGCTGAGCCGGATTGAACTCCTCTGTCGGCTAGGCTCTTCTCTTGTTTTATGGAAGGATCTTGCAACAACCCCAGGTCAATTCCCCAGGCCTTGCTCAACTTTATCGCCAGTTTAGCAGCGCTCACGGATTCTCCCTCATAAGGGCTATTCATCAACGAGAGTATCTTTTCCATTTTGTCCATTCTGTCTGCGATTGAAGGCGCTGTTCCGAGTCTGCGACTACAATTTTCGGTCCTTAGATTATCGAATCGCTGTTGGGCCTTCTTAAAATTCAAATCTTCACCATAAAACCTCTGCACCATCCTTACCTCCGTTTGTAATTATCTTTGCAGCTCTGCGTCATCATCAGCGACCGGTCGAGATACCCGCAGATGTGTTGGTTACCAACCCCCCGAGACCATCGCAGTCGCGGAGCTACGTTATGATAGTTCCGTGCGTTTTTCGGGCCTCAATGAGAAAAACATTCGGACAGATGTCTTTTACAACCGTCGTCCGGCTTCCGGTTTCGTCTGACAGTTGTCGATTTTCTGCAATCCCGCGAGTACGAGGCCCCGCACTACGGCGGCTACGCATAGGCCTTCTTTTTCGGCGAGCCGCCGGAGGGCTTCATGTAAGGCAATTGAGGCCCTAAAACGGACTATCTGGGGTTGATGGGAGTATCCACCTTTCTTGAGTGGTCTGAGTGCATAATTCATATGAGGAATCTCCTTTGTCTTTTTTGGGCTCTGAAGAGAAAAACACAAACTCAGGCACGAACAGCCTCTTGGCTCGGCTGCGGAAATTAATCCGGCTGCGGAAATTAATCCGGCTGCGGAATTAATCCGGCTGCGGAATTAATCGTGGCTTCCATCGGTGAATAGTATTTACGCTGGCACTGATGTTGCAAAAGACAAGCGAGGATGGCTTGTGGCGTTTCCAGAGGTACAATAACCGGGGAGTAGTTCGTATGGAGACGGCAATACCTGAACCCTATAACAAATGCGAAAATTTCAGACGGAAAGATGTGTACGGTGATGGTCGGATGATCTCCTGGTGCGCTTACGTCACCGATGATAACCTCGGAAATCCGAGTTGTCTTTATTTTTCGGAAAAATACGAGCGTCCGCCCAGCAACGATGATTGAAATTGGAGGCCTCTATTGGGCAGACACAGTGGCGGTGGAATATGCGTGTGGCCGCGACCGAAATTGAATTTCCCAGAAGTTAATATTGCGGATACCGTTATCGACCATCGACTAACGTCTTGAAACGGGCTACCGATTTGGAAAAGGCACAAAGAATGTCGTCTTTCTTTCAACCATCAGTGCCGCAGGTGTGTACAGCGCTTTCCGAATTGAGAAAATGCCCTGACCGTAGGATATCTCATAACGAGCAAAGTCCCTCCGGTCTTAATAGCGATAAACCCGATTCCCCCAATTCAACCGTTTCAAGCCACGAGAATGATGGCCAGGAGATGGTTGTCGCCGGAAAGAGCACTAGACCCATTGTTCAAAGTGGCGTTGACCAGTCTGTTGTAAAGTCGTTGTTCGATCGCGACGGCGAGGAACTCGTCTCAGTCTTCTTCTCCGGCAAGAGTCATCGAACTATTGAGTCATACCGCAGAGATCTCCAGACCTTCTGCGAGTTCCTGGAAATCCCAAACATTACGGAAGCAGTGAGGATATTATTTTCAGGTAACCATCGGGACGCGAACTTGATTGCTCTCGCGTACCGCCAGCACCTCATCGAAACGAAGAGACTCAAACCCAAGAGCGTTAACCGCCATCTGGCGTCACTACGCTCGCTACTAGGTTTGGGCCAGTCTCTGGGCATGGTTCCGTGGAAATTGTCGGTCAAGAACCAGAAAGTCACGGAATTGCGAAATCTCGCGGCTCCAGATCCAAAGGGGATGCAGCGGCTGTTGAAAGCCGCCGGTCGAAAGGGGGATGGAGCTTCGAAGAGAAACGTCGCCATTTGCCTTCTTCTTTACACCGCGGGACTTCGAAGGAATGAGGTTGTCACACTCACATATCCTGAAGATCTCTCGTTTTCCAAGAACACTATCAGCGTATTGGGGAAAGGTAAGACCGAAAAACAGGAGATCATATTACCGGAGAAGACTATCGAGGCGCTGAAAGATTGGTTGAAGGTTCGGGGTGACGGACATGGCCCATTGTTCAAAAACCTCGATAGGGCCGGCAAGGGTGATGGGCGGCTCACGGGTCGTTCCGTCCATCGTATCATTCGATGCTTGGGACGGCGAATCGGTTTGGAGGACCTTCACCCTCACGCCTTGAGACGCGGAGCAATCACCTCTCTGTTAAACAAAGCAAAGGGTATTTATGACGTGGAGGAATGCCTCGACTTCTCAAGACATGCGGACGTCAGCACCATGATGTTGTACAGGAAGAGAAACGACAGCCAAGTGAATCAGGCCGCGATGAGCCGTATGCTCGCGTCTGACCTCTGATGGATGTGTCCTTTAACTATGATTAGGGGACACTTAATAACTCGTCGAGAGCACAAGCCGAACCCCTTCCTCATCCTCTGACATGACGGTTCAGAACACTACAATCCGGTCGGCGGGATTGCGGGTCTTGAGTCAGCCGAGATTTTTCCGGTCCCGTTATCCGGGCACCGGTTTCCTAACAGAACTGGAAAAGACCAATACAGAGAAGAGCAAGACTGTGTTAGCGACCGATTATGACCCTGTGGGCCGGCTAGTACTGATCTGTCCACAAGGGGTGACCGAGGATAGTGATTACAGCCCACTGGCACAATTCTACGATCAGCTCCTAGAACTCGAGCCCATGAACGTCCAGGTCATCGTTCTCGTTCGGAAAAAAGCCATCGGTGAGCGTTTGAAAGCTCTTCGCGAGAATGTTGACTGCGTCGTGCAGGACGAACTCCTGACCATCTGGTCGAGGGATGTCGCGGGATTCATCTGCAGTGACCATATTGTGAACCCCGTATTCAGGCGACCGTACTATCGGGGATCATTCGACAGCGCACGGCAGATCGACCGTAACATGGAATGGATCACGGAGATTCTAGGCAAAGATTTGATAAGGGTTCCCCTGGTATGGGACGGATCTCTGATGGACTATCAGCTTTGTGATGATCTCGTTGTAACGGTTGGTGATTTGTGTTGGATCATCGCGTTTGCGGCGATATACTCCATGCCTATAACGCCTGAATGCTATTTTCAACAAAAAACCAAAATCACAGGTCTGCTTCTTGTTGGGCGACAAGAACTGGCCCGGCTCAGGTGAAGGCCTTGCTAAGAATAATGGTTGACTGGGTACGAGCGCGGCGATATGCCTGAGCAAAGGATAAAATAGGATGTTCAGCAACTTGGAGATGGTTTTGCCTGCATCGGGTCTTGTGCGGAAGTAATGCTGCGACCTTTTGGTAACAAGGAGAACCATCTCCGACCGGTCACCGAGGCAAAGAACACAGAAATGGCAAGACTGCCGCATAATTCCGGATTAGTTTGTCAAAACCAGGCAAGTATTCCGGCAGGTTCGTTAACCGATTGCGGCGCTATTCAGCAGCATTAATTTTAGAAAAGAACCGTGGATGTTCAATCCAGTTCTTTTCCGGTGGTGGTCATAGTGATCTTCCCGTGCTTAACCCCTCGTGTGGAGATGAGAAGTTGGCCGACTTTCTTGACCTCTTCGGAGCGGCCTCTCGCTATGAGGACTTCCAAACAATTATACTGATCCAGATGAACGTGCAAGGAAGAAATCACCAGCGCATGCTGCCTGTGTTGAATCTCCGTGAGCTTTTGGGCCAGATCACTCTGTTCGTGATTATAAACTACCGTTACCGTGCCAACTACCTCGTGTTCCGACCGGCCCCACTCGTCTTCGACAAGTCGATCCCTTATAAGGTCGCGTATGGCTTCGGACCGGTTGGTATAACCTTTCTCCGTGATCAAGACATCAAATTTGTCCAGCAGATCATCCGGAATCGACACACCGAAACGGACCAGAGCAGCCATGTTCGCTCCTTCCCAAACTCCTTATGGGCGCTACTTGACAGAGTCGAACGCCTAGTTTACTCGGATTGGGTCAAAAGACCAAGAAAAACGGAACGAGGGGACAGAAGATCGTCCCTATCACG
>JBKQRG010000484.1:0-39172 GCA_052144015.1 Desulfomonilaceae bacterium
TGACTGACGAACAAAAGGCGGAACTGTCACGCATCATTGCAGCCGGTCCTCTGGAAGCCGGTCTGGACACCGGTATCTGGACCACTCGGATTATCGTCAAGCTGGTAAGAGACTTGTTCGGTGTCTCATACCATCCTGACCACATGGGGAAAATACTTCACGGGCTCCGGTTCTCCGTGCAGTATCCAGGCAAAACGTTGTCAAAAGCAGATAAGAAGGCCCAGCAGACGTGGCGAATGGAAGAACTTCCAGCGATCAAAAAAAAGCGAAAAAGGAACGGGGCGTAGTGCTCTATCAGGACGAAGCTGTATTTCAACAGGCCGGCACCGTCATCAGGACATGGGCACTCGTCGGCATTGGGGTGCAGATGCTGACTCCACCTGTTCGGAAAAGCGTCAAAGTTATGGGAGCCGTCAGAATCGGTGCACAACCCAAATGGCATTCCCGGTTCGTCCGTGTGTTCAACGCCGAGACGTTTATTGAGTTTCTGAATCAACTTCTTCGCCACTACCGTGGCATCAAGATTCACCTTATCACGGACAACGCCCCATATCACAAATCGCCAGAGGTTTGGGAATGGATTAAAGGCAAGGAAGATCTCATTGAACTCCATTTCCTGCCTGCTTACTCTCCGAAACTTAATGCCGTCGAGTATCTCTGGAGAAAAACCAAGAGGGCCATCACTCACAACAAGTTCTTTCCGAGGTTGCAGGACCTCAAGGAAGCCCTGATGCGACGGTTCAACCGATTTCAAGGCAATCCCGCTTCCCTCAGAAGCGCTATTCCCTATTTTGCTTAAGTGCAGAGGTCAATGCAGAGGTCTATAGAACATTCTTGGTCGCCCTCCTGAAAAAACTCTTTCTGGCCAACACCATAACTCTCCGACTCATTTTATACCGGGCATCAGTGCCGCCTGCCGAAAACCTCACCGTTAACTTGCTAATATAATGAGCCTAATTGGTTGGCTGCCATCTTGTGAGGCCTCCTGTGTTTTTCGGATGGATCCGCAAAAACAAGGAGATCACCGAGATGAAATCAATTTCGCCATTGAGGTATCCTGGTGGCAAAAGCCGCGCATGCAAGAAATTCCTGAAATACCTTCCCGAATATATCGATAGTATCTGCAGCCCATTTTATGGAGGCGGCGCATTTGAGATCCACTGTCTAAGGAATTATCAAATCAAGATATTCGGATATGACCTTTCGGAACCCCTCGTCGCTTTTTGGAGTTGTCTCATCCAAGACCCTGAACGCCTTGCAAGGATTGTCACAAAATATTTACCGGTAGTTACAAAAGAGCAGTTCTACCGGTTGCAAAGAACTTTTCGACAAATTGAAGATTCTTGGGAGCGCGGAGCGGCCGCCTATATCCTTAATAGAACGTCGTTTTCCGGGACGATGGAGTCGGGTGGTATGTCTCCACTTGAGGACGATGGCCGGAACGGCCGTTTTAAGGAAAGTAACGTACGGTTTTTAAACAATTTTAGAGTCCCCGAGGGTATGCTTAGTGTCCAACGGCTTTCTTTCGAGAAATCCATCGTGCTGCACCCAGAGAGCTTTGTGTACGCTGATCCGCCTTACCTAGTGGGTATAAGCTTTACGGCAGGCGTGGAGACTTGCACGACATTAACCACATTTTACTGTCAGAGATTCTCCGTTCCCGAGATAACTGGATGCTCAGCTACAACGATTGTGCTGAAGTGCGAAAGTTGTACCGGGGTTTTCACGTTATCGACGACCGAGATGGCCTGTCGTGGAACTACGGCATGTCAAAATCAAAAAGTTCAAAAGAACTGTTAATATTGAGCAAAGACCTCCCCGAACGGCTCGGCTTGGAGGTTTCCAGGCCAGCCAGCATCGGAAGCAGAAGGTCTGCGCAGCAGATTCCGCTCATCGGATAATGTTTTCAATTCGTCCTAACGCCGGATGAGTAACAACTGTCCAGCTTCCATCCATCAATCGCAACCAGCATCTGGATTCCGAAACCTATGAGGGGCCACTTTCACTTGGGTTAAGGAGCGAAGGTCCGTGTGGGACCATTTGCAATATCAGTACAACCACAGACGTCTCTGACTAATACAACCCGCGATGAATTCGTGGTTCGATTATATTCCCAGAATCTCCCAACCTGTTCGAGTGTAGACCGGTGTTTTTCTTTCAGAGTCTCCGTCTCGCACTGGGATCTGGTGAAGTGGTCTCCGCGGGAAACGGACCTCTCCTACAACATCTGGTACGTCGCAGGAGTTCCTGGCTGTCACACATGTTGTCGTGGGGCAACAACACCAGTCGCGAGTCATAGTGAAGCGGGAGATCATCGAAAGACAAGTCCCAAGTTGGCCGCTAAAACATTCAGGAAGCTATTGATCGCTACTGACTGACCCACAATGCTCCAACACAAAAACCAACAATATCAATAACTAATCAACAAATTTGAATTTCGCAAAAAAAATTTTGTGTTTTAGCTGAAAATGGGGGGCATTTTCAAATGGAAAAACGTTTTTCTTCTAGAACCGAAATTCTTGTCGGTCATCAGCCAAAGACTCCATGAACTAGAGCACCCATGATGCTCATGTCTTTGTAGTCTCACAGAAGAAGGAGGACCCAATGCCCCGAGGGCGAAACCAAGAGCGGGTTTTCGATTGCCCGACCAGCGTAAAATTTCCTTGTAAGCAAGTCGAAGAGTTCAAGATTGAAGCCAAAATCAGAGGGCTCACGCTCTCAGAAGCAATTCGCCAGGCGGTGCTTCGGTGGATGACGCACCGGGACAATTATCAGGGAAAGGATCAGTAGCAACGAATACCGAGAAGACAAAACCGCTACAGAGCACACTGTAGCAGCCTTTTCCGGTTGGAAAATTCAGATCAAGGAGGACAATTATGTCAGTTGATTTCAACAATCATCTCGAGGGAGCTTTTGAGGAGTTGATGGAGAAGATCGCTCAGGCACATGAGTTGGTTTGCAAGATTTGGGACGAGGATCCCTGTCGCGCACATGTGGAAAATAGAAATGAACTGGAGGCGTTGCTCAATCAAGCGGCTCTCGCCATTGAAATTTTGAATAGTTATGACTTCCGGTATGACCGTTTCGAGCGCCTGTGCTATGGCTGGCACCCGGGGCGATATTCGATACAGTGCAAATTATGCGGCGTTGAACGAGCATGCTTCGAATCAGCCACAACTACCGGTCAGATAGGGTGCAAGCCGCCTCATCCGTGTCCGCCGACTGCGGGCCATGCCATCTACCTCCCCGAGGTAGGTGAAGGTTTTCACCACTCCAACCCTTGAACTCGTCAACCAGCCGAATCTACCGGCTTTATGACCACTAAACAGGTACGGTCGATGTTCGATTACAGTCTTAATAATTCCCATAATTGAAGGAGGTTACCTCATGTCTGTCGATTTCAACAATTCTCTGGAATCAGCTTTTGAAATGCTGATGAACCAGATAGCGGAAGCCTATGAACTCGTACGGAAAATCTGGTTCGGGGATCCCTGCAGAGCTCACGAGGAGAACAGGAACAAATTGGAAGCGACGCTTCGTGATGCGTATCTCGCTATTGAAATTTTAAACTCCTATGATTGGAAGTACGATCGTTTCCAGCAGCATTGCTATGGCTATCATCCAGGACGGTATGAAATTCAATGTCAACTATGCGACGTGGAACAATCATGCTCCAAAGAATCGATAGCAAAAGGTCAGGTCGATCATACTCCGCCGCCACATCCTCGTCCATGGGCGCCGAACCATGCTATTAAGCCATTTCGGTTTAAATCGAAACCTGATGCGGGAAAGAATGATGTTATTTCCGAAAATTGCTCCGGTGTGTCGGACGACTGAGCAGGGTACGTGTTGCGCGAGCATCCACCTTTGGAGCTGATCAAGCGAAGGCGGTTAGCTCGGCTGCTGAACCTGTCGATTCCTGTACTCTGCAAAACTGGGTGTTGAATTTGAGCCGATGCGTGTAAACAGGCTTCGTGCGGACGGGGCAGTGGATGGACGACTGCCCCACTGTCCGTTTCGATCGCGCTACAGGCCTGACTCTTCATTACATGAGGGACGACCTATCAGAAATCGCACACTGCGCTATTTCTATGACTATGTCGCATAACCAATAAACAAACGTTTGAGCGAGACGACGGGCACCACGTCAACGCTTAAAATCATTTGTAATTGAATCGATTAAATAGCAGCATAACCAAGGAGGACCAATATGGCGGATATAATAACAAATGAGTCTGTTGACACAGAAAATTTTGACATAGAGCGAAGGATTGATGAGTTCAGGAAAACTATAGATTACTTACTCTCTGCCTTTGAGAAAGGTGGTGTGTCAAGGGACCGCAAAGGACGATATTGTAAACGAACGTTAGAAGAAAACTACCTACTCATGCATGCTTATCTGGTTGATGCATACGAAAGCCCAGATTGCATGGGGGGTGGTTTGTCAGATCATCTCTACGATTTTTATTTGGATACTTACGATATGATAGATTTTTTCATAGCGTATAAACACGAGCATGGAGACGAGCTTGATCCCCGTAACGCAATGTTTGCGTTGAATTTAGAGGCTCAGGAGATTTTAGCGTTGATACTGGCTGAAAAAATCGAGCAATGGAATTCCAAAACTGCTGCTGAATTGAAACAGATTCGAGACGACTTGGTAATAAAACTTCGAGAAGATTGGGAACGTGCGAATACTCACTACAATGTAATGTTTCGACAGGAAGAAAGGCTTGAAAGGCTTCCAGGCTCACTAGGATCGTAATTAATACATTAGGGAATTCTTTGCTTTTGGTATGAGATTGGTGGATGTCCTGCTGACGTTCCCCGGTGACATCCACCACTCCTAGCCTAAGAGATCCTTAATCATTTGGTTTTTCAAGACCAACAACGACGAGTTTCCTCACCGCGGCGGCCAGACAAAGCTCCTGCCGCCTGGCAAGTTCCCGGATTTTTTCATGCAGTGCGGCTGATACTCTGAATCGAACCACTAGGCGCTGGTTGCCCAAATAGCCGCCTTTCAGTTGCTTCGTTATCTTTCCCATAATGATACTCCTTCGATGAATTTTTGAGGCTCCGAAAAAGGGAAGACCACGCACTCCACGTCACCAGAACAAAAGAAGCCTCTTTTTCAAGCTCTCTAAAAAGAAAAACAGGATTGAACTGCCGCATTTCATGACGTCGGTCGTCACAGTCGACTCCATGGCAAATATTTTGCATATTGATTTTAAGATTAGTTGGATGAACTTTTTGCATACGATGGCCGGAATCGATGAGAAATGAACATGAAAACTTGTCTTTCTTTTTTAGAGAGGTTGGGACAGGTTTGTACAGAGTCTGCTGAAAACAGAAGTGCAACGGCCTTGATGAGAAGCAACGATGTACGATCTGACCTTAAAATATGAGGTAGATGGGCATCCGGTGGTGCACACCGAAAAGAGCCCGACGCTCTTACAGCGTACAGTAAACCCCCAACGACTCATCGACATTTTTCTCACCAACAAATCCGACGAAACCATCAAAGCCTACAGAGGAGATCTTAAGGACTTCTCACGGTTTATTGGCATAAAGGACGGCAAACCAGATGAAGCGGCCTATCTCTTTCTCTCCAATGGAAGAGGGATAGCCAATGCTCTCGCTGCGGAGTATCGGGAATACATGGAGACAAAGAGATTGTCGCCTGCAACCGTCAATAGACGACTGAGCGCATTAAGGTCAATGGTGGAGCAGGCCGGAACGCTGGGGATCATAAATTGGGAACTGAAAATCAGAGGACCGAAGAGCAGACTGTATCGGGATACAGCAGGGCCTGGAACTCGTAATATTCAGAGGATGTTTAATATCATCAAAGCCAGGAGAGACAGAAAAGGAATTCGTGATTTTGCGATCCTTCGCCTGCTTTACGATTTGGCCCTAAGAAGAGGCGAAATCGTCGCTCTTGACCTTGAAGACCTGGATATTGACGCCCCCACTGTAAAGATACTCGGCAAGGGCAGGGCCGAGAAAGAGATCCTTACTCTTCCTCAACCGACCATGGAAGCCTCCCGAGCTTGGCTCGAGGTAAGAGGATGGGACGCAGGACCCTTGTTCACAAATTTCGATAGAGCTGGCAAAGGAAAGCGCCTAACTGGTACAGCGGTGTATCAGATCGTTCGGAAACTTGGACAAGCACTTGGAATCAAGACAAGACCACATGGAATCAGACACTCCTCAATTTCGGCCTGCGCTGGACAGTTCCCCCTGACTGACGTACAACGTTTTTCCCGACACAAGAAATTGGAGACGGTCGCTATATATGTTGACCAACTTGATGGAGGGGTCCAATCGAAGATCGCTGATTTTGTTTCCAGGACCGCATAAGTTTAAGGAAATATCCATTATCGTAAACATAGGCGCACATGAAAAAGACCTTCGACAGAGAACCCGGTAAACCTTCAATGACTTTCGCCAACACGGCCGGGTTGCGTTCCTTTAAGTCAGCGTAGGCAATCGCAGCGATACCATGTGCCCCGCTTGGTACCACGCCTGAGCTGTTGGAGCCGCCATGAGAAAAGAGATTCCACTGAAAAGGGCTATTAACGCTCGCACGTTTTCACCTCCGACTTCAGAAGATGACTTGTCTCCGGAATATGTGCGACTTGAGCCTTTTTGGATTGCTACTCCTCACCAAATTCCAGAGAGCTGAGAATGCGAATGACTAAGACTGGGGACATGCCAGAAGATCAGTCCGAGCCTCTTCTTGCGCTGCCTAGAACTGACCTATCTCAACTGACTTTGCACCAATCAGTATGAACGCGTCAAGCAAGGTTCTGAATGTTTCAACGGGAGCAGACCCCAGGTCCAATTCTACCAGATAGTAGTCGCCCTGCGATTCGGGATCGGACATGTAGTGAACTACACCCGAAAAATCCTCACCTGGGTCCGATTGTGTCGATTCGCGGAAGTTGGACATGAACCAGTCAACGAGAGGTTTCCAATCAGGGCTGTCCTGTAAACCGAAGAGCTTGGCCTGGCAGAAATCCCATTGGAACGGAGAAAGCGTCACCTGTAGCTTCTCCTCCCAGTCGAAACTAAACGTTTCGAAGTAAAAACGGAGCTCGGAATCCACCCTAAAGCTCTCTTTGACTGTGCCATCTTGCGCGAGGACGATGTCGGTACGCAGCGGGAGGTCAAGAGGACCCTCCCCGATGGGCTCCCCGTCCGAGGTTGAGAAAGCTGCCTCCGCAGACACTTCTACAGACTCGTCTTCACGACATTCGCTGATGGCTTCGGCATACATGTACAAATATAACTCACGAATTTCATCGAGACATGACTCACGAATTTCATCAAACAACTGTCCTGATTCCATATTGTTTCTGGCCTCACCTTCTAGTGGTTATAATGGCCCGAGCAAGAGCATCCGATGACTCCAGCGACGGAGGTATTCTGTTGGCTATTCTATAAAGTTAGTGTGTCAAATGAGGACAAAAGAGGAAAGAAATTTGGATCACCCACTAGGTGCACTCTTTCCCTTGTCCAGAGTGTGGATGGCGACTAGTCAAGATCTCAGGCTAAAAATCTGTGGTAACGATCACTGTAACGGCACCAGATAGCGCTGAATCTTGGAGTAGCGGCCCAGCGTCGTCCATCAGGTACGCAAGTACCGCGTCATGTGCAGGACAATGAGACAGGTCAAGCGTTCGCTATTCGAGATGGAAACTTAGAAAACTATCAAATAGTGTTGTCTTGCGAACTAGCTCAACACCGGGCTGCTTCTGTTGATCCGGCAGATCTCGCTGCTCCAAAAGACCAAAAGCCTGCAGAGGCCGGAATAACCGGTTGGACAAGAACCAATCAACTTCAAAGCCCGTATTTTCCATTTCCGCCTTGATCGGCGGTAACAGCAACTCGCGGGCTAAGTCGTTCGTTCGCTTCCATCCCATTCCTGTCTTGTAAAGCATGAAAAGCGAATATGGGATGGTGTCTTGAAAACTGGGCATCGAAGGCATTCGATCAAGGTAGTCCAGATTCATCAATTGGAAGTGAGCCTTGAACAAAACGTAATAGAGTACGCCAGCCCGATCCTCGTTTAGCAGCTGCTTACCCTTGTTGCTCGCTGAGAAGACCCCCTTTTTTAAGAGCAAAAGACCCGACAGGTCCAGAATTATTCGGATAATGTGCAGCGTAAACACATCTTGCTCGTTGATGACTTTGTTCACTGCGTGCAAATGCTTGAGGTAACCGTCAGGCCAGGTCATGCGGTCCAACATGAGACCGACGAACTTTCGATTCAGATTTCTTGAGGTAGTAGCCTTTACTCCGCCAGACCCGACTACTTCACCTAGAAGAGTCCTCGCCCTATGAAGTATCTGAGCTTTCTGGAGGTCTTTCAGCTTCAAGGTTTTATTGAATCTTATGAGACTACGGTCATCATCCCAATCGCACTCGAGGAGTTTGGTAAATTGCTCCCAGGACAGCCCGCCTAGCTCGGACATTGGAATACGCTCATGGTGTTCAACCAGCTTTAGGAACTTCCGATTGAATTTTTTACGTGAACGCGGGCGGCCATTCGAGTTGGACGAGGACCGCTCTTCACCCATGAATGAATTCCGGCCTTGAGGCTGTCCGACAATCCCTTCCTCCGAATATTCCTGCACGTGCTTGAATGCATTCGAACGATGGCGGAACTCCTCCATGTCAACAATCTTTCTCAGGCCGAACTGTTCCAGGTGCTCGTAGAGGTCGTACATATCCTTCTGAAGCTTCTTGTTCTTGGTCTCACTCGCCTTATCTTCGATGAAGTCTAGAAGCTCATCCAACTGGTCCATGGTCAATCTGACATAAAAAAAGCCGCCTTCTACCTGGGCCACACGGATCGGTCTCATCAAACGGGGAGGAGCAATAATTTCCTCGAGCAAGAGCTCTCGCTGCGGTCGGTTGATCAATATTCGCAACGGGGTATCCGCATCTGAAGGCTTGCTTCCACCCATGACTTGTCCTGTCGAGGTCTGGTAAGGTTCTAGTTCTCTTGGTAGGCTCCTCTTACCGCGTGTTGCAAACCCAGTCAAGCATCGAAGCCGTAGATTCTAGCCCCTTTGCCCAGGCATCTCAGGATTCCAAAGGACTCAAGAGGTGGATTTTATTCCGGCCCCCGGCCGCGAAACCAAGCCCCGCAGGATGCTGCCGGCAAGGATAAATGAAAAGCCCTTTTTTCAAGAAAACGGATTTTTTCTCTCCACCGAGAGACTTAAGTACTCTTTAATGTTTACAAATGGTTACGAAAGCGCGATAAAAACTAGCCTCTCGACTTCTTCAGCGGACCCGACCTACGGAGGTTCTCGTATGCGAGGGACCCAATTAGCGCGTCAGTGGAAGATTATCAGGATGATGGAATCCCGAAAAACAGGGATTTCTGCAATGGACTTGGCAGTTGAATTAGACGTGCCTTTGAGGACTGTGTACCGGGATTTGGATGCGATTCAAGAGGCAGGATTTCCATTATATACGGAACAAACTGGCAAGAATTCTTACTGGAAACTTCTCGATACCTTCAAAAAAGACTTTCCTCTTCCGCTTACGGCAACCGAATTGATGTCCCTCCACATGAGTCGAGACCTGCTCGGCATTTTTGAGGGTACCATTTTTCACGACAGTATCGAGAGCCTCTTTAACAAGGTGAAGGCCGTACTGTCTCCCGAAACCCTCCGTTACCTCGAAAACATCTCTGGGAGGCTCAAGGTGAACTTTGGACCAACTAAGGACTTCTCCGGGTTTAAAGAAGTCATCCAGGGAGTGAGTGAGGCTACGAGCAAAAGGAAGCGGTTGGTAATTCTATACAAAGCCGTTTCAACGGGCCGGGAGTCAAAACGGAAGGTTGATCCGTATCAAGTGTGGGCAATGAACGGAGGGTTTTATCTTATTGGTCTTTGCCACCTCCGAAACGCAGTCCGAACCTTTGCTATGGACAGGATAAAGAGTTTCAAGGTGTTGGACGAATCCTTTCACCTGCCTAAAGATTTCAATCTTGAGGACTATCTGCAAACCGCTTTTCACGTCATGAGAGGGGAACCACAGAAAGTCAAGGTTCGGTTCGCTTCTGGAGCCGCTCATGTGGTGCGTGAGCGAATATGGCACTCCACTCAGGAGCTTCGGGAGCTGGTGGATGGCGGCATCGAAATCTCTCTTGAGGTACCCATAAACTACGAAATAGTCTCGTGGATTCTTGGGTTCGGATCTGCCGCTGAAGTTACTCAGCCCGTTTCTCTCCGAAGGCGCATATCCGAGGAACTTCAGAGGGCGGCGTCGAGGTATCGGGAGCCTCTGCCCTTTACCAAAGCTTACACGAAAAAACTTCCTGCTCATTTGTCCTGATCTGACACACATGCCCGTTATCCTCGGGGTATCATCGGGGAAAGGAGTGTGTGATGGAGAAGGCAATTAGAGAATTTTTCAGTGGAATCAAGGTGGGGGCGCGCCAAAGTCATAAGAACATGACTTTGTTTTGCCTTCTGGCTGCCAGGGAAGTCGATGTCGATTTCATTACATTGGATGAGGCACTGCTCACAGATTGGCTCGGTATCACCGAGGTAACCGAAGAGGGCTCGGTCCGGGAGTTGAAGGTGATCAACAGGTCCGACAAGAAAATCCTGCTCCTGGACGGCGAGGAACTCGTCGGAGCCAAACAAAACCGGGTGCTCAATGTCACGATTCTCATTGGCCCACGTTCGGAAACTGTGGTTCCTGTTTCCTGCGTAGAAGAGGGCAGATGGAATTATCGGACGCCGAAATTCGGTAGCGAGTCCAGAGCGTTGAATGCGGCGCTTCGCAAGAGCAAGGCCGCTTTTGTGAGAAGCAACCTAGTAGCGGGCGAGGGTTTTGCCTCAAATCAGGCAGAAATCTGGAATGAAATAGAGGCCAAGCATGCCAGGATGTCCGTCCCCCAGTCTCCGACCAGGGCAATGGCGGACCTATATGAGGCCGTTAAGGATTCTGCCGGGGACTACCTCAAGGCCCTCCACCCAGTGGAGAATCAGGTCGGAATGGCCGCATTCATAGACGGAAAACCAGCCGGAGTGGAATTGCTCGGTAAATTTGACGCATTCAGAAGGAACCACTCGAAGCTTGTCAATAGTTACGTCATGGATGCCCTGGAGACCGCAGGTTCGACGGTCAAGACAGACAGGGAACCATCCAAGGCGAGGGTGTCCAGGATCTTGCAATCCGCTGCCGGCGCATCCATGGAAAAACGAAAGTCGGTGGCTCACGGAAGTGACATCAGGCTTGAATCAGATTTCATTATAGCTGCAGGACTGGAGTACGACGGACAGATCCTTCAGATGAGCGTATTCTATAAGAACTCCAACCTTCACGGCCAGCTTAGAGCCAGCACTGTTCGCAGGGCTTCTCAGAGAAGATGTAACGTTAGCAGGTAGCTTACGCCAAAGTTTATGTAGGGCTGGCGGTGTGAAAAGTGTTATGGAAAGGGCATGCAGCTAGCCCCTCAGTCGATTGTGATAACATGCCTGGCAATAGAGGAGATCAAGAGGAAAAAGAAGAAACCAACAAATGCCCGTACTGCGCCGAGACCATCAAGAAGGAAGCGGTGATCTGTCGTTTCTGCCGTATGGACCTGGAGACTGGCGAACCTGTACGTCTCCAAGGATTTTTCGTCTATATCAGACCACTCAATTGGAAAGCGCTTTTGATAGGTGTGGTTCTGGTGGTGGGAGGCTTTCTTTCGATGAGTGGCGCAGGAATAATCTTTATCATAGTGGGCCTTCTAGTAATTGCCTGGGCAGTTGCTTTCTGAGCTATTACCGATCAAATCACTGCACTAAGGCATCAATTCAATGGCTCCCAGACTTAGGCATACGCCTCAAAGATTGTGGAGACAGTGGGCTTGGTTGTTGAACACACGGTTCGTAGGCTGTACCGCTGACAGGAGGTGGTATTAACGATGGCAATTCCTGAGATCTCAAAAGCTAACGTCTTGGCAGCGATTGAACGGATTCAGAAAGAGGGAGTGCCTCGTTCTCGGCTGTCAACACGTTATGACCTCTTGCACGAGGGTATGCGCTATCCGCCGAAGTATGTGGTCTCACTGGCAGTCCAAAATGCCACTGGAAGAGAGCTTGATCCCGAGGAATTCAGTGGCGGTGTTGAGACGAATTCGCTTTTGCGGCTCCTGGGTTTCTCTGTTGTCGCCTTCAGCCGCGACGCTGTCGACAGCGTTGACACCAGACGACTACGTGCGACTTCACAAAAGCCCAGGAAAAGACCGCACGGCGAAGTCGAGCACGTGCCAAGCTCTTTTCAAACAAAGAGCGGAGTCCCGCTGATTGGCAGAGTCGTGGTTCCGGGCCAACCGGGGAACCCAAGCCATGCAGAAGCCATGCTGTTCGACTTGCTAGCAAATCGCTGGCCTCAGAGGTTGTCTCTCAAGTTTCTTATCACACCGGGAGGCTTCGCCGTCGCACCTTTCCCCGCACTATGGGATGGTGGTACAGGTTGGTACTCCAGCCCCAGCGACCTCCAATCGCTGCAAGGTCATGCTGAGAAGGTACTTCGGAAAGTCCTAACGGAACGAGTGCTGAACGCTGCTCACGAGAAGACTGAAGTGTTGACAATCGGGATTGATGTTTCGAGTGATCATCGTCCAGAGCATGCTGAGCTGGTGGCGGTTTGCGAACTTGCTAGTCGGAGTGTTCATTGGACTGGAAAGTCCTACCCGACGGGTTATCAAGAGCGCCATCTAGTTCAAGTGGCCGACATCCAAACTCATCTATTAGAACTTGCGGGCGAGAGGGTACTAGTTCTTGGCTGCCATGACTTAAACATGTTCAGTCCTCGAGCTCGGGCGAATCAGGCACAAGGCAGTTTGCGGTGGAAAAGGTGCGAAGCGATGGAACGACTAGTTAAGCGATTTAGTCCAACAGTCGTGTTGCACCATCCACACAGTACTGACTCTCCCAACATCTGGCGTACCGCCTGGACCGGAGTGATTCGAGAATTCCCCGATTTGAAGGCTTGGGCATCCGGTATTGCCTATTTCAATTGGGGTGGATTCCCGCGAGGGGAACTCGACAAGGTTTTGGCAGCCACGCACGGAGGAGTGGCGACCGTCGATTTCATCGCATCAGTTAGATAGTACGCCGTCCGATTTTCGGTTTTGACATACAATACTACACGCGGTAAGATGCGTGGACCTTGCCCCCAACAATCACCCATCATAAGCACCCGTGGGCGCAGGATAATTGAGCAACTCTTCTGCCGGTACAATCGAAGTCGAGGAGTTTTCATGTCCCTGGTTCCCAACTTGCCAACCCCTGGCCAGATTGCCCGAGTCCGACAGCGACTCTATTTAGTTGAAGAAGTTCTCCAGGCCAAGGGCACTGGTGACAGTTCCCTGGTACGACTCTCCTGTGTTGATGACGACAATCAAGGTGTAAAACTCGAAGTACTCTGGGATAGAGAACTGAATCCGGAAGTTCTGACAGGTGAGGCCTGGGATTCGATTGCAAAAAAAGGGTTTGATGAGCCGAGGCTCTTTGCTGCTTACTTCAACACGTTACGATGGAATTGCATTACTGCGACTGACCCAAAGTTGTTCCAATCTCCGTTCCGTTCAGGCATTCAGATTGACGCATATCAATTGGAGCCTCTGAGGAAGGCCCTGCTTCTTCCGAGAGTGAATCTCTTCATCGCTGATGATGTCGGTGTTGGGAAAACAATAGAAGCAGGCCTCATAATGCGCGAAATGCTATTGAGAAAGAGAATTCGAGAGATTGTGGTTTCCTGCCCGCCTTCCATGCTGATTCAGTGGTCTGAAGAGCTCGAAAATCGATTCGGGCTTACATTTGAAATCGTAGACAAGGATTATATGAAACGGATACGGCGGGAAAGAGGGTTCGCTACTAATCCATGGACGACTCATTCTCGATTTCTTATATCTCATAGGCTCCTCATAGATGAAGCATACGCAGGTCCTCTTAGGGACTGGCTTGGAACGTTCGGGTCCGGAACGCTTCTGATATTAGACGAAGCACACCACGCAGCTCCTTCAAGTGGTCAGAAATACGCCATTGATAGCCAGATTACGAGAGCTGTCAGAGATATCGCCCCCCGTTTTGAACATCGGCTTTTCCTGTCAGCGACCCCACACAACGGTCATTCAAATAGCTTTTCGGCGCTGTTGGAGATCCTTGATCCCCAAAGGTTTTGTCGGGGCGTTCCCGTAACGGCCAAGCACCGGGATGAGGTAATCGTTCGTCGATTGAAAGATGATATTCGCGAAATTCAAGGCGGTTTTCCGAAGCGCAATGTCGAACAGATCGATATTAAAGGGCTTGAGGAAAATTCTCCTGAGCTAACGCTGCCCGGACTTCTTGACCAATATCGAGAACTTCGTGAAGAGCGACTAAAAAACGAATCCAAGAAGAAGCAAGCAGCATCTGGATTGCTCATTATTGGACTTCAACAAAGGCTTTTGTCTTCCATAGACGCCTTTGCACGTACACTTCGAGTTCATCGCAATACCGTTAAAAAACAATGGGAGTCATCGGCATCATCTGTAGAAGATTTAGACACGAACAAGAAGAATCTGGATCTGGTTTATCAACCCCTTGATGGCGACGATGATAGGGCATCCGTCCCGGAGGTAGACCTCAGGGCTGAAGAAGAATCCCAAATGGAAGCCGCCACTATTGCATCAATGGGAAGAATGAAAGATCTAACGGCCCAAGATCTATTCAGCCGTGAGTTGGAGTTGTTGGATCAGATGGAAGAAATAGCTGAAAATTCGCGAAGATTACCGGATGCACGTGTGAAGGAGATTCTCCGTTGGATAAAGACGAATCTCTGTCCCGATCTGGGTATTCCTGGCGCCAAATGGAATGATACCCGCGTGATAATCTTCACGGAGTACGATGATACACGTCGCTACCTGAGTGAACAGCTTGAGATGGCCATTTCAGGCAGCGACAAGGCTGACAAGCGAATCGAGATCTATCACGGACCCACGCCACCCCCCAAAAGAGAGGAAATAAAGAAAGCTTTCAATGCTCCTCCCAACAAGCACCCAGTTCGAATCCTTATTGCAACAGATGCTGGCCGCGAAGGCCTCAATTTACAAGCGCATTGTAAACATCTCTTTCACTTCGATGTGCCTTGGAATCCTAGTCGAATGGAGCAACGTAACGGAAGAATTGATCGAAAGCTCCAGACAAGCCCTGAAGTCTGGTGTTACTACTTTTATTACTATCAGCGTCCGGAAGATAAGATACTGCAAACATTGATACGCAAAACGAAAACCATTGGAGAAGAGCTTGGCAGCCTTTCTCAAGTGATCGACTCGCGTCTCGCTTCCATAATGAGCAAAGGAATTACCCGCAAGAAGCTGGAAGAGATGCAGAAAGAAATTGAGGCGGCTGATCTGGAAAGTCATCTTCGCATCACCGTTGATCAGGAGTTGGAATCGGCAAGAGAACGGCAAGACGGACTCAGGAGACAAATAGACGGGTTGCGAACTCTACTTGAAAAATCTAAGGAAAGCATTGGCCTGGATGAGAATCATTTCCGTTCGGCTATATCCTGCTCCCTTGAGCTAATGGGAGCACAAGAGCTAATGAAGAATGACAAACACAAAAACACTGGAGATCCGGTCCAGTTCATTTTCCCCGCCTTGGACAAGCTGAAAGGTTCGGATCCAACCTGGCAAGACACGTTAGACTCGCTTCGCGTTCCAAAGAAAAAGGAGCAGAACTGGTGGGAATGGCGGCGAGAGTCTCCCATACGAGCTGTGGTATTTGAAGATACAGGAACCGTGGATGACGACGTTGTTCACCTTCACCTTGAACACCGGGTTGTTCAGCGGCTGCTCGGAAGATTCAGCGCTCAGGGGTTTGTTCACCATGATCTGTCCCGAGCATGTCTTGCCCAGGCAAATGACGCCATTCCGCGAATTATTTTGCTGGGTCGTGTCTGTCTTTATGGCCCTGATGCGGCAAGGCTGCATGAGGAACTGATTCCGATCACCGCGAGATGGACTGATCCAAAAATACGACAAAAGAATCTGACACCTTACGCGCGGGAAGCTGAGATTAAGACCCTCGAGCTTTTGGATAAATGTCTCTCCGATTCAATGGCGGCAGCGGTACCTGAACAAGTTAAGAACCACATCAAAGAGTCTGCGGCGAAAGACATTAGTGAGCTTTTGCCCTTTCTCCAATTACGTGGAGAGGAACTGTCGAGGGATGCTGAGAAAAGACTGAAAGAGAGAGCAGATGCCGAATCCAAGGCAATGAGGGAGATTCTTGAGCGGCAGCAAAAACACATCCAATCAACCTTGAGTAAGCACGAAAAGAATGAAAACCAACTTCGATTAGACTTTGGATTGGCTCCCGAAGAAGTAAGGCAGCTTGAAGCTGATAAACGGTACTGGCATAAACGACTCGGGCTCATAGGAAACGAGTTGGGTTCCGAACCCAAACGCATAAGAGATTTGTACGAGATAAGGGCCAAGCGTATCGAGCCTGTTGGATTGGTCTATTTGTGGCCCATAAGTGGTTAACTGATGGCAACATCTCCTGAGGAATTCGCTCATAAAGAATGGCTCGGGTATGTCCAACCTGTAGGACTGGTTGTATCCGTTCCGGCTCTCTTGGCCGCCCAAGCCATCATAGATAGAAATATCATACCTCAACACCAACGGTTTCTATCTTGTCTGTCTGATCCCGGCGCAGATGATAGTGTCGTCTGCATTAAAGATTTTTCTGCATTTACAGAACTGACACTGGGGTGGCAAAAATCTGATCTGGTGCATTTCCCCGAAGATGGCTCGGTCCCTCGGGAACTAGCTGAATTGGAAGTAATCGTTCGCGAATACGAAGAACTCCTCCGACCGACCTATGCCGTACCAGCAGTAGAAACAAAAGATAGGGAAAAACCTTGGCAAATGCTTGTTTGGGAAGTGCCAGCAGGCGTTGATCTGGATAAAGTGGTGCAGGACGACAGGAAGTGGCCTGCCAGTCCGCATGCCAAATTTGAGCGACTACTCAGGGAAACGGAAGTATTCACAGGATTGCTGGTCAACGGAACTCATTTGAGGCTTGTGTACGCCCCGCGCGGCGAGACAAGTGGCCACATGACTTTTTCCGTTTCCGAAATGGCGCAGGTCGCCGGTCGCCCGATATTCGCCGCATTCTGTATGCTCTTATCCGATTTCCGTCTTTTCACTGCTCCAGATGATCAAAGACTCACCGCAATACTCTCTGAAAGCAGGAAATATCAGAATACTGTCTCCATAAAATTGGCCGGTCAAGTGCTTGCTGCTTTGTATGAGCTACTCCGGGGCTTTCAAGCCGCGGACCATCAACGTCAGGGAGAATTGCTTCGTGAAGCACTGTCAAATAATCCTAACAATGTATACGCAGGCCTACTCACGGTATTGATGCGCCTCGTTTTTATTTTATACGCAGAAGATCGTGACCTTATGTCGACGGATGCCGTTTACGTCAATCATTATTCTATCACTGGTTTGTTTGATAGACTTCGTGAAGATTCGGGCCGGTTTCCGGATACGATGGATTATCGGTTTGGAGCATGGGCACAGCTGCTTACTCTTTTTCGGCTTGTTTTCAGTGGTGCCGAGTGCGGTGACTTGAAGCTACCTGCTCGCAAAGGCTATTTATTCGATCCTGATCGGTATCCATTTCTGGAAGGCAGAGAAAGCGAGTCTGCTGACGAGCAACCGTTAATCATCCCTTTAGTCTCTGATGGCTGCATATTCCGAATTCTTTCGAATCTTCTCATCCTGGACGGCGAGCGACTGAGTTACCGAACACTGGATGTGGAGCAGATCGGAAGCGTATATGAAGCGATAATGGGGTTCTACTTGGAAGTAGCTAAGGGGAGCTCTATTGCCATAAAAGCCAAGAAAGCACATGGCGCTCCCGTTGCTGTCAATTTGGATGAACTACTTGAACAAACAAAAACCAATCGAGTCAGATGGTTCAAACAGCAGACTGAGCAGGATTTGTCAGGGACGGCAGCCGATGCTCTTGCGGAGGCAGAATCCCTTAATGATCTGCTTGTAGCTCTGGAACGCAAGATCGCCAGGCAAGTAACGCCGAATATTGTGTCACCAGGAGGCATGGTCCTTCAGCCTTCCGATGAGCGTCGCCGATCCGGATCGCATTACACACCGAGGTCGCTGACCGAACCGATTGTTCGAACCACGCTGGAGCCTATCTTGCGGCGGCTCGGGGAACAGCCGTTTCCCGAACGGATTCTTGAACTCAAGGTTTGTGATCCGGCTATGGGAAGTGGGGCATTCCTCGTAGAAGCTTGCCGTCAGCTCGCAGAGGAATTGGTCAAAGCCTGGCATTTCCATAATGCTGTTCTGGAAATTCCCCCTGATGAAGATGAACTTCTTTATGCCCGCCGTTTGATCGCCCAGAGATGCTTGTACGGCGTGGATAGGAATCCTCTGGCTGTTGATCTCTCTAAATTGAGCTTGTGGCTTGCCACACTGGCGAAAGACCACCCGTTCACATTCCTCGATCACAGTTTGCGGCCGGGGGATTCTCTGGTTGGGTTGACTCCTAAACAGATTCTACGTTTCCACTGGGAGTCCACCAAACAAGTGGACGCATTTGAAGAACAATTGCGCAAAAGGATCGAGCTCGCCACCGAATATCGTCGGAATTTGTTGAACGAAGTGGAATCCACTCCGTACTTGCTCCTAAAGCAAAAATTGGGCTTGACGGATGAGGCCTTGGAACTTCCCCGATTCGTGGGCAATCTGCTCATTTCGGCGTTTTTCTGGTCAGAAAAAGATCGTGAAAGGCAAGAAAGAAGGAAGGAGTTGCTGGAACAAGCAACCAAATGGCTGGAACATACTGATCCGGACGCTCTATTCCAGATGGAAGACGCACTGAATTGGCTCCAAATAGGAGGTCCGCCGATCCGTCCCTTTCACTGGGAACTTGAATTTCCTGAGGTATTTGCACGCGACAACGGTGGCTTCGATGCAATGGTCGGCAATCCGCCGTTTGCCGGGAAAAATACCTGCATTAAGAGTCATTTTGCCGGTTATTTGGACTGGCTCAAGTTAATTCACGAAGGTTCACACGGCAATTCCGACCTAGTGGCCCATTTTTTCCGTCGATCATTCAACCTCTTGCGGGCCGGTGGGTGTTTCGGCCTTATCGCCACCAACACCATCGGCCAAGGGGATACTCGGGCCACCGGTCTAAGGTGGATCTGCAACAATGGTGGCCTGATCTATTCGGCAACCAAAAGGTACAAATGGCCGGGGCAAGCCGCAGTAGTGGTAAGTGTGGTACACGTGCTGCGAGGAAATTTGGGTATACCCTGTGTTCTCGATGGTCAGGAAGTCTCGAAGATTACAGCCTATCTATTCCATTCTGGCAGTAATGATGATCCTGTGTCGCTGTCCGTGAATGCAGGCCAAAGCTTTGTAGGATTTTACATTTTAGGCATGGGATTCACTTTCGATGACTCAGGATCAAATGAATATGCAAATCCGATTTCAGAAATGAACAGGCTGATTTCCGTGGATCCCATCAACCAGGAACGAATTCTGCCTTTTATCGGTGGTGAGGAGGTAAATAGTGACCCGAGGCAGCTATTTCATAGGTACATAATTGATTTCGACGATATGACCGAAGAGGAGGCTCGCAAGTGGCCTGATTTGTTTTCCATAATAGAACAAAAAGTTAAGCCACAGCGTTCGGAATGCAATCGCGAGCGAAGACGTAAGTTCTGGTGGCAATACGGAGAAGTGAACCCTGGCCTTCGAAGAGCCGTAGCTCGTATGAACAGAGTTCTTGTCAACTCCCCTGTAACGTCGCATTTAGCGTTTGCTTTTATTGATTCGACGTGGATCTTCTCTCACACGTTGAACGTCTATACTATCGAAACATATCCCGCCTTTGCCATCCTCCAAGCCCGCATTCATGAAGTCTGGGCGCGTTTTCTTTCATCTTCTTTGGAGGACCGACTTCGGTACAATCCATCTGACTGTTTTGAATCTTTCCCTTTCCCTATTGGAGTGCTCGAAACAGCTCGCGATAACGAAGCAGCACCAGAGAATTTATCGTCAGCAGAGGATGTAACTAGACAGATGCTGGGCTGCCTCGACCAAATCGGCAGGGAATATTACGAATTCCGAGCAGACCTCATGATCCGCAACAACGAAGGATTAACTAAGATCTATAATCGTTTCCATGATCCGTACGAGATCTCGCCTGATATCTTTAAGCTCAGGGAATTGCATGCCAGAATGGATCGGGCAGTTTTGGATGCTTACGGTTGGTCTGACTTACAGCCCACATGCGAGTTCCAGTTGGATTATGTAGACGAAGACGAGGAGAACGTAAATGGGCAATCCTCCGGAGGGCGAGGCAGAAGAAAGCCTTGGCGATATCGCTGGCCGGACGATTTCCGGGATGAGGTTTTGGCCAGACTACTTGTGCTGAATAAGGAACGGGCGGAACAGGAACGATTAATAGGGCTGGCCGCTACCGCAGCATGCAACAGTAAGGGTGTAAAGAAAAGCTCAAAATCAGCAACGCCCAGAAAAAAGAAAAAAGCTAAAGATGAAAATCAGCCAGATCTTATGAACTTGAATGAATAAAGGAAATTCAACGACAATGCTCTCCGTTGATGTACGACAGCGACTGATAGATGCCTTGCGCCTTGACCTGGTTGGTCCCGGCGAGGTCATTGGACCGGACAACCTAATTCTCGGGCAATCGGATGAGGTCTTACCACAAAAACCTTCCACCTGGTATCTTGCTGGATTTCTGGTCCCCCGGGAAGCGGCTGCAGAGCAAAGGACCGATGCGCAGAATTCGGATGAACTCGACGAGGTGAGCGATTCCGGTGGACTTGATGACGCAGCTACGCCGGAGCGTGGCGCTGCCCGGGTTAAGCATTGGCCTTCATCTATGGGAGTAAGTGTTCTAGTAAACGCTGATAGCCGTAGCATCAAAATAATTATTCGATGGGGAGACTATTGTCTGGAAGAGGATCATCCCGATGGCGAGGCATGGGTGCGCGAACCACGAGAGGAGAGTCTTTCCATTGATATTCCAGATCGGACAGACCAGCCGCTATTCTTTGATGTGCCAAATAGCAGAGGGTTACAGATGGTGCTTTCTGCAAAACCCGTCGCGACTGGAATTGCGGGCCAGGGTTTGCCTGCCGGGACAAAGTCTGTTTCCCTCTTCTTAGTCAATAATCGACGACCTTTGCCAAATGAAATTCGAGACCAGGCTTTTGTATTTCAAGCACAGATCGAGTTGCAGAGTGAGATTTCGTTCGTTCATAGACCCAATCTGCAAGGAATTGACAGTGATGACTGGGATGAACAAGTGGCGGATTTACAGTATCAGGACGCTTTTGAGTACGCTGTCGGGCACGGAGTAGCCACGGAAGCGTGCCCGGATTCTGAGGGCCAATGTTGGAAGATTAGAACATGCCGCATACCCCTGGGCGAAGTTGAGCGAGTGGCTCCTGCGCATCTCGAAGGTGTTGAATTGAGCATGGATGTGCTCGGTCAAATCCAAGACTTTCAAGAAATTAGGCAGAAACTCAATGGAATTTACGGCCAGTACATTGAATGGATCGATGCCCAGATGGGCAACATTTCTCAATCTTCACCACGGCGTTCAGAAACGGCTAATGAACTTCTCGGACGGGCAAAAGTTGCCGCGAACCGCATCCAACAGGGTGTTGAATTGCTTGCCGACCCGGCAATTCTGGATAGCTTCCGCATTGCCAATAAAGTAATGGCTCAAGCCGCACGGAGACGAATGGGCGTGATGCAGGGAAAAGACCCAAGTTCTGTCCAGCCTCCCAAATGGCGCCCTTTCCAACTAGCTTTTATTCTGATGAACCTATCCGGAATTGCTGACCCCACTCACTATGACCGCGAGGTAGTAGACCTGCTATTCTTTCCAACGGGCGGTGGTAAAACGGAAGCCTATCTAGGATTAGCCGCTTTTACGCTTGTACTGAGGCGTCTACGAAACCCTGGAATTGGCTCAGCTGGACTGAGTGTCCTCATGAGATATACGCTACGGTTGCTGACGCTGGATCAACTCAGCAGAGCAGCCACTCTCATATGCGCACTGGAATTGGAACGTCTAAAAGACACTGAAAAACTAGGTGAGTGGCCTTTTGAAATAGCACTGTGGGTTGGGCAGGCGGCCACACCGAACGTGATGGGAAAGAAAGGTGATGATAATCCTTATTCTGCTCGCGCGAAAACAATAGCTTTCAAGAATAATAGTGCTAAGTCCTCGCCCATTCCCCTGGAAGAATGCCCATGGTGCGGAAACACGTTTACTCCGAATTCATTTCAATTGATACCGAACCAGGACAATCCCACAGACCTACGTGTACTCTGCGTCAACAGAAATTGTGATTTTACCCGAAATAACCCTTTACCTATCTTGGCTGTTGATGAACCGATCTACCGACGATTGCCGTGCTTCATGATAGCCACTGTGGATAAGTTTGCAGCGATGCCATGGACCGGTGAAGTTGGTCAATTTTTCGGCAAAGCGGACCGATATGATGAACAGGGATTTTATGGTCCTGTATTTCCTGACAGAGGGCGCAAGTTGCCCAACAAAAGACTACTGCCCCCTGATTTGATCATACAGGATGAGTTGCATCTTATATCCGGGCCATTGGGAACTGTCGTTGGTCTTTATGAGACTGCGCTGGACGAATTATGCACCCAGACGATTGACCGGAAAAAGGTCCGGGCAAAAATTGTTGCTTCCACGGCCACAGTGCGGTGGGCCGAAAAGCAAATCCGTGCTTTGTTTAATCGCAGTTCCGTTGAGGTATTTCCCCCACCCGGCCCGGACAGGAGAGATTCATTTTTCGCTAAGACTCATTCACCCGAACAGAGTAACCCTCGCTGGTACCTGGGCGTTGCTGCTCAAGGCCGCAGTCCCAAGGTCGTTATGTTGAGAGTATATCTGGCCCTTTTGGGGGCTGCCCAGAAGGCATACCTCGAACACGGAAAAAAGAATGACCCGGCAAATCCCGCTGATCCATATATGACATTGCTGGGTTATTTTAACAGCTTAAGAGAATTGGGAGGGGCTCGTCGCGTCATTGAGGATGAGATCAACAATCGCATAGCGGGATACGGAAATAGGAAGAGGCTTAGCGAGGTCGAGAGCCTATTTGCTGATCGTAAGATAGCCTATGAGGTGGTTGAACTCACCAGCCGCGTCAGCACGAGTGATGTAGCTGACGCCAAGAGAAAATTGTCTCTAATGTTTAATGAGCGGGACCATGTCGACGTTGCAATTGCCACAAACATGATTTCAGTGGGATTGGATATTATAAGGCTTGGTTTGATGGTAGTTTTCGGCCAGCCAAAGACCAGCTCCGAATACATTCAGACCTCAAGCAGAGTGGGGCGGGACGATCAACGTCCTGGCCTTATCGTAACAATTCTCAATATACATAAGCCCAGAGACCGCTCGCACTACGAGCGGTTCGCTGCTTACCATCAATCTTTCTATAGAAGTGTTGAGGTGACCAGCGTCACGCCATTTTCTCCTCGGGCACTTGACAGAGGTCTGGCCGGGACATTAGTGGGACTTTCTAGGCAAGCGCATAGTCCTATGACACCTCCTCTAGGAGCCCACAAAATCCTGACCCAGAGAGGGAATCTCGATTTCGTGATTGACATTTTGGCTGAGCGGGCGGCCACTCACGCTGATCTCTCACCACAGGACTCGAATGATCTCAAGAATCGGGTAACGGACAGAGCGAAGAACCTGTTCGATGAATGGTCAAAAATTGCAAAAGACCAGCAAGATAACGGCGGCGTGCTTCAGTACCAAATAGAAGTCGGAGGTTACCAGAGATTACTCTACGAATTCCTCAATCAGGAGTTGAAACAGCTGCCACCCAGGCACAAGAAATTTAGAGCGAACCGTTCTATGCGTGATGTAGAGCCTAATGTAAACGTATGGGTGAAGGTCATGGGTGAGACCGCTGAGGAAAGCGATGGAGGAAACCCATGAAAAATAAGCCCGTGAAAAATAAAGCACACGGTCAAATTCGTCAAAGTCAGCTGGTCACCATGTTCGGACCTGGAGCCATGATTGACTTGCCCGACCACTCAGTCTTATTAGCCGGGCTGGATCACTGGACTGGTCTCGGAGATCAGATTGTAGAGCCGAGATTGACATCAAAGCTCTCTCAATTGCTTGGAGTTCCTTCTCTACAACTTTTCAGCCCTCCACCCGATCCGGATAATCCGGCAGCTCCCATAACAGGGATCACCGCGTGGCTGTTTCCGGAATGGTTTATCACTCAACATATTTATGACTCAAAGCCGAATGTTCGAGCCCGAATGCTGGTCCATAGAAAACGTCTCACAAAAGGAAAATTCATTGATCCGGACAAGAAAAAAAGACCAGTTGTCCCGGTCCGATTTGTTAGGGCTTGTCGGGTAGGGCACATAAACGATATTGACTGGTACTCTTTTGTCCACAATGGCCCAACGGAGTGTAATCGACAGCTCTGGCTGGATGAACGAGGCACAAGTGGTGATTTGAGCGAGGTCTTTGCCAGATGCGAATGCGGCAAAGAGAGAAGCATGGCTCAGGCCTCCATAATCAGCTTAAAGGCTCTAGGCAATTGCGATGGCTCCAGACCGTGGCTGGGTCCATACACGAAAGAATCGTGCGGAGAGCCGAATCGGCTTCTGATCAGAACCGCTAGTAATGCCTATTTTCCAGTAACTATGAGCGCAATTTCACTACCAGAAAGGGATGAAGCCATTAAAGCTGCTGTTGACTCCGTCTGGGAATTTCTGGTCGAAGTCGAGGAGATCACGGAGCTGAAATATGAACGCAAGAAAACTAAAGTTAAGTTAGCACTGGAAGAATTCTCAGACGAAGAAATCATGGCGGAAATTGTGGCCCGAAAGACCCCATCTTTTGAGCAAACGAAACCGATAAAGCTTGCTGAATTTGAGACATTGTCTACCAGCAGCGACGAAATAGGACAAGATCGGCCAGATGGGAACTTCTTGGCTCGGGCGATTCTTCCGCAGGTTTGGCTAAAGCCATGGATGAAAGGTATCGAGAGAGTTGTACTTGTTCACCGTATTCGCGAAATAGAAGCATTGATAGGGTTCACTCGGTTTGAATCCTTGAGTCCTGACATTGATGGCGAATTAGAAATGGGTGTTCGCAGAGCCGCTCTGTCACTAGAGGCAAAATGGCTTCCCGCAATTGAAAATCGCGGAGAAGGAGTTTTTCTGCAATTCAATAGAGAAGCTGTAGAATCATGGGCAAATCGTCCAGAAGTGCAAAACCGAGCCCGTGAACTCTCTCGTGGATTTGAACGTTGGATGGAAGAGCATAATACAGAGCGTCCATTCCCTGGTCTTCCATACATAATGCTCCATTCATTTTCACATACATTGATTACATCCGTCTCGTTGGAATGCGGATACCCTGCAAGTTCGATACGTGAGAGGATCTACGCATTGCCAGGCATAGGCTATGGCGTATTGATCCATACTGGAACAACCGATGCCGAGGGAACATTGGGCGGGCTTATTCAAGTAGGCCGAAGGATACATGAACAGGTACGCAATGCTCTTGAAATGAGTGAATTGTGTTCCAATGATCCAGTCTGCTCCCAGCACGTTCCCGACAGCCTCTATGAAAACAGGTTCCTGCATGGCGCTGCCTGTCACGGCTGCCTTCTCATTTCTGAAACTTCTTGTGAGCAGCGCAATGATTTTCTTGACAGGGCGCTCATTGCCCCAACTCTAGACAAGTCGAATATTCATTTTTTCAATTGGCCAACATGACCAATCCATTGCACAACATCGAAATGAAGAAATTGAGCGCGCTTGCGTCAGCACTGCGGTCAGGTCGCCTTAGTCCGCCTTACTCGATGTTGGCCATCAAAAGATGGGTGTCTCAAGAGGAAGCCCAGAATACCACCGATTTTTTCCAACAACTGTCCGTTCAAGGCTTTGGAGCCATGCAAATAGCTACTCTGCTTGATCTGCTTATACGGGAACGCGAAAAAGCTTATTCTCTCGACCGAATCATTGATCTGGTCACTACAGGCCCAGAAGCAGCGGGAATCGCCAACCGAGATACCGCTGTAGTAGTCAGGGAGCTATTCTCGAGTGCAAATGAATCTGTTCTGGTAATAGGTTATGCTGTACATCAGGGAAAACGAGTATTTGAGGCTCTTGCAGACCGCATGCAGACAGTTCAAAATCTTAAGGTTAGACTTTTTCTTGACATTCAACGACGGCCTGGGGACACAACCTGCTCCCTCGACATTGTCAAAAGATTTGAGCGCAATTTCTGCGAACGGGAATGGCCAGATGGCTGCCGATTGCCTCAGGTTTATTACTTCCCGGGATCTTTAGAAGAATCTCAGCAGAAGCGTGCGGCGCTTCATGCGAAGTGCGTGATTGTCGACTCCGAAAAGGTTTTCCTAGGGTCCGCCAACTTCACGGAGGCAGCCCAAGAGAGGAACATTGAACTAGGGGTGCTGATCTCTTCTAGGCCTCTGGCGGAAAAAATAACGAAGGCTTTTGAGAGCATGGTATTAGACCGTATATTGTGCCCAGTGATCAGTACCTAGCTGCAATCAGCAATGCTGATTCGCTGAGTGGCATTCGGGCAGGATTCCTGCCAAGAGGGAATTTCGTCGTAACTAGGCTTAAGAAACTAAGGATCTGGCAATTGTTGTCTCCTGAGCACTTGTTCCGTCAAGCGCACAAGGCTCAGGAGACCCTTTCTGTTTTTCTCGGGACCCATCCCCATCGGCAAAGACAGGCTTCCATCGAACAGGGTTGAGCTATGACATCATTCTATCGACGCATTCTCGATCGCCTGCTGCCACAAGGTACTAAAAACAGCTGGCTCGGTGTCATTCCGGTATTTGAGGAAGACAAGGTTGGATCCAAGAAGGCATCCGGACACTACTATGTACCTCCTGCCTTATATCCGAATGGACATGTAGTGCATATCTCTTCTGGTAAATATTTCTTGGATTCCTTGGAAAGTTTGATTTCCGACCGTTCACCCCGCTGGCTTTTCATGATAGCTCCTCGGTTCGATTCAAAATCGCTATCATCAGAACTACAGCAAAAATATCAGCATCAGCGCCCTGAATTAATCGCTGTCCAGATCGCTCTTAACGCTCTTCCTCCCGAATCTACACTGGTTACTCTGGTTCCTTCATGGTTCCTCATAGACGAGTCATTAAGAGGAGCAAGGGAGGCGCTTTTGTGTCAGAGGCCGCCCGATGAAAGATCACACACTAAGGAATCTGACATCGGACTGTGGCTGGTCATTGAACACAATCATCCCCTCACTTTTTTCGATGTCAGTTCGATCCATCCGGCATTTCGTATGACCACCGTTGCTTTTCGTAAGGGCAGCGATATCATGCAATCGGTGAGATTCTTCAAGTACCCCTGGATCGAAGACGGCACAGGCCAAGATGAAGTACTGGACGATCTGTCGCGTTTGCTTATGCAGGGCGGAGGAAAGACTCGCTATGGTTATGTGCTTCGCGAGGGACTGTCACCAGGTTCAAAATGGTCATTCGACCTCCACAGTCCAGAAACCGTGCAGAAGAAGCAAGAACTTAAGTCGTTATTGGGGGAGATAAGGCCACTCCAAGAAATATTCAAAATCGTCAGAGGTATGCCTCACCCAGGGACATTAAAGGAAGTTCAATCGGAACCTGCCTCTGGCTATGTGCGTCTTGTGACCGGACGCTGTATTTCGCGGTCTGGGTGCCTGGACTTTGAGAACGACATTAAATACGTGAAGCGGGAAGGTAGTGTCCTGCTAGAAGAAGGGGATATCTGCGTTAGTCGAATTTGCACGGAAGGGGTTGTCGCTGCAGAGGTAAGCGCGGGGATTGAAGCCTGCGCCAACGGTGCGACTGTAATTGCGCTCCGGCCTAAGGCCAATGTCACACCCGAGGAACGCGAGTTCTATTTTGCATACCTGCGATCACCGGTTGCTTGGAGCTTCCTGAGTGACTTGTCGAGTCTCCGAGGCTCTTCCATCCTCCGAACGGATAACCTAAGGAGTCTTCCAATGCCTTATCCGGATCAAGATATCATTGAGGCGCTTCAGGATTTATCGCGCGCCGGCGAATTCATGGAATTCTGGCGAGACGAAATAGATAGCGCCAAACGAAACCTTTTCAATTTTACGACATCGGCCGAGTCACGTCCGAAGATATTGGGTGTAGGGAGACGATGTCGACAGCGAGTGGCTGCGGCTATTCAAGTAGATCGCCTAGACTACAGAGTGCGCACGCAGTTTCCACATCCGTTGGCGTTTCGCTGGAGGACAGTGGAAGCATCAAATCCGGATACTGATGGTTATGAGGGGCTTCTCGAATGTGCCGAAGTGGCAGCTTTCTTCATGGCCGCTATTTCGATTGCGGTAGTTCAGGACAGTGGAGGGACGATAGGATATCTTGAAACAATGGCTAGCCGCATGTCGTCATCTGGACGTGGCACAAACTTCGGCGATTGGGTGGCCATTCTAGTGGAAACAAGGGATTCCAAGCCAATCAAAAAGCTCTCAGAACAAACTGCTTTCGTTGAAATCTTGCGATTCCTGGACGACAGCGATGCTTTTGATTCTCTCAGAATCCTAAAACAGGCTCGCGACGACAAATCTCACGGACGCGGACCCCGTGGATCGAATGCTATAGCTAAAGCCTTTGACGAACAGAAGCTGAACCTGGAGAAATTCTTTAGTGCTATGGAGTTCTTGACGGATTACACGCTCATTGTGGTGGAGGACGTGCGCCCAGATACCCTGCGGCAGGAGACTGAATACAGCTACAGGGTTCTCACCGGGGATCACCCTCTTGTGCCTCTTCAGCATGACGGGCTCACCAAGAAGACTATCGAAAAAGACAGTATGTATTTTGTCGGTAAGAAGAACGAATTACTTTTGCTCAGGCCTTTTTTGCAGCGTCTGGAATGTCCGGAGTGTGGAAACATAGCCACTTTTTATTTAGACAGGTATGACCAGAGAACCCGGGAATGTTGTCTTAAAAGTATGGAACACGGCCACACGTTGCCGGATAAGAGCATCGTTGACCCATTGAGACAAATAGGGTTATTAATGTAGAAGCATCAAGCGATTAGCTGCTAAGAGGAATTTTCAAGGCGCGTCATCATGCCTGAAAATCATTCTCCAAATAATCCAGCATTCCATCGGGGAAGCAGTGACTCACCACATGCAGGCTTGCTGCGGTGAACAATTGGGGACAACTCGGAAGATGGGCCTACTATGTATGTAGGAATCCCAATTTCTTAGAGGTGGAGATATAAAAACTAGCGAAAACAGGCGATTAATTCAACGGCTTTTTTGATCCTGGGCCGCTATACGAAATGACGAAAGGTTGACGAAAAACGCCATGACCCAACAAGCTATGCTGCAAGGATCTTTGTTCGAAGAGGACTACCTCGTCCGGACCCTAGGTTCTCTGGCCAACACGCCAGATGTCGCGTTGACTGAGCTGGCGGCAAATGCTTGGGACGCCGGGGCGACGAGGGTGGATATAACCATACCTGAGACTTCCGGAGGACAAATAATTGTTCAGGATGACGGATGTGGCATGACGCAGGAGCAGTTTCGCCGCCGCTGGATGACGCTCGGATACAACCGAGTAAAACATCAGGGGGAATTGGCCGAGTTTCCCGCGGATAGGCTTGATTGGAGGCGCCGAGCCTACGGGCGGAACGGTGTCGGGCGGCACGGCATGTTGTGTTTCGCCCAGCGGTATGTGGTGAAAACTAAGCGAGACGGCGTCGGGGGAGAATATGTGGTTGCTACGGCTAGTGGGGAACAGCCATTCTATCTCGTTACCCAGAAGATCTTTGATGTTGAGGGTCATGGTACGAGATTAAGTGCGAGTGTGGAGAGAAATTTGCCGAACGCGGATAGAATTCGAGAAGTCCTATCCGCCCGTTTTTTGGCAGATCCTGGCTTTCACGTACTCGTCAATGGTAGCTCAGTCCTGTTGACCGAGCACACTGGTCTCATTGACAGCAAAATCATTAGTGTCGGAGACAAGTTGAAGCTTGAAGTCTTTTGCATCGATTCTACCAAAACAGCTCGTACAATGCATCAACACGGAGTAGCGTTTTGGGTTGGCGGACGACTGGTGGGAGAGCCATCATGGAATTTGGGTGACCGTCAGCTTCTTGACGGCCGAACACGCATTGCTAAACGGCATACGATAGTTGTCAAGTCGAACGACTTGTTTGAAGAGATCTTGCCAGATTGGTCTTCTTTCAAGCCCACTCCGACGTTTAGGCTCGTTCAAGGTGCGGTGGCCGATTACGTTGAAGAAATAATTGGAAAACTACTTAAAGATCGCGTTGAAGACACGAAAGAGGCCGTGTTTTTGGAACATAGCGAAAAAATCAAGCCGTTGCGACCATTGGCCAAGTTAGAAGTCTCGGAATTCGTCGAGGAAATGACGACCTCTTTGCCGACGGTTCAACCAGAAGTATTATCTGTGGCGGTTCAAGCGGTCATTCGTCTCGAAAAGTCCCGAAGTGGAGCAGCCCTTCTGGAAAAGCTGCTTATGCTCTCAGAAGAAGATGTTGAAGGGCTCAACCGGTTACTCAATGAATGGACGGTGCGGGATGCTCTTATTGTCCTGGATGAGATCGACAGGCGAATTACAGGAATAGAAGCCATCTCGAAACTTTCAGCGGATTCGAGAGTCAATGAGCTGCAAACGTTACATCCCCTGGTGACACAGGCACGATGGCTTTTTGGGCCAGAATTTGACAGCCCCGAGTACGCTTCGAATCTATCTCTCCGGAATGCGGTGCAAAAAGTCTTTGGAAAACGACTTGATAGCAAGGCGTTCGTCAACTATCGAAACCGGCCCGATTTGATGACGTTGGAAGATGCCACCCTTTGTACCACAGGAACAGAGATCTTCGACAGCCCAAGCGGACTGACCCGGATTCACCGAATCCTCATTATCGAACTCAAGAGGGGGGCCTTTAAGGTAGGCAGAGATGAAGCAAACCAAGCATCCAATTATGTTGAGGATTTATTAAATTGTGGAGTTATCGAAGGCTCACCATTCGTTCAAGCATTCGTTGTCGGGCATGAAATGGATTCCAAGGTCCAACAGGTTAGGACAGTGGGAGAAAAGCCCATGTTGGGCAGGATCGAATTGTGCACATATGGTCAACTGGTTCGCACGGCTCAGCGAAGACTGTTTAGGCTTCGCGAACAATTAGGTGAGCGTTACGAGGAAATTCCTGGAGCGGACCTTTTGAAAAGGGTGCTTCAAGAACCAGTACAACTGGTCATGAATCCCGATGCACCAAGGAAGAACCCAGAAGACGCGGCCAACGAATGATTCAAAGCTTATGAAGTAGTGCTGGCCTTTGGCAACTTATCGGACGACCTAGGAGGTCTGAGAGACATGGCAAGTGATGGATATGAGAAGCCATCGTGGCTGAAAGCCATGGAGAATGGATCCATTGGCGAAGCGCGTGCACGGGCTTTCCTAATTGATCGCTTCTGGATTCTTGAGCGATCTGTCGATATTGATGGAGCCGATTTCCTGATTCAGCGGCGTTTGACCGAAAAAAATTTCCTAGATCAGAAGGCACCGAGGTTAGGCGTAGTTCAAGCAAAATTCGCTCAGGATGAGGGGACTACCCATTATATTCATAAAAATTATGTATGGAATCAAAATACGAGCCGTCCATACGGGGAATTCTTTGTCCTTTTATTTTCTGGGTATGGCGAGACAGAAAGCATTTATCTCCTGTCTGCGGAAGAAATATCGACACAGTTTCGACTTTCCAGAGACGGCCGCAAATACATTGTCCCGGCCCGTCAAGTCATGAGATCTAAACATTTCTCAGTGCGGAATAAGCAACTCTCGCTAGACCGCATCGATCACGCACTTAAAATTGCCGAATTGGAGGCGAATCGCTGGTTCTTGAGATCTACGCAATATGAGTACATTGAGATTAATGCTGATCATATTGATTACGAGTATCAACTACCCTTTGACAATTGGTGGGGAGACGTCAAGAAACAATTCTTCGGACTTAAGGAACGTGTGAGGTCCCTAAAAATGGAGATGGAGGATACAATCGAAGTGCTTCGAAGAATTCTCCTAGAAAAAGATCCTGTGGAGGCTCTTAACATTATAGAAGCAGAACTGGAAATTAGCCGTGAGGAAATTTGCTTCCGTGCGAAGGATTTTTGGGACCCAGATTTCTGGGAAGTAGCTACTGCACAGAAAAAGAAGGCTTCTCAATTACGTGAGCGAGGATTGTTGGAAGCGTATGTTGCTCTGCAAACGGCTATTGAAGACTGGATTGTGGACGATCTATCACCCCGCATGCCCTTACGAGCCACTGACAGCTACGAGATCACGGTCGTTTATAATAGCGACACGCTCGCTTTGATCGACTTAAGTTCCAATGTCAGTGTATCCGAGGTGAGCCGGGCTAACGAAATGCGAGGTCACGATGTGCTGGTCGATAAACCCGGCAATGTTCGGATTGGTTTTTTGCCTGCAAGATGGGGCTTTTTAGCCCCAGGAGAAGGTGTTATCCTAATAGAGCATGAGTCAGTAGCTGATTGGAGGCCATTGCTAAGAGATCGCGTATGGCTTGTTCGCCGCCCAATAATGGAATGCATCGAAAGCCATCTTCAACTCGTGGAATAAAGAATATTTTGTCCAGTTCATCTGTAGGTTTTGACCGTTGGCTGCTGTTGGCCGTGAGAGATCAGAGTTGAAGATCATGGGCTAGCGGTTCCCACACTTACGTGCGGAGCCCCACGCGTAAATTGACCTCTTTAGTCAGTCATACGCAGAGAGGGCGCATCAACTCCAAAGCAGATGAGGGACTATGAAACGAAGACGTGCTGAAAGTGTTTTCAAATGGATAGAAACAATTCGTCGATCACGAAAGCTGCATTCCACGGTCGAAGATCGGCTAATAGACCTGCTGAAGAGAATTGCTCCCGATTACCATTCCATCAAAGAACCTGTTGGTCTGGCTGGAGGAAGAAACGATTTAATGCTCTTTGAATTCAGTGGGAAGAAAGTTTTACTTGAACTTTTCGCAACACGCAGTCAAGTTTCGCGCGATCTACGAATTCTGGACAAAACTGACGCAGAGGTAAAAATAGCCATTGTCATCGATAAGGAAATTGATGCTACTGTCTTCAATGCATTTATCAGAGAAAACCCTGAAGATAATTATCCTTTTCTTTTCGTTTCCGAGCTATTCCGAGACCCCCCAACTGAAAGTATTCTCAAGCTTCGTCAACTTATTTTTGCGGATGAAGATGCTAAGTTCGAAAGAATGTTACGCACCAAAATTTCGAAAGCCCATTTCTTGCAGGAATGCCAAAACGAAGGAATTGAAGTACTTACAAAGGACGATATTGATACGGGCAACATCACGTTCACAAAAATCTTTATAACGATGATATCGGATAAATGCATAAAATATGGTATGGCTCGGAATCGAGTCAAGAAACTCGCAAAGTGGATGTCAAAAGATAAATGCCTTCATTATATTCTAACCAAAATCAGTGCTGGAATGAATGTGATTCTCTACACAAATTTTGAGGATAACTTTGGGGTTTACAGCGACATTGAGCTGGCCGATTTCCTAAGAATGAGTTATCAGTTATCGGAACCTAAACTGATGCTACCTCTTAATGCCATTGTGTCTGAAATTCTAGAAAAGTACTTCGAAGATGACACCTCGATGTTGGGAAAGCATCCCCCTAAAATGTACATAGGATCCTCTCAGATTTACGAAACCGAAACAGGAAGACAAACTGTTTTCTCCTTACCAAAGAATGTCATTGAGATAACGATGCTAAGACCAATGCAAGATTCTAAACATCCTAATGACTACTTGGCCATTACTAAGGTTAGATAAATGGTATATGCCATGAAAAATGAATCTACGGAGTATTTTCATACAACTTGTTCTGACCCACCGAAACGGACCAGCATCTGAAAGCGTTGAAATGAGATCGATAGGGACCAACATTGTGTCAGGGAAAAATGGGAACTGGGAGGGGGATCTTTTTGCGGAGAGTAGGTGACGTTGAGATTGCACAAACGATCTTGATGTGTCTTTCGGCTCCGGATACTGGGGTCAGCCCAGCCCCACTTCGAGTGGAACCGAAAGTCTCACGCTATTCTCCATGACTTTCTGAATCGCCTCATTAACACGCGTGACAGTCACGCGTTTATTCGGGAGCCTCACGTCCCACTAATTTGTTTTGCGTAATGCACGAATCAACAGGACCGTACAGTCCCACGTGCTAGATGCCCTGCATCGACAGGGTTTCTATATCCACTTCCAAACGTACAGCCGGTATGTCGACACGGCAGCTTTGTTGAACCACTCTTCTGCCGACGTTTCCACGAGTCTCCTCATGCAGAAGATGTACGAAGCAGTCATACAGGGCAAGGGGGCATCAGAGGCTCTATGCGAAGCTCAGCGGTGGTTGAAAGACCCAAACCAGACGCAAGAACATATTGGCTACCTTCCGGAATGGTGCAAAGGATTCGGAGAGACTGGCGTGACGAAAATAGCGAGCGGAAGTAGATTCAGCCCCGGTCCTATTGATCCAAAACTCATCCTCCCAGAAGACCTTTCCCGGCCTTATCACTGGGCAGGATGGATCTGCTCCGGAGCAGATTAGTCGGCATCTCTGACTATCCGATCTACCACAACCAATATCCGTAATTGCCTTCCCCGAGTACGCAAAGGCCCTCTAGAGCTCCCACCCGCATCTTAATCAGGGACTCCATTAGGACCCTCCGCCTTTTCCGGGCCGCCTTTCGTATGTTCCGGCAGGGGCAACGGTCTCTCAATTCATCTCCACTTTGAGCAGAACAGAAAGTCTCACGGAATTCTCCATGATTTTCTGAATCGTTTCAGTAACACGCGTGACAGTCACGCGCTTAATTGGGCAGGTAAACCAGATTCCGTCATGAAGAAGAAGGACGATTTTGACGGGCAGGTCAGACCTCTGGAAGGCCCGGTGCAACTCCAATAGCGTGATCTTAAACACATCGGCCTCAAGCATCTGGACCACGGCATTCTTGGCCTGTCGTTTCTCCCGGTCGCTCATTGGTCCAGCGTGGTAAAAGCACCGCCTTCGACCCCATAGAGATATCACGTGCCGTTGGGCTTGTGGGGTCTCAGCGAGAACTTCCACAATCCTGTCGAGATATCCGGCAGCACCAGGGTAGATTGCGGCAATCTCTTTCACGATACGGTGTGCTGTCGAAAGTTCACATCCCAAGGCACCTTGAATGCTCCAAGCTGTTCCCCCGTAACAGATGGCGAAATTGACGGCTTTGGCTTGTGCCCGTGTGATCTGTACTCCTTTGCCTTCGAGCCTACTATTCGTCTCATCATGAGGATCACGGTCGGTTTGGAACATCTCAATCAGGGCCTTGTCTTGTGACAGGTGCGCCAGTAATCGAAGCTGAAAAGCAGAATAATCGGCTTTAATGAACACCCGACCTTCCCCAGGAACGAGGTAGGGGCGAAAGGCCCTGGGCAGGCTCTGCAGGGCAGGATCAGTGCAGACAATGCGGCCGGTAGAGGTACGTGTCTGCCACCACGTGGGATAGCAGTGATGTCCTCCCGAGACGCTCTTGAAGAATTTGAGGACCCGATGCAGCCTACGCCAGGCAAGCACTTTTCGGACAAGCGGGTGGCGGGCGCTAAGTCCTTTCAAGAGGTCATCATCAACCGAGTCGGTTTTCTTGAGCCGTATCCCGCATGCCCGTTGAAGGAAATCCCTGACCTGAGTCTCAGAAAATGGATTTATCGTTTGTCCGTAAGCCTTGGTAAGCTCTTCGCAAAGAATCATGCCTGCAGCTTCGACCCGGGGCACGCCTGGCGGATCTTAGGCAAATCGACTCCAACGCCGTCACTTTCCATCTCAGCCAACACGGAAACAAGAGGCATCTCCACAGCACAGTACCGGCCATAGAGAGGGGTCGGTCTGAAGATCAGGAATTAGTTTCTTCCCGAGTTCCCACACAGAGCAAGCGTCTTCCGTTAACCGACTGAAGAGAACCTCTGGTTATCTCTTGTTCTCAATCTTTCTCGGCAGAAACGGGTATTCCTGGCCGAAGTGATCACGAACCAGCCAACTCAGGAGGAACTCCTGCCAATCTTCGCCATTGTCGCTCTCTGGAGGCTTCAACAGGTAAGCAGATATGGATACCTGCCTCGGATATGCGCCTTCGTAGAGAAACGAGCTGGATGACTTCAGCTGCAGACCCGAGCCCAAGAATCCATGAGACGATTTCGTAGTCTATAGGAACATCGAGAGACACTTCTAACGCTCCGTCTTCAAGCTCGATGTGATATACGCTCTCAAACAACATATCGTGACGGAGGGAGATACAGTTCTTGCATCAGCAACGGAACACTCACCGTCTTTATCAACACCTGGTACGTCGCAGGTGTTCCGTCTGCCGAGGCAACGTCGCCCCCGTCCCTCGATTTTGACCCCATGTCGGGCTAAGTACTTGGAATAATATAAATCTAAGCGCAATACAAAAAAATGCTTGACAAACACCAAGTGCAATTGGTATAAAATGAACCATGAAAAAGCAACTGCCAGAGACATTGAGCATATCGCAAGTTGTAAGGCACCTATTTCCTTATATGAGCGCCGCCACGATCCACCTTTGGATGGCGAAGGGCATCTTCATGCCCGAAACTTATGTTCCGAAACCATCCGGTCGGAGCAGGGGTTGCAGATTGTCCATTGCAGATATGGTGACTGTGGGAATCCTTCACAGTTTGTTCGCCATGGGAGCCACTTTCCACGAGATTCAGGATAATCAGGAAGTAATTCGGGACAATCCGATGAGGTTCTTGGGAATGAGGTTTGGGACATTGATCGAGGAGGAGAAGTTTATCGCTCAGGGTCGTCCGATCCAGCGCTATTTGGAGCACATAGGTTTCGACTGCTTTGTTCTATTCCAGCCGATGGCCGTGAAGACCCATCTGATCGATCAAAACGTAGTTAAGGATCGCGTGCAGGCTAACTTGTTTTTCTTCCCTGCCACGGAAGATTACAACTCGCTGCTGAACCGTTTCCGCGATCCCATCTGGAACCCGCGGAGCGACGAGAATTCTGAGGAACCGATGTCTCTCTACGGCAGCTCGCACCCGATTGCGTACGCATACATCAACGTGCGCACCTGGTACGAGGTAGTCCGCGAGCGACTTGCGGCAATATAGCAATTTTTTTTGTTCATAAACACTGATGCCGCTTGGTGTTTAAGAAAGGAGGTGATTGCTCCACAATATAGAGGCCAGAAAAAACGAAACCCCTGCCGCCTGGTAAGCAATAGCAAGGGTATCGTCAGTCCATGAACCTCGTGTCGAGGCTGCCATAGAATTGTAGTCAGTATACGTCCCTATCTGGCTTCCGTCAACGGATTTGTCCAGATGAGGCCCTACCGAATAGCGATCCTTCCTTGGCTAGCCTCCTCACCCAACTAACTCCCCTTCACACATAGGGCAGCTTCGCTGCCAGGGGGGAATATATTGGGAGGATACGCGATGCAGGAAAAAGATCAGAACAACGAGGGTACACCTACCGTCAAGGAGGTTTTGGCTACCCAAACCCAGGAGAATGTGGGTCAGGATAATTCAGCCCAAGCAGTCTCTGACAACCCACAGGTTTCCATGGGGGAGGTGGACAGCGATTCCGTCGATTCAAGTGCATCAGATAACGTGATCCATCTCCCTGGCCCAGGGAGAACGGGACCTGAAAACCTGCCGGTGACCGTGGGGATGGCGGATTTTTCCCACGAAGAGGAATTGCCCAACGAGAAGGTGGACGAATTGGTTCATCGGGTTATAGCCAATCGCGAGAGCGCCGACAAAGCCGCATTGGCTACCGGAACAATGTTGCTCGATGAGGTCTTTGGCGGCAGTTTGGACGCGGCGCTTTCCCATAACCCAAAGAAGCACAGATCTTTCGCCAGGATTTGTGACCATCCCGATATGGATGTTGATTCAACAACGTTGAGTCGATGGGTCAAAGCCGCAAATCTAGTGAAGACGTTCGAAAGGAGAGGGAAGAAATTCAAAAATCTCACCTGTTCGCACTATATAGCTCTTCTGTCGCTCAAGCAGGATGACGAGCAGCTGTGTCTGGCCGAGAAAGCGGAAGACAAACAGTATTCAGTAAGAAGATTGGTCCTGGAAATTGAGGGGGAGAACTGGCGTGGTCCCACGACATTACTCGATAGAATTTCCAGCAAACTGGGTAATCCAAGATCCCTGCTGCTTGAGGAATCTAAATACAAATTGCTTTCGGACAGGAAAAAATGGGTGAGACTTGACTCCAAAAGTCGCAAGATCCTGATTATGCGGGTGTCAAACGCAAAACTCATCGCCGAGACATACACCAAGGCCCTGGATAAATTCCACGCACTTCTCAAGGAAATTGCCGCTAAGGAAACTTCCGAGCAGGTGTGAACAGATTCCATTGAAGACCTTCAATATAGCCGGTCTTCCTATTCGGCTTCGCGAGGTGAGGTAAAGCGATGAATCATGGCATGGACGATGATCCAAACATTATGAGCCTTCAGAGAGTCGGCTATCTGGGTGACGAACCGCGGGAAGAGCTTGAATTGCTTGGTGAAACCAGAGAGCGACCGAATGTCGAACATGACCTGCCTTGCGTTAAATATATGGCCGGACTTCTCCAGGAATTGAAGGATTTGGTTAGTGCTATCTCAAAGAGTTGGGCGACACCGTCTCCGACGCAGGACCCTTCAAAATTGAGGAGAGCTAAGCGGCTGAAGAAATCCGCACGCATAACCCCTCGACTAATACGACTTCGCGATGCTCCGGATTATGTGGGGATGGATCCCAACCGCTTCAACGCGGAAGCTCGACCTTACCTGACCGAAATTCCAATCGGAAAACAAGGCGTGGCATTCGACAAAATTGACTTGGACACCTGGGTGGAGCAATATAAGGATCGCAACGGGCGTCCTGGTAAGGCAATGAAAGGAGGAGAATTATGGGGCAAAAAGTCCCACCAGGACT
>JBKQRG010000485.1:0-7213 GCA_052144015.1 Desulfomonilaceae bacterium
GGGGTTCTGAACTGAAAATGGCCGGGTACGATCACATAGTCATCACAGGAAAATCCGAATATCCCGTCTATCTGTGGATTGATAATGACGAGGTAGAAATTCGAGATGCACGGGCACTCTGGGGACAGGACACCTGGGCAACTGAAGACCTGATCAAACAAGATGTTGGTGAAAGAACCGCCCAAGTGGTTAGTATTGGTCCTGCAGGTGAAAACCTTGTGCGTATTGCCGCCATCATCTGTAATCTTGCGAGGGCCGCTGCCCGATGTGGTCCTGGTGCGGTAATGGGATCAAAGAACCTCAAGGCCATAGCAGTGCGAGGCGACCGGGGAATCCATGTGGCTGACAAGGCGGGCTTTAAGCAGGCTGTGGACGAAGCTGTGCAGGCTATCTTGAACGATCCGCTCTATGACTCCGCAAAGACTTACGGCACTCTTGCCATTACCGGCATGGCCCAGGCACTGGGTTTCTTGCCGACCCGCAATTTTCAGCAGTCCACATTCGGTGGAGCAGACAAATTACGAGGGGAAGTCTTCTTGGAGCGATATGGCACGAAACACAAGGGGTGTTACAATTGCCCGGTGGCATGCAGCAGGTACTACAACATCACTGAGGGACCTTATGCTTCAACTCATGGAGAAGGCCCTGAATACGAAAGCGTCACAGCCCTCGGCGCAAAATGCGGGAATGACAATTTCGACGCTATTCTACATGCAAATACGCTTTGCAACCAACTGGGACTCGATACTATCTCCACGGGAAATGTCATTGCGTGGGCTATGGAATGCAGTGAAAAGGGTATTCTGACACAGGCCCAATTGGGCGGGACCGATCTGCACTTCGGAAATGATTTTGCCCTAATAGAGTTGATTAAGAGGATTGCGGCGCGTGAGGGCATTGGAGACATCTTGGCCGAGGGGAGCCTCAAAGCTTCGCAAAGGATAGGAGGAACCAACTTCGTGGTGCACGGCAAGGGGTTGGATTATCCGGCAGTAGATGTTAGAGGTACTAAAGGTATGGCACTCTCTTTTGCAGTGTCACCAAGGGGTGGCGATCATTTGAAGGGTCTGTCCCTCTACGAGGTGGCTCCCGATCTCTATGCTGCAGATATTGAGAAAGAGACGGGGATCAAAGTCACGCCCCAGTACTGGCTTCAGTACGAGACCAAGGCAGAACTTATGAAATGGCACGAGAATTGGCATTGTGTGGTGGATTCATTAGGTCTGTGCAAGTTGGAGGGCATAGCCCTGAAACCACTACTGCCCAGGCACTTTCAAAGTATGATTGCGGCTGCCACCGGTTGGGATGTGTCATTACAAGACCTGGACCAGATTGGAGAAAGAATTTGGAACATTGAGCGTCTTTTCAACGTGAGGGAGGGTAAGAGAAAAGCGGATGACTACCCCCCAAATCGGCTTCTGGAGGAGCCCATTTCGTCTGGGCCTGCACAGGGTGAAAGGTTGACCAGGGAAAGATTTGAACAGATGCTAACCACGTACTACCTACTGCGAGGGTGGAATAGTGAAACAGGGATACCCGAGAAGGTGAAGCTCCGGGAACTTGGACTGTCATTTGATGCGTAATATTGGGATCCTGTAACAATCTGAAAATTTCTGCAAAGGGGTTCCGTCAAATCACAAGTCTTCGGAAGCACTAAAGGAAAAGGTCTTTGAGCTTTTCGCGATCCTGCTTGAGTTCGGTCGGATGTCCAGAAAAAGCAATTCTACCCAATTTGAGGGAGTAAACTCTGTGACAGATTTCCAGAACCTCGGTTACTTTCTGTTCTACAATTAGAAGTGACAAGCCAGTCTGGACCGCGAGTTCCAATACCTTCTTGAATACCATGACCGTAAGTTTGGGCGAGAGACCCAGCGAAGGTTCATCGAGCATGAGCAACTTTGGCTTAGGGATCAGGCAACGAGCCAAAGCAAGCATCTGCTGTTCACCCCCTGACAGGGTGCTTGCAGCGTAGTTGGTCCGTTCTCTCAAACTTGGGAAAATTTGGAGCACATATTCGATTCTTGTTCTTAGTTCCTTTCGAGGCAATTGCATTCCACCAATTTCAAAATTCTCCATGACCGTGAGTTCGTCGAAGACTCGATGGCCCTGTGGCGCAAATACCATTCCTCGGCGGATATTGTGTAATGGATCCTGGCTGCTCGTCGGCAATCCATCAAAGTACACGTTGCCCTTCCAAATCGGGATTAATCCGCACACTGCCTTCAATATAGTTGACTTTCCTGATCCATTAGGGCCGATGAGCGCGACAATCTCGCCGTCATTTACCGCCATGGAAATATCGAAAAGAACTTGCCTTTTGGCGTAGCCCGTCTCCAAGTTATTGATCTCCAACACAGCGGCACCTTTTCAAGTGAGATAAGCTTCGATTACCTTTGGGTCGGCTCGAACTTCGTTCGGAGGTCCCTCGCTAATCTTCACGCCATTATCCATGAAGATCAACCGATCACATACTTGCATTACTGCATCCACATTGTGTTCAATCAGAATGATCCCTTTTCCTTGCTGAGACAGGGAACGAATGATTTGCAATATGAGCTGGATAGTTTCGGGCGCTATCCCCGCCACCGGCTCGTCCAGGAGGAGAATCTGAGCTTGGGCTGCCAAGCAACATGAGAGACTGACCAGTTTCTGCTGGCCGTAAGACAAATCTCCGGCCAAATTGTCACATTTTTCCTCAAGCCCGGCTGCTCCTAAGAGCGAGAGCGCTATTTCTCTGTTCCTGACTTCCTGCGCTTTGCTAATCGTAGGCCGACAGAACGCGTTCAACAGGCTTTCTCCCGGCTGCCGTGGGAAGAACAGAAGCACATTGTCTAGTGCACTCATTTGTCTAATCAGCCTAAGCCTTTGGAAGGTGCGCGTGATACCCAACTGGGCTATCTCGTGGGGCTTACGCCCTACCAAATTGCGATTTCCGAAAATCACTTCTCCGCTGTCAGATGTGATTAGTCCGGATATTAAGTTGAATAGGGTTGTCTTGCCGGCCCCGTTAGGTCCCATGATACCTAGGATTTCTCCAGGGCTTAAGGAACAAGAGAAGTTTGTGACAGCCTTGATCCCGTCGAAGTTCTTGCAGAGATTCCTTATCTCAAGTCCTTGTGCGTCCATTACTGTGACGAATCCCTTCCAAACGAGTACTCTCCTAGGAGTCCCTGGGGGCGACATATCATAAAGATCACCAACAATCCCCCGTACAATATTTGTCTAAGATTGGCGGCGACTGAGACTGGCAGCCCCACAAAACGGAGAAGCTCAGGCAGGGCGACCAGAACTACGGCCCCAAGGACAGATCCCGTTAGACTGCCAGCTCCACCAATTATAATCATAGATAGGATCAAAATGGATTCCGTTATGGAAAAGCTCGTCGGATCAATGTAACTAATGTAAGAAGCGTACAATGATCCTGCCACGGCCGCCAGCCCTCCACCAATTACAAATATGATGACTTTGTAAGCAGCAACATTCTTCCCAGCAGTTTTAGAGAAGATTTCGTCTTCCCTTATCGACTTGAGAACCCTGCCAAAAGGCGACCTGACTATAATTCGGGCAATCCCAAGAATGAGTGCGCAGAAGCACGCGACGACAACGAGAAATGCCGGGTGTGAATCCACCTTAAAACCAACGATTGCGGGTTGCGGAATCCCAGGCAATCCTAGAGGACCACCAGTAAATGTCACCCAATTGTTGAGGATGCTGAACGCGATAACCTGCAAAGCGAGGGTGGCTATGACGAAGCGATCGTCACGTATTCTCAGTGAGGGCACTCCCACCACAACGCCGAGTGCCCCGCCTGCGATAAAAGCAGTGGCCACATTGGCCAAGAAGGGCGTGTGTAATTTGAAAGCCATCAAAGCCAAGGCATACGCGCCGATTCCGTAGAAAGCCGCGTGGGCCAGTGAAACCAGGCCTGTGTAACCCGCTATCAAATTAAGTGAAACGGACAGAATGATGTAGATGCCAATGAGTATGAGTAAGTGAAGAACGTAGTCCATAGGCCTCGCGTCCTACTTTCCGGCAGTTTTGCTTTTCTTGCGCCTTAGCTGCGCGGATCCAAAGAGCAGGAAGGCAAGAAGAACCAGGAACGCGACAGCGTCCTGCCACTGCGTGGGCATCCAAATTACTCCAACATGTTGCGCAACGCCGAGCAAGAAGGCCCCAGCCAGCGTTCCGATGACATTCAGTCTACCGATAATTGCGGCTACCACGCCCATGATGTATGGATAGAGCCCCATACCCGGCGTCATGTCAACATCGCAGGCGAGAAGCAAGGCGCCTGAACCGGCCGCGACGGCGGAGATAACCATGGCTAGGCCGGACAAAAACGAGGTGTCGAGCCCTGCGCTTCTCGCGAGGTCCGGATCACTTGCCACCGCGCGCAAAGCCTTACCGGGCCTGGAGAAACGCAGAAAAAGCCAAGCCAAGACTGGGATAAGAAAAGCTGAAGCTATGATCCACAATTGAACGGTGGTCAATCGCGCACCGAGAATGTCGTGTCCCTCGACTACGGGCCAGACCCTAAGGGAACGCCGATTGTCTCCGAACGTTAATGATAAAATGTTGACGATGATCGTGTACAGACCCAGCGAAGCGAGCAGCCCCCCAAAACCTGTCCCCTTTCCGGAGCTGACTCGCCTGAAGACTATCAGGTGAAGCAGTAAGCCGGTCATGCCAGCGGCAATTGCTCCCGTGGCCAAACCTATCGCAACACCCCGGTATGGAACGATATTCAGCGCTGTGTACGCAGCCACCGTGCCAGCAGCGGCGACGCTTACGTCGAAGCGTTTACAGAAGCGGTAGACGAACACGAAAGCGATGCCAAACATGGCATATACGGAAGCCGAGACAATTCCGTTCGCTACAAACTGGGACAGCATTATGCCCTCAGCAACGGGGAAGGAATTGATGGGCTCGAACTCTTCGTGGCTATGAAGTTTTGCCGTTTCAAGTAGGTGAGGAACTCGGCGGCTTGCTGCCGGTCGCTTCTATCTTGTGGTGGGCTTGTTATGCATCCGTTTTTCAGAATGTCAGAGACGAGCTGGGTCAAACCATTGCCCAGCTTGAGCCTGCCTCCACCGGCCAGGCACTCTAATGTACTCGATCCATCAGCGTTTCCGGACAAGCGAATCCGTTCCAAGCCTGCAAAACGGTATTTTTCCAGCTGATCGGGTAGAATCGCATCGTCAAAGATCGTGTCCTCTATGCCTACGTCCGAGTACAGACATTTCATCAAGAAGGCATGGGTTTTGTTTTCGGGCATCCGTGCATGCGCCCGGAACTCCTTCGAAATCACTTGAATATAACGCTGATATTGTTCCTCGGTCTCCTCCATGCCCATCCCTGTCTCCACTTCATACTTGTGCTGGCAGTCGAGAGGACCTCGCAGAGGTCCCAGAACTTTGACTCCGATTGCCTCCGGTCGCCGAAATATTGGAGCGCCGCTTTGTAATTCGAATCTACTCAACGGCGTAACCGAAAAAGGGGTGTCAAGAATGGCACGATTTTCAAGTAGGAAACGTAACGTGTTCTCTGACTCCGTACGTGTCTCAGTAGGAAAACCTATCATGACGTCGACTCGCACTGATATGCCAGCTTGCTTACATGCTGTGAGAATCGGGGCCACATTTTCCACCCGAGTGCCTTTGTTCATGAGATCAAGGACGCGCTGGACCGCCGATTCCAGCCCGAACATAAGGACGCGGCAGCCCGCTTCATAGAGAAGCCTGCAGGTGTCTTCATCAAATTCAGGTTCAAACCGGGCGAAGGTGAACCAGCGAATGTCCAACTCTCTCTGGAGGATTTGCTCGCTCAATCGTCGAAGATAGTGAGCAGGAATGCATTCATCCACAAAGCTGAAATACTTCGTACCGTGCTTTTCACTTAGAGCAGCTAATTGCGTCACGGCGGTGCTGACATCACTAATATTGAATTTGTCAAACGGTTGGTAATGACAGCAGAATTCGCACTTCCGCCAATAGCAGCCCCTAGATACCTGATATGGCAACACGGGAACCGGTGACAAATACTCCTCAAGGGGATAGTCCGAGAAATCGGGAAGCGGCGGCGAGGAACCCGGCTCACTCACAATAGCTGATTGACTAATTCCACCACCTCGCGCTAACGAAGCCAAGAATTCCTCTCCTGGCCCTGCTACGAGCGAATCGCAAAAATCTTCCAGAAAACCCGCTTTTATAAGCTCTTCACGTATCCGGCTTACCAACGGCCCGCCCCACACGATCGAACAACCGGGATTATGGATGCGGAGGAATTGCGATAGGAGCATTGCAGCAGGCAATTGGTCATGAACTACAAGCGTTACCGCATATTGCCGAGAATTCAACAACGCCTCATGATTCTCCGCATGTTCTTGAAGAAACTTACGAAATGAAGCCGCCCAGGGTCTCATCAGAAATTCTCGAAGCCTTACCCCATCGTATAAGAATTTCCCGAATGTTGTTTCGTGTAAAGACAGACCCTCTCCCTCTAGGTGGCCAGTCCTCAGACGCTCCTCAATGCGATGAACTTGGCTTAGATAGCGGTCCAGCGAGCCGACGTGAGGGCGAAACCAGACATCCGTATTGCTGTGACCTTCACCATGACACAGCTGTGTGTAATAAGCGAGATTCAAGTCCAAGAAACCCGCTTTGATTCCAGCTACCTTAAGCGGGGAAACCAGTACTGCACCAGCAAGATAGGGCTGAAAAGGTTCGAACTGTGGTGGAAAAACAATTCTCAACATTCCACTGAGGTAACTGATAGATGGAAGGAATTTGCAGTGAAATTAACTATCGGAACCACCTTATACTCACGTAATATTCTCTGCTTACCTATCTCCAAGGTCTTCTCCAGTTCCTCGATGATGTCTTTCAATTCGTGTTTGTCCTCTGTTTCCAGGAATGCGTAAGCGTCATAAGTTCCGAGCATAAGGCCAGTCCTTATAAGGCAATTTTCCTTTTGCAACTCAAACAGGGAGACTGCCAACTTAACTGGAATCAGCAAGGAACTGTCATAGTTCACAGCGCAAAAGAGCAACAGCCACGGGCACTTATCTGTTTTCTTACTTTCCTTGCGCAAACGACTCTTGTTTTCTATGAGAGCGTACCCCTACAACGCGACTTATTGATTTTTGCTTGCAATTCTTCTAATGCCTGCCATACTACGCAACATAGTCTCAAAGAAGGAGGCAGGACATGCTGCC
>JBKQRG010000486.1:0-6549 GCA_052144015.1 Desulfomonilaceae bacterium
CTCTAATGAGATCAATAGGTTACGTGAAATCACGGTCGATTCCGGTCGTTTCATGACCCAAGATACACGCATTAATACCAAAAAGGGGCCCTTTGGGGCCCTGGGATTTTATATGATTTTGCCCCATGCAACCGTGCCGGGTACCGGCCTCATAATATCTTGAATTAGATCAGATTTTGACCGATTTCTTACGACTGTCAGGGGAAATTTGGTCGATTGCTTCCTGGAGGCACAGTAAAACGAATAAAGACTTATCCAGGCACTGAACGCACGATTATTGAGCAGGCCATCTCGTATATGGTTCACATGCCTCTTGCCGATTTAGTTGCATTATATTGGCGAGTCAGTCTCCGTGAACCCGCATCTTCCCATACCGGCTAATTGCCAAGACAGCTCCAATCCCCGCAACACCCAGCATACTAAATGCCCAACCCCATATCAGATACGCCCTCTCCCCGTTGACGAGTGGGTTGCTCCAGTCCAGGACTGCACCGAAGGCCAAGGGAGCGACGGCCGCACTGCAGTAGCCCAGGAGCGATCTCAACCCCAAGGCCGATCCCAGGTAGGAGGGCTCCATCACCTCCGTAAGAGCAGCGGAGAGAACCGGGGAATCGCCAAGAGAGGAAAGGGCGTAGAGGGCACCTATACCGATGATCACAAAGAGGGGCAGCCCGAGGGTCCATCCGAATGTAAAGGAGCACACCATGCTGAGTGTTGCCAGCACTAGCATCACTTGGCCGCGACCAAACCGGTCAGACAGTGTCCCCATCGAGAAGGAAGCTATTATACCCATCACGTGAAACAGGGCCACGATATTGGCCCCGGAGCTGACAGCCTTTACCCCAACCGCTCCTGCTGCACCCATACACGCGGCAATGAACGCTGGTGTCCATGACCACATCCCCTGAAGCTCCCAGTTATGGAAGCTGTATCCCCAGATGAGGAGCATCGCTGGCCGATTGCCCAGGACCTCTCTGGTGAATCTGTGTTCTTCGCGTCGCTTCGAAACGGGCATCATCGTGTGACGCAGGGTGATCCACGCTAGGATCCATGCCAGAATCGGACCGAGGCAAGTAAGGAAGAATGAGAGTCGGTAGCCACCTAGAGGAAGAGCGACTCCGCTAATGGCGAGGGATAATGCATATCCGCAAGAAGTGCTGGCGATGAAGAAGCCCACAGCCATTCCTCTACTCGCTGGCACGTACTGGTCCGCTATGATCATCACACCGGTCGTGTAAGTTCCTCCCAGGGAAACGCCCACGATGGTGTGAAGGATAAGGCCTGATAGAAAGTCACGGGCCAAGAGTGCGAAAACTATAGAGCAGATCCCGGCTGCTAACAGAGATCGGAGGTACACCGTTCGAGCGCTGACCCGATCTGCGATACCCGAGAAGACAACCAAAGAGACAGCGTACCCCAACTGGAAGCCGCTGGCGAGCAAGCCCGCCTGCAGGGCAGACATGGCCCATTCCTTTTGAAGGATAGGAATCGCTGCTGCATAGGTCATGAAAACCAGACCATTGCAGACCCTTGACGCGCAGATTCCAGCCAGCCACCAATCAAACTTTGTTCGCTTCATGGATGCTAATCCCACATCCGCTTTATGACAGAGGGCCGGAGCAGAATTGATTTGACTGGGCCCTCGATCTTTCTTCTATGCGTACACTGCATAATCTGGTTGAGCGTTGTCAAATCTTCTACGCTGATTCTTTTTATGCCGGTTTACACGGTACTTCCTCCTTCCCTTGTCAGCCATGAATGTCAACAAAGCCGTAAATAGTCCCTGAGGCGATGCTCTCAACCTGCATCGTCCACGCAGCACTGGGAAACCCTCTCCCTCTCTCCTGACGCTTACCCACACGTGAGACAGGTTTTACGGGCCGGCCCTTTGATTGTAGAGCAAATGGGCATGGCGAAAGCCAATGACCATGTAATGGAGGCGCAGGAGTCCCCTCCAGATCACAGTTGCTCCAGGATGCCCATCGCCCTTGCGACCAAGGAATCCACCCAGGCCGGCAATGGCAAGAACACATCAAGATAGCGATGGGGGCCGCCCGGGTGGTGGCTTCTGTTCTTTGCATGTCCACAGGACCTTCCATTCCTCCTCGGACAGCAAGACATCACACGCAGTATCCGGGGTTTCCCGACCCATTTTGGTTAGCCAATGGAAGAAAAGGGGACATTCTTCTTTTTTGTTCTGTTTGCTGGCTTCCCGACCGGCCTTTATGGTAACATGGCGCTATGCCAAGAACCGCACGAGCTTCCATCTGAGGGATTTGCTACCACGTTTTGAACCGCGGCAACGCGCGGCAGGACGTGTTTCACGAGGATGACGACCACGGACCCCATGGGCCTGGAATTCACGCTGCGACCCCTCGGACGCCCACGAACCGAGGCAAAAAAGTAGAATGTCCCCTTTTCCCACCTGGCCAGCGAAGAGCGTACCGTGAACGTTTGCATCCTCGCCCTTTACGACATGGTGAATTTCATATGTTTTCATAATGCTCTTCCAAACTCGTACTTCTTCCAATTATTGAAAATTCTGAGCTTTTTTTAATGACCATCGCATTGGATTGCGCCTATAAGCTCGTGCCGCATGGTGTAGACCTGGAACACGAGGTCGAGAACTATCTTCGTGCATGTGGCACGTCTCTTTTGTAAGATTTGGTCACGCCGCAAGATCTTTTCGGCTACAGCGGTATGTTGCCGTGTTTCTTCCAGACCTTCAGCTCCGGCTTCTTGTCTTTGAACAACTCCAAACCGCGAATGAGCCAGCGCCTGGAATCGGCCGGCCGAATCACGGCGTCTACATATTGTTTGGAGGCTGAATAATATGGGGACAGGATCGTTTCTTTGTACTCGATGACTTTTTCCTGTCGAACCTTTTCCGGGTCAGCGGCTTCAGCGATCTCTTTCCTGTATAAGATCGGCACAGCGGCTTTCGAGCCCAACATGGCGAACTCAGCGGTTGGCCAGGCTAGAAGAAGATCCGCCCCTGTTTCGTGACAGCACATGGCTGGAATTGCCCCACCGTAGTATTTTCTGATGACTATGGTGACTTTCGGGACAGTAGCTTCCGAAAAGGCGTAGAGCATCTTTGCGCCGTGCCAAATGATGCCCCTTTTCTCCTGGTCGGAGCCCGGCAGGTAGCCGGGTACATCAGCCAGAATCACCAACGGGATGTTGAAACAATCGCAGAATCTGATGAAACGGGCGGCCTTGTCCGCTGCGTCAATGTCGATGACTCCGCCGAGAAGACGGGGCTGATTAGCCACCACACCGACCACTTTTCCGTCCAGACGACCAAAGCCAACGATCATATTTCGAGCATAAGCCGGTTGGATTTCAAAAAAATCGCCGAGATCTGTAAGTTCGCGGATAACTCTTCGCATATCATAGGTCCTCATGGGCTCGGCCGGCACGATTTCAGTAAGCTTATCGTTTGGCCTGTCTGGGTCGTCCAGACTTGCCACCGCCGGAGGAGTCTCTCGGTTGTTAGAGGGCAGGTACGACAACAGATGCCGGATCAGTTTGCAGCAGTGCTCGTCATTATCGGCTGCCAGGTGAGTCACGCCGGATTCCCGGGTATGGACCTCGGTGCCACCCAACCCTTCAAAACTGATCTGCTCGCCCGTCACTTCCTTGATCACACCCGGCCCTGTGATAAACATTTGAGCTGTATTCCTGACCTGGAGGATAAAATCCATGAGGGCCGGAGAATAGACCCCGCCCCCGGTGCAAGCACCCATGATGGCTGCAATCTGAGGCACCACGCCTGAGCACTGGGTGTTTTCCCAAAACATCTGCCCGTACCCGGATTCATTCTGCATGCCGTCCTGAATGCGGCCCCCGGCTGACTCGTAGAGACCAATGACGGGCACGCCTATCCTTCGAGACATGCGAAGCAAGAGATTGATCTTCTCCCCCTGGGCTCTGCCCGTCGAGCCGCCGAAGACCGTAACGTCCTGAGAATAGACCAGCACCTTGCGACCGTCGATCGTGCCAAAGCCGGTGACGACACCGTCTCCGAGGATCTTTTTCTTTTGCATATCAAACTCGAAAGTCTGGGTCTCGGCCAGCATGTTGATTTCCTGAAATGAGCCAGGGTCTAGCAGGGCGTCGATCCTCTCTCGGCAATACAACTTACCCTTGGCCTTATGAGCCTCAATCTTTTCCACGCCGCCACCAAGCCTAGCCCGTTGTTCCTTTTCCTCAAGCTCTGCTAACAGCTCATCCCATGGTTTCCAGGGTTCCACACTATCCTCCTCTCCAATATTGACGAAACCTGAAAAAATACCGGGGTAGCCGATTCAAAAGGACGCTCCCTAGTTTTTTCCAAGCACCGGCTGAGACTTGCCCTGACCACAAACTTCACGCCCATCAAGACTTGCCGCCTGCACTATACTGTTCTGGCACCTTGTAAAGGCCGTCCGACCACTCCACGAGGTCGTCCATAGAGTGAGCCGCAAGCAGCGCAGTGTTTGCCTCAGTGACGTCGGTCCCAAGGTCTTCCGGTGTTTGCAGTTTTTCGGCATCTCAGGTCTGCGGTCTCGCCTGGTTTTGCCTGCTTGCCAAGGTCTGTGTCGCCTGCAACGGCCTTTATAGCGGCTTCCCTCTCCCCAAGTGTTACACACTTGTGCAGGTGGGCTATCCCTTTCTCGGTCAAGATTTGGGTTACCGCATCGCCATAGATCATGATAGGCGGGACTTTTAGGTCGGCCGGGTTCATCAGATCCCAGGCATCGAGCCTGTCCACGAAACACTGGATTCCATTGGACCCACGGGTTTCCAACATCTGAACAGCCGCTTACGGCCTCTGGGCATAAGGGGTTCGCAGGCTGGGGATCAGCGGGACCACGGCGTCAGCCACCGCACTGAACGTAATACCCATTAACACGTCCACCTCGTCATCCTTCACGAGTTTGTTTGCCAATCGACGCCCCGAGAGGGATTAAGATGATCATCCTAGTACACAGCGAGCAACTTTCGACCGAGAAGGCCGCCCGACGCGTTGACCTCCGCGATAGCGAGTTCAGGGCCCTGTTTGGCCAAGTAGCCGTAACTGCCGATCCGTCCGGAGAATACATTGATGAATCCGATTCTTACCGGCTCCTGTGACAAGGTCGTCACGGGACTGAGAAATACCGAAAAAGCGATAATGGACACTAGACCAAGAAGGATCTTCATGTCTCCCCTTACGGGGCGTGAGTTAGAAGGCCAATGGGGCTTAAAGGGTGATGACCCTCCTTGAAGCCATATTTTTCCTGCTCCTCGACCCCGGGGCCCTGGCGCATTAATGAAGTCATCAAGGCTTACTAAGGTCATGGCCATTTGGTTACTGGAGAGGGTTGCAAAATTTCCAAAGCTCCAAATCAATCCACGGACATCGACCGGAACATCTCGGGACTGGGTGGGCTTATGGGAACACGGACTATCGATCCTGAATGCTACTCCCCCTCACTAAGATCTCGGTCCGGTCTGATCAGCAACACCGGAATGGTAGTATCATGGAGGACCTTCAGTGCAACGCTGCCAAAGACCCAACGCATTACCCCAGAGTGGCCCTGTGATGCGAGAATAATGAGTTCCATTCCATTTTCTTCTGCATATTGCACAATCGCTGAAGAGGGCTGAGAATTTACCAGCACCTCTGTTGCTGATTTGATACCTTCTGAAGCGAGTCTGGTTTGTAATCTTGAAAAATACGCCTGAGCATGTTGTTCAGATTCTGCCTCAAGTTGTTCCAGCAGATCGACAGGACCTGTCACCCATGGACTATTTGCCGGGCTTTCTACGACTTGTAAGAGTGCAAGTTCTCAATGGCGCCGACCTTGGAAAGCTTTCTCACGTGATCTAGCGTACATTCTGCCATGGTCGAACCATCCAGGGGTACTAGAACCTTTTTGTACACTGTATGATACCTCCACTTTAATTCCAATGGACTCGGAATTCACTCTTGTCCACTTTTCTGGCCCATTGCTCCCACCATATCTAACTTCGGCTTGGATCAGCTAAGGCCATATTCGCTCAGATCGTCGGCCTCAGTGGTGGGTTTCATGTCTTCAATGGTTAAACCAGGGCCGATTTTCTTTAGGTGACACATAAAATACCGCCTTTTCCGTAAGGAGATTTTTCTGCAACTCAACTACTCATTCGAGAAGTCTCGTAAGCTGATGCCGCAGCGCTTTACCGGAACCTGTCCGGGGAATACGGTCGATAAAGTGGATAGCCGCCGGGACCTTATAAGAAGAGAGGTGCTTGGCGCAGATGTCCATTACTGTTCCCCTGTCAAACTGAACACCAGGCTTAGGGACTACAAAGAGTACCGGTATCTCACCAAGATTTTTATCTGGTCCGGCTACGGCACAACAGTCTTCAATCTCTGGTATTTGCATAACAACTTCCTCGATCTCTGCCGGCGCAATGTTCTCTCCTCCGCGAATAATCAATTCTTTAATGCGGCCAGTGATTGTGATTAATCCACTGGGGTCGCAGCGGGCCAAGTCACCGGTTAAAAACCAACCATCAACAAGTGCTTTGACCGTTTCT
>JBKQRG010000487.1:0-5305 GCA_052144015.1 Desulfomonilaceae bacterium
GAAAGCCGGGCAAAATACGGCATCGTTGGGTCGCCGGTGAATCTAACCGATCGAATTCAGCACGTGGCCGGATATGGCAGGGTCGTGATTTCCGAGGCCACCTATAATACAATCTCGGCTTGCGTAAATGTGTCGGATGAATTTGTGGTTTGTCTGAAGGGGGTGGAAGAAGACCAAAAGCTGTACGAGGTGGAATCCGTAGCGCCTGAATGCGCTCAGTGCGCTCAGGTGGCGTCAGCATAATGGCCCTTTTTAACCCCACTCTTGGAAGAACTCTCATGTCGATTCGTTTTTTAAAAAAGCGATTTTGAATTGAAATTAGCCCCACCACTGACCTGGTTCCCAGGTCAGTGCTCCCCAAAAACTCACCATTTCACGAACCGGGTGCCACGGACCTGCGAAGCAGGCCGGTGATTCCCGTACCCTCGTTCCACCTGATCGCGACTGAGTATAACATTCAGGTCTCTCACTCGTCTTTAATAGCGTGTCCGGATGGATAGGAAAAACAGCAGACCTTGTTGAAGATCCAGGCTGGTGGCCTCATGGGTCGTGCTTAATTATCTTTCAACGATCGCGGCGCATTAAATGATTTTTTCATTACAGCAACGTTTTCTGCTTTTATTGGTTCTTCCCGTGGCAGTGATATTAATTCTGATGGGCACAGCGGGCTTTTTTTTCTCGACAGACTACCTTCTCAGGCAATCTCTTAAACAATGGAAAGAGATCACCCTCGTGCTTGAAAAAGCCGCTCACAACGTAGACATGCAACTGAACGAAAAGCTGAAACTTGTAGACCTTATAGCAAAATCCGAAAATATCCCGATAGACAACGTAACTCAAGCCTATCTCATTCAGCAGTTGGTCCAACAGGAAGGTGTACTTCTTGTGGACATTGAAACCGGGAAGAGCGCAGAGGCTGAATCATTTGAATACGCTCGATACAGGAACGAAGTCGATAACTCGCCGGTTAATAGATTTGAAGTGACGGCTATCTGCGAAAAATCCGGATTGTGTGTCCCATCCGCGGATTCCAACGATCCGGACAGGAGCATGAGAATAATCCGGTCGATAGGAAACGAGCGTTCGGGTAAGACGAGGAAGTTGCTGCTCGTACGTGTCAGTTTTGATTCCGTTATGGAACCAATCAAGAAGATGCTTAACGCGGAAGGCAGCAGCGCTTATCTGGTCACGGACACGGGACAAATCTTAGCGCATACTGGTAAGTCGATATCCTCCAGAAGGATCCTCGGAGAAACAGGCGATTCTCTCGAGAAGAAGATCCTGGAGGAAATTCGCAAAAAGCCTTTCGGCACGGTTCTTGGGGATGGACATCCACCTGATTATATTGCAGGTTTTTATAAAATCCCTTCAATAAACTGGCACATAGTACTTTATTCCAAGGGCCGAGCAGTACTCCGGCCGATAATTCATTTCCGTTTCTATTATTCTATTGCCGGCATAGTTGCCTTGTCAGCCATCCTGATTCTCATTAGGACAACGACCCGATCAGTGGCGAGTTCCATCTCGGATATCACGGCCGCTGCCGCCAAGGTCAGTACCGGAGACTACAACGTAGAGCTGTCCGAGGACCGATCTGACGAGATAGGAGAACTGAAGCGGAGCTTTAACGTCATGATGGCCGGCCTCAAACAACGAGACCTTATTGAACGGACCTTCGGGCGTTACGTCGATAAGAAAGTGGCCGAAGAACTGATGAGCAAACCCGAAGCGCTGCAGCTCGGCGGAGAAAAACGCACCGTAACCATAATGATGTCGGATTTACGAGATTTCACTGCAAAGTCGGAAAGGCTCCAGCCTGAGCGTGTTATTAAGATGCTTAACAGCTATTTCGCCCGAATGATAGCCGTAATAGAGAGGCATAGAGGCATTATTGTCGATTTTTATGGGGATTCCATCCTCGTTTTTTTCGACGGAACGGGCGCCGATGTCTCCACCAGAGCCATAGATGCGGTTAAATGCGCAATGGAAATGCAACAAGAAATGAAAAGCTTTCGAACTGGGAATGTCACCCTTGGATGGCCGGAGATGTCAATGGGCATCGGGATCCATACCGGTGAAGTGATTGTCGGCAATATCGGGACAGAAAGCCGGGCAAAATACGGTATCGTTGGCTCTCCCGTGAATCTTACCGACCGAATTCAGCATGTTGCCGGATATGGCAAAGTCTTTATTTCCGAGGCTACATACAATTCGGTGTCGGCCAGCATAAATGTCTCCGATGAATTTGTGGTTTGTCTCAATGGTGTGGAAGGAAACCAAAAGCTGTACGAGGTCGAATCCGTAATACCTGACTATGGCCAGGTCGTGTCCGGATAATGGGCGGACAACGGCCATCTCAACAGCCGCTTTTTCAAAAAATGATTCCAGCGTATCCCACAAAACTGGAGCCGGGCATAATGTCATAACTGGTGTAGTATTCGAGGAGTCTTCCCGCCTTGGCCCCGTTCCTGACGGCGCTTTCAATCACCGAGGCGATTGAACCCGCAGAACATGTATTGCGCTTGGCTCGCGCATCTTCAAGCAGAGCCTGCGCATCCATGGCAATGGCTTTCCGGATCAGAGAGTGATCGTTTTCATCTTTTACCCATTTTACTGCCGAGGCTCCTGTGCCGTGCGGTGTAAATCCATAATTCGGGCCATAATGAGTAAGATCCGATGATCCCAAAAAAACAGCAGCTAAGCCTCGCGATTTGAGAAGCTCGTCCACCGCCGCCGCAAACTGGACAGCTTTTTCCGATGACGGTGAGTGGGTCGCAATCAAAGGCACTCCATCAAAAAAGCGCTTTATTATCGGAAGCTGAACCTCAACAGTGTTATCACTGAATCCGAGTCCGGGCTCCAAGGCGTGACCCTTGGCAATCAGTTCTCGCGCTATTTCGGAATCCATAGCCTGGGTGCCCATCGGAGTTTCCCAAACATCTTCTGTATACACTATGGGGTTGCTATTACCTCCCAGATGTCCACCATAAATTACTACACGATCGGGAGATCGTGCTTCCGAAAGGACGCTTATCACTCTAGCCGCAAGCTTCCCTGAAAAATACCAGCCGGCGTGAGGAACTACACCCCCTATCCAGCTACCCTCCGGCGGTGTGAACCCTCGGAGGAAATCATCTATTTCGCGTTTGCATTCAACGGCTGAATCAGGGTACCAGCCCGTGGGCAGGGATCTACTTCGTACTTTCATGACGCTACCCCGGAGACCTTCCGGCATACAATTAAACGATTATCTTTATCCCTCTAGCATCTGCGCGTTTGCCCGCCCATTCTATCAGATCTCCGGGCGGATCATCTCGCTCCGCTTCGGATTTTGGAATCAGGCCGATTGCTCCAGTAGGGCACGTTTTAGCGCAGACACCACACCCGATGCATCGTTCAGGAAGAACTTTGTATGAGCCGTCCTCCTCTGCAATAGCCTTCATTAGGCAACGCTCATTGGCGCATACACCACAGGCAGCGCATTCTTCCCGGTCAATCAGAGCGACAAAATTGCTCTTAGCCATTAAATACGGAGCATTGAAGTATTTGATTCCGCGGAGAATCCCACAGCAGCACGAGCAACAGTTGCACACATACATGTGACCTGATTTCACATTATAGGTGGTATGAACAAGGCCTTCTTCTTCAGCCTTGGCCATTACCTGCATAGCTTCCTCTCTCGAAACAATCCTGCCCTGACTATACTTTTCAAACCCATCCTCCTGGAACGAAAGGCCGAGGCAGACTTCTACGGAATGCTTGCAAGGATGCCCTTGCAATGCTGCTTCCTTCCTGCAAATGCAATCCTGCAATTGAAATGATTTTGCCTCTTCCAGCATCAGCTTTACGTCTTCGTACCTGTGGGTTTGGTGCTGCGCATCTATCGTGGTGTTCACGGGTACGACCCGGGTCAACGAAGGGGTAAATCCACCTAGACGGGACATCAATTCTGGAGCGTATTCTTCTACTAAGTCGGCAAGTTCTTTATCGATCCGATTCAGCTGAAACTCGAAGATCCCTATTACAAACGGCATTTGCATATAGACTTGGTTATTCGCTACTTTGATAGACGCGATTTGGCCTTTGACCGCCATGTTGTCCAATTTGCTCTGAATCTCACCCAATGTCGCGCCCAATCGTTCAGCTATAGCTTCGGCGGTTTCGGGAATGAGTTTCAGCTTTAGCCAAAACTCAGCCTCTTCCGGAGTAAAAATTTTCTTCAGAATTTTCAGCTCAACGCCATTTTTCGTAGCAGGATACCCGTTTGGCATGTCGTCGAGCTTCTTAGCCAAAACACGATAGACCTCTTCCATGTAAAACCCCTTTTGCGAACGATTGCGAGATTCCGGAGGTCAGATTCGCACAGCGCACTCCGCTTCGGGCGGGAGCCTGAATCTAGTTTTCCTTACGTCCCAATGACCCATTCTAACATACAGATGTGCGATTAACTAACCAAAGAACGACTTTCCTCACTGAACGGTACGGGTGTGCTGTTGTTGTAAATTAAAGCGGTACCGAAGAATTCTGTTTGTAGCTATTCATCCTTCCTAAGATTGCTTCGCTTCGCTCACAATGACAGCGTTTGTCGTTGCGAGGAGCGAAGTCCCACGTTCCGCGCGAAAGCAATCTCCACCACGAAAAATGCCATTTCAACATGCAGGGAACATGCGTCAGGGCCGTAGGTGTTGAGCCTGACACGGACAAGGCGGTTTTGGACACAATCATCCACGATCACCGATAAAAGGTGATTCTGATGTTAGGCTGGTCAAAGACTGCCTCAAGAGAGGAACCATGAATCGGTTTCTCGAGAGGTATTCACATTATTTTCTTTTCAAAGCAGTCGATACGGATAAGCCCTCTTGGTCCACTGAGCATCCGGATATTCCGCAGCCAATTTTTCATATGCTCCCTTAAGAGGCTTCGGGTCCTTCGTATTTTTGTAAAGAGATACTCCCCTAAGATAAATGGCCTCGGGCGCGCAGTCACTTTTCGGATATTCTTTCAAGAGTTCATCGAAATTTGAGATTGCTTCCTCAAAGCGGCCCGCTTCATAGTGAGATTTACCGATTCCAAGTAACAATGACGGTACCAATTCTTCGGGGGACAGAAAACCCACCGTTCGATGGCTTTCTTTACCATCCCAATCCAAGGTGATGATGGTAGGGGTCCACTGGACGTTAAAATCATCGGATAGCGGTTTCTGATTGTAAGCCACTCTGACGGGAATTACTCTATTCTTCAGAAAATTACCTACTTTGTCGTCGGGATACGTAACCGCATCCTTTTGCTGTCAACCAATTCATCC
>JBKQRG010000488.1:0-18879 GCA_052144015.1 Desulfomonilaceae bacterium
CGTTGATTGCGGTTTATGACAATTGCAATTCGCTGCATACCAACGCCTACGATGAGGCTATAACTACCCCTACGGAAGAATCGGTCAGGAGAGCGCTGGCGATACAATTAATCATCAATAAGGAATGGGGTCTAAGCAAAGTTGTTAATATGAACCAGGGTAGCTTTATTTTGGAGGAGTTGACCGACTTGGTAGAACAGGCCGTGCTTTTAGAATTCGACCGACTCTCCCAACGCGGAGGAGTCCTCGGCGCCATGGAAACCGGTTATCAACGTGCAAAGATCCAGGATGAGTCGTTGTATTATGAAGATATGAAAACATCCGGCGAGTATCCCATTGTCGGAGTAAATACTTTCTTGAACCCTAATGCGGAAGATATGGAGTCATGCGGTGTCAAGGAATTGGCCCGTGGCACTGAAGAAGAAAAACAATCGCAGCTACGGCGCCTGAAAGAATTCCATCAGCGAAACAACGATAACGCTCCGGCCGCTTGTGAGAGGCTTTATCGTGTTGCCCTGTCCGGCGGCAATATATTCGAGGAGTTGATGGAAACTGTCAAGTATTGTTCATTGGGTCAGATCACCGACACGTTGTTCAAAGCTGGTGGGCAATACCGGCGCAATATGTGACGGAACTCGCTATATGTTTCACGAGCGCAGCCTTAGTGCTGCAACCGGATCGTAATAGATTGAGCTCTATGAACCGACGCCTCGCTTCAAGAAGCGCCCGATAAATGTAAGATCCGCACCGGGAATTCACGTGGAATGCGTCCCTTGGACGCTGTTCCAATAGTTCGGGGGGTGTGCCGGACATGGCTAATGGCAACGAATATCCTTTGATTGCTTTTGTGTGGAATCCGGAGGACTGGATATCCACAATCTTGGAGACATCTCATAGGGTCGGCTGCAAAGCTATTCTTGACCTGACCTCAGCTCAAATGGATGCGGAAACTGTAGCGATGCTGAGGCCGCGTGATTTCGCTGACGCAGTTCACGTCAAAATTTTGCCCGAGTGGCTTACGGACGCTCGGCTCGATAATGTTCTTCAAAGCGCTGGAGCCAAAGGCGTTTGGGTTGAATTGAATCCGGTGCTTATTCGTAGCCATCCTAGGAACTACTTAGATCGACTAGTACAACTATCCGCCAGGTTAAATTGCTATCCAATAGTGGGAGACCTGGATCTGATAGGCCTCATCGTTCACGAGTACCCCGGACTTCGGGACATAGTACTTAAGGGCGCAGAAGCCGCGGGATTCGTCAGCAGCGAAAACATTTTTGCCCTTTTCGCAGCTGTACGCCACATCAGCACCACTATCGGAAACCCTAAGAACTTGATCGTGTGGGGAGGCGTCGCCACCCCTGAGGCTGCAGCGGCCTTTTTGGCTGTAGGAGTAGGATGCAAGGGTATTGTCTTCGAAAGCCTCCACTGGCTCACTGATCTCTGCGTGGTCGATCAGGCGATGCGGGACAAAATATCTACGCTTCGTCCCGACCACACTGATCTTGTAGGATTGAATCTTCGTGTACCTTGCCGCCTATTCAATAAGGGCAATTCTCTCGCGATAAAAGAGCTGAAAGTACGGGCCAATTCCGTCTGCGGAGAAGAAATCCGGGAGGAAGATCGCCGCCTATTGGCTCAAAGAATCCAAGAAAGCTGGGTTCATCCACGACGGAGCAGTTTTTCGAGAGAAGAGCTTATCCCTCTAGGAATCGAAGCAGCGTTTGCTCAATCCTTTGTAAGGCGTTTCGGCGCTTCCGGCGAAGAGGCCATGGACGGTTTCCTCACGGAAATAGCGAGACTATGCGCGTTGGCCGCGGAAAAGGAAAAGGCATTCATAAACAGTCCAGCTGCTGAAGACATGGGTACCGAGTATGCGTTAGTCCAAGGAGCCATGTCTTGCATCACTGATTTGCCTGAATTTGCCTTGAATGTGTCCGAGGCCGGCGCTCTTCCTACGATCGCCCTGGGATCCATGCCAAAATTAGTCCTGGAAAATAGGCTAGGAAATCTTCGCGAGATCATGGGGGACAGGCCTTTTGCTGTGAATGTGATCACGTTGGATGAAAATCCGCACCGAGAAGAACAATTGGAATGGGTTCATAGCGAAAAGCCTAAATTTGTCGTGATTGCGGCAGGTGATCCCTTGCATGCACGTCAACTTTTGGACAATGGCTTAGAAGTAATCTACGTGGCACCTAACGAGAAACTCGTGGAGCTAGCCTTCGGCACCGGTGTCAGGTACGTGATTTGCGAGGGAAATGAAGCAGGCGGCCACGTAGGAGAATATTCCACCCTGACATTCGCTCAGATTGTTCTGGATTGGAGGAATCGTGACCCAGATTTCTTCGATAATCGCCACGTAATTCTCGCTGGCGGCATTTGTGATCGAGAGACCGCATTCATGGCCGCGATGCTAGGGGCGGATGCGATCCAGGCGGGTACTTGCTACCTTGCCACCACTGAAATTGTCGAGACAGGTGCGCTTAGCCATCTTTACCAGCGCAAGGTGCTGGAAGCGCGTCCAGGGTCTACCGTGGTGACCGGGGAAGGAACCGGGCTGAGGGTGCGATCTTTAATGACACAGAAAATCGAAGCTGTTTGTAGGCTGGAACGAGATTTTGTAGCAGGATCAATGGACAAAGCCTCTTTTCGTAGAGAGATGGAGCAGCTAATCGCGGGTAGCCTCCTTATTGCGGCCCGAGGCTTCGATAAGCCGGGCGGTTCTTTATTAGACGAGGAAGTTTGCATAGAACAAGGTCAGTTCATGAGCGGAGCTTGCGCTGGAGTGCTCTCGGAGGTACGCAGCCTGTCGCAACTTCATTTTGAGCTAATTGAAGCGAGAATGCCTCAGGGACTCCCTTTTCTTGGTCCTGTGCGCCCGTCCACAAGAAGCCGGAGCAGCAAGGACACAGAGCCGCTATCGATCCGATCCGCGGAGGTACTCAGGAGGGCCTACCGATCCCCTGACAGAGAGCGGGTCGCCATAACGGGAATGAGCGTCGTCAACTCACTCGGGAAAAGTCCTGAGGAGATATGGTCCAATTGCATCGCCTTGAAAAGTGGTGTGGTAGCTGTTCCGGCTTCAAAGTGGGATCACGAAACCTATTACGATCCCCGACCCGGTGTTCCCGAAAAAACCTACTCAAATGTTGCGGCATTCCAGGACCTCGAAGTCTCTCGAAAGGAACTGGGCATATCTCCTCAGGATTTTCGCACTATGTCCAAGTCCACGAAGACCACCTTATGGCTAGCGGAAAGGGCTATCGAGGCCTCAGGAATACTTGGATCGGAAATACCGCGCCACAGGATCGCGGTTCTTGTTTCCCAGAACGCAGCAGAATGTGCCTCCACTCTCACTCATTCACTCATTAGGGCCTCGGCCACTGACATAGTCAAATCACTGCAGACCGTCATCTCTATGACACCTGAAACGTGCAGGGCGGCCGAAGAGGCTGTCAAAAATGGGCGAGCAGCCATTGACGACACGTCGCTTACGGGCCGACTCAATTCAGCCGCGGCAGGATTCATTTGCAATAAATACGGATTTCAGGGCCCAAGTTTTGCCGTTTCCGCTGCCTGTTCTACGGGTCTTGTCGCGCTTTTTAGCGCATGCCAGATGGTTCGCACTGGCATAATAGACGCTGCGGTTGTCGGAGGGGCGGAGGAGCCGCTAACTCCATTGCACTTTCTTATTTTCTCCGCACTTAGTGCTCTGGCAGGTCTTTCGGATGTCGAGAGGCTGCCCGAACAGAGTAGCCGCCCGTTCGATGCGCAAAGAGACGGTATGGTCCTCGGTGAGGGTGGCGGTATGATAGTGATTGAACGGGAATCAGTGGCCATCAAACGTGGAGCGAAGGTGTATGCGCACATTACTGGAATCGGAGGTAGCAGCAATAACTTCGGGATGATTGATTCATCCAGGGTAACCCAGGCGATTGCCATACGCGCGTCTTTCGATGACCCCTCTTACGGGCCCGATGAGGTGGACCTTGTGGAGTGCCATGCCACGGGCACAATGCAGGGTGACCTGGAAGAAGTCCTGACCTTAAAAGAATTTTTCAATCCAAGCAATCGAACCGTTCTCACGTCGTTTAAGTCACAGATAGGCCACACTCTGGGCGCTTCCGCAGTGAACGGCCTCATTCGCGGAGTCATGGCCATGAACGCAGGGATTTTCCCTCCTACCCTGAACTACGAAAACCCGGATCCGGCCATTAATCTTGAAAGCGCGGGGTTCTCAGTAATATCCGAGCCAGCGGATTGGAAATTCAAGGACGGGCTGGCTAGGCGGCTCCAGCTCAACGCCTTCGGGTTCGGAGGCTCCAATTACATATTGCAACTGGAGAAGATCTCTGACGCCGAAGATGTTGTTCTGGTCTCTTCTGCCGGAGTGCGTGAATCGCGGAAGAGGACTGGAGAAGGAGTTCCATTCCCGTCGGGAGTCCATTTCTTCACAATCAGTGTTCGAGCGAAGTCTTATCGCGTCGCAGTAGTTGCGGAAACCGAAGAAGAAGCCGAGTCCTTGATTGAGAAAACTCAAGTCCTTGCCCGCAACGGAGTCATTTCGCCCAGAGATACCAGGACCTTGGCCAAGACTGGTGTGTTCCTTGGCCAAGAGAAAACGCCTCCTGCGCCTCTGGCCTTCGTGTTTGCTGGTCAGGGCTCTCAGTACAAGGGCATGGGCCGTGATCTCTACAAGACCTTCCCTGTGATCCGCGAGTGCATGGATCGTGCGGCTCAGGTGGCTGAGTTCGATCTGCTGAAGATCATGTTTTACGGGTCCGAAGAGGACCTTCAAAACACGCGCTGGCAGCAGCCTGCTCTGTTTACCCTGGAGTACGCCTTGGCACAGTACCTGCTTTCCTTGGGAGTGAGACCCACCGCGCTGGCCGGGCACAGTCTGGGACAAGGGACGGCTCTGTGTGTTGCCGGGGTTTATTCATTCGAGGACGGATTCCGCCTCGTGAACAAGAGGGCCGAATGCATGGACAAGGCCAGCCGCACGCAAGAGGATCCCGGTGCGATGATGGCCGTGGACGCACCTCTAGAGTACCTTGAAGCCATGATCGACAAAATCGACAATATCCATGTTACGAACATAAATTCGCCTCGCCAAATCGTTTTAGGAGGGAATACCAGGGCGGTGAAAGCATTGGGCGAAAAACTGAAGAAAGAAGGATACCGTCGGACCGTGCTTCCCGTCAGCATGGCTTTTCATCTGCCGAATATGCAATGCGCCCGTGAAGAATTGGGAGATTTCATGGCGAGCATGGATTTCCATTCCCCTGAAATACCGGTCATTTCCAATACCACTATGCAACCTTTCCCGCGCGACACCTCTGAGATCAAGAAGATCCTTTTGGCTCACTTGGAGTGTCCAGTTTACTGGATGCAAAATATCAGAACTCTTTGGGATGACTATGGCATACGGCTATTTGTGGAGTTGGGGCCGGGAAGCATTCTCAGCGGACTCGTCATGGATATCTTGGACAAGGCAGACTGCATTCATACCTGTGCCAAGGATGACGAACATGGGGTTTACAGGACCGCCGTCGCACAACTTTTCGCCAAGGGTCATCTGTCCGTGGATGCGCAACATAGGACCATAAGATTGTTAGGTTTGGAGTGTGAACCTGACCCCAGCGTATTCGAATCTCAGAATCCCACTGCTATAACCGCACAGAACCTTGAGGGCACTGACACGGTTGTGCTCAACCAAATTACGGACTTCGTAAGGCGCAGCCTCGGTCATTACGTGAAGCCCGCTCTTCTGGATGCCATTCGCCGTGAGCACAACCCTAAGTACAGTGAAAATGAGCTTGACGTGGCGCTGTCCGCCGTCTTCAAGGACCTTGACACCGCTTCCTTGCCTGCGCCCCAATTACAGCGAACAGGAGAACCGGAAGGGATTCCTCGGCGCACTCCCCGAATTCTGGATGAAGATCCTTCTCCACAAGATACAGATGAACTTATGGAAGCTGTCATACAGATCATCATGGATGCCACGGGGTACGAAAGAAACGAGATCGAGCCCTGCATGGATCTCAAGGAAGATCTGTCGATACGATCCAGCCGTCTTCCTGTCCTGGTGGACAGGACCGAAAGCCATTTCAAAATTCAACTTCACTTAAGCGATTTCACCAGTGTTCGAACTGTTAGCGATTTTGCCGAAAAACTTAGGGCGGTTGTTTCCACAGACAGGCAAAAAGATGCACAATCAGACCGGGAACGAATCCGGGAAGCTCCTATCCAGCGAACTGAGCAAGAATCCTTGACCGGGGAAGATCAACAGCCTATCCGACGACTGGTCTGCAGAGAAGTGTCGTTGCCACAAGCACCAAGACAGATCATTGAATTAACCCGAAATAATTCGGTAGTCGTTTTTGCAGCAGGAAATTGCAGCAATATAGGCGACGAAATTTTAGCGGCTTTTGCAAAAAATTGCGGTGACGCACATCTGCAGTTCGGATCACTTGCCGAGGTTGCAGACGGAACCGGATTTGATCTCCGCCAAATGCAAAGTGCAGCAAAGGCGGCTGATAGGCTCGCTGACTTCGAGTCTCTGGCCGGGATTATCTTCGTCATTCATGATGATTCGACCGTGAAAAACGTGGACGAAGTATCCGGACTGCTATCTGGATTGTTCGTAGTCTTGAAAGCCTTTCTCAATTCACCTGCGAAGAGATTTGCCACACTTATCCACACTGGGCAGCGGGCTGATTGGGTGGGGACGCTTGTTTACGAAGGGGTTGTGGGAATGTTTCTGTCCCTTACCCATGAGTACCCGTCTGTCCAATTCCGCGTCGTACGAATGGATGAAAACACAGATTTGTCTGCAGTTCTTGCTGTGGCGCTTGACCGAAACCAACCTGTCATGGAGGCCATATTCCGGTGTGGAGAAGTCCTTACTAGGCAATGGGAACCCGCGTTAAGTACCTACAGGGACGGCGATGGTTCATATATTGCTCCAGGAGATGTGATTGTTCTCTCGGGCGGAGCCACCGGCATAACATACCAACTGGCACTTATTCTGGCGCCACTTGGTTGTCGATTGGTCTTCCTTGGACGGACAAGGCTGGACTCAGACATTGAATATCAGCAGTGGCTCTCTGAAGTAACTGTCCAAGGTGACCGGCAAACGGCATCAGCCCGAAAAGCTGTCGAGATCGTCCGCAATATGGAAGACTTGCGGGCCGCCGGGATTGAGGCCACGTACTACAGATGCGATGTGACCGACGCTACGGAGACGGAATCGGTTATTGCGAAGATTCTGCAACGCTATGGAAGAATCGATGGTGTTGTCCACGGCGCTGGAATACTAAGAGACGCCTTGGCAAAACAAATGTCCCCAGAAGAGTTTTTCGTTGTCGTAGATACTAAATTGCGGGGAGCCGCGAATTTGCATGCAGCCGCGAAAAATCCCGAGCTGAAATTCTTCGTATGCCTTTCTTCTGTGGCTGCAATCGTGGGCAACCCGGGGCAGGTCAACTACACGGCGGCGAACAGAGCTATGTCGGGGTTCGTGGCCCTACTCCGGGCACAAAATCCTTCTCTTATGAGCAAGTCCTTGATGCTCCCACCAATTGAAGGAGTCGGGATGGCTGCAGATAACGAAATTCGAGAGAAAATGAAGAGAGCGAACGCGGGCTACGTGCATGTGGATGAGTTGGCTGCTCTCTTCGGCAGGGAATTGATAATGGGAACGGACGATGGCTGGGTCCTCTTGATGCGGTCCTTGCCTCGTGTTCCTACCGTTTTGCTGCACTCGTCAACATGGCCTCCAGACAGCCGAGAAATGGTATCCGGAACATGCCTGTTTCTAAAAGAACGGTTTCCTATGATTGATTCACTAGCTAAGGTTGACCTGCATAAGGGGGAATTGCACGCCACCAGGGTGTTTTCTCTAGAAAAAGATCTGTGGCTCGCTGATCACAGGCCCTTCCCTTTCCTGAAACATCCGCTTGTTTCGGCAATCATGGTCATTGAAGCTTTCATGGAGGCCGCACGGCTGCTGTATCCTCATTTGCCGGTCCGTGCAATTCGAGCCGCCGAGTTTCTGGACCTCCTGGAATGCCCTCCTGGCTTCGGGCGACATACGGAGATTTTCTGCCACCGAATTCCTTCCAGCGCCGGGGAAGTCGTCTGTGAGGTCTCTCTGTTCAGCAGCGTAATTTCTCCGACCGGACGCGTCATGGATGGGAAATGTTTGAACCACAAAGCGCAAGTCGTACTAGGCAGCGAAACTGAATTCACATCTGTGGACAGTAGGGTTTTTCCTGTCAGAAAAGAAGAGCTAGACGGGGGACCTATGAGTCATCAAATGGTATTGCAATCGTATCGCAATAGCCTTCACAAGGGCAGGTACCGGGTGCTTGAGACGATGGAAGGTACCGGCCCCGATTCGGTTCGAGCACGTTTCACGTATCGTGAGAGCCAGGACTTCGCTCCTCCTTTACGAACTTGGTATCAGTACTCCCCATATGTGCTGGAGGCACTAATGCAGATTTGCGGCAACTTCTACATCGGAATGCGAAAAAAACATGAGCAGCTACGCACCATAGCTGAAGACAAGACTATTGACGATCATAGGAAAGCGGGACTCGAAGAACAGAAACCAGCGGAGCCTCCCCTCGAGGTCTGTGGTCGCACGTCGGAGCTAACCAGTAGTCCGATCCCCAGTGAGGACCAGCCGCTAACGGGATTTGGAAATGTTATCCCCCACAGTATAAAGGAGATCGGTTTCGCTCAAAGTGACGTGAACGACGAGTCCATTGTCCTTGAGGGTCGTATGACTGCTCGCAACGACGAAGGACTTGTCTGGACCGCCAGAGGAATCGACCGTAGTGGACAAACCCTCATGTGGGTACGTGATCTGGTGTTGCGCTGGGTCTCGACCTAGTTCTTTTCAATTCCGATGAGATGTTCCAGCTTGCGTATTCAAAGCGACAGGGCCTACCGTGAGCGTACGCCATGAGTAATTCTTTACGACTGATCTTCAATTGACAAAAGGCTACGGTTCAGGTATTTTTAGACTGGAGGGGGTGTCTCCACCAGTCGCCCCGTATTGTGCTCGCTCATAATTTGATCGTCCTATCTGTCGTTTGGGCCCAATGTTCTGGCGGGGGAATCTATGAAATGCCGGAGCTGCCAGTTCCAGAACCCAGCTGGAATGAAATTCTGTGGTAAATGCGGCGCGAAGCTCGGACTTTTCTGTCCGCAATGCAACTCCTCCAACCCCCAGGACTTCACGTTTTGCGGGGAGTGCGGTCACCGTCTAAGCGCATCCCATGACATTACGGGCCCACAACCCCTCTCCTTTGATGAAAAGCTGGCCAAGATCCAACGTTACCTACCCAAAGGCCTTACAGAAAAGATTCTCTCCCAAAGGGACAAGATAGAGGGTGAGCGAAGTCAAGTCACTATCATGTTCGTTGATATGCAGGGCTTCACGCCGCTCGCCGAAAGTCTGGGGCCTGAAGAGACGTTTGCCCTTATGGATCATGTTTTTGAGATCCTTATAAACTGTATTCACGATTATGAAGGGACCGTAAATGAACTAAGGGGAGATGGGGTTTTGGCCCTGTTTGGAGCTCCCATTGCTTTGGAGGACGCTCCTCAGCGGGCAATACGGTCGTCTCTGGCGATCCACCGTGAGATGGCCAGGTTCAGTGAAAAAATCAGTACAGAGAAAGGGATTCCTCCCATACTGGTCCGGATTGGCATCAACACAGGGCCAGTGGTGGTCGGCACTCTCGGCAACGATCTTCGGGTCCAATTCACCGCAGTAGGCGACACGATCAATATGGCAGGGAGGATGGAGCAGTTGGCGGAGCCTGGGACAACGTTAGTGGCTGAGGCGACGTTCAGACTTGCCGAAGGGTTCTTCCGATTTGAAGCCCTGGGTGAACAACGGGTGAAAGGAAAGAGAAAGCCGGTCAAGGTTTACCGAGTAATCGCGCCCAGTTCGAGAAGGACCAGGTTTGATGTGAGTTCCGAGCGTGGATTGACCTGCTTTGTTGGGAGAGAACGAGAGCTTGACTTTCTTATCGATGGTTTTGATCGTGCCAAAGCAGGTCACGGCCAGGCGTTTTCCATCATGGGCGAGGCCGGAGTCGGGAAATCCAGGCTTTTGTACGAGTTCAGAAAGGCAGTGGCAAACGAAGACATTTGGTTCCTGGAAGGGAAGTGCCTATCGTACGGCCGGGAGAACGCGTATCACCCGATAGTGGACATGCTGAAGTCAAACTTTGGTGTGGAAGAAGGGGACACGGATGCGGTCGTAACAGATAAGGTCAAAAAAGGGCTTTCCGTGTTGGGGATCGATGAGGCTTCCAACCTGCCCTACCTCTTAGATCTCCTGTCCGTAAAAGACAGCGGAATTGACCGGATTCCCATGAGCCCGGCTGCAAAGAAGGACCGGGTTCTTCTTTCCTTACAACGATTGATCGTGAAAGGATCGGAAAGAAGACCGCTGATATTGGCTTTTGAAGACTTGCACTGGAGCGACAAGAGCTCGGAAGAGTCTGCCAAATACTTGCTGGAGAGTATCCCGCGGGCCAGGATACTGATGATACTCACCTATCGGCCTGAGTTCGTTCATACGTGGGGAGGCAAGTCCTTCCATAATCAGATCAATCTGAGTCGACTCTCAAACCGGGAAAGCTTGGCCATGGTGTCCCACATTCTGGGCAGCGATGACCTCGCTGTCGATCTCACCGCGCTCATACTCGAAAAGACCGACGGAGTCCCATTTTTTGTCGAGGAGTTTGTGCAGGCCCTAAAGGATTTGGAAATCATAGTTCGAAACGAGTCGTACCATTTGGCTCAGGACACAGATCGTGTGGCTATTCCCTCCTCGATCCAGGACGTGATCATGGCCCGCGTAGATTCGTTGCCCGAGTTTCCGAAGGAACTGCTGCAAGCTGGCTCTGCGGTGGGCCGAGAGTTCAGTTATAAGCTGATACAGAGAGTCACGGACCTGCCGGAACACGAATTGCTCTCTTGTCTGTCTGCTCTCATGTACGCGGAACTTATCTACGAACGGGGGATATTCCCTGAATCGGCATACATTTTCAGACATGCGATCACCCGCGAGGTTGTCTATGACTCGATATTGACCAACAGAAAGAAACTGCTGCATCAAAAGATCGGCAAAGCAATTGAAGATCTGCATCGGGACAACCTCGATAGTTATTACAGCGTGTTGGCAGACCATTTTATGATTGGCGAAGATTTTCAAAGAAGCGCGGATTATTCAAACTGTGCCTCGGAGAGGTCTTGGTTACAGGGGGTCGTGACCTCAGCGATTTCGTATGCCAAAAAAAGGATTGTTGCGCTGGAGCGCTTGGACCCAACGCCGGAGGTTCGATCACAACTGATTGATACCAGGGTCTCGCTGGGTCTGACTTTGTACACGGCAGGTCAGAATGCAAAGGCCAAAGAGGCCATCGAGCCAATAGTCGAGATAGCCCTCGAAAGCAACGACAAGAGATGGTTAGGTCAAATATACTTCATATTGGGGGCGTACAAATATTCCATCGAGGAGGACTTGGCGCCGGGCCTTGAACTGTTGCAGAAGGCCATACAAAACATCGAGGAAACAACCGAGTCACATTCAGCAGTCCTAGCCAATTGGTTTTACGGGATGGCCCTGTGCTGGAACTGCGAATTCGAGAGCGGAGCCGAAAGACTTAGTAAAGCGCTTCAGATAGAGGCAGGCATTCAAAATCTGTGGGCTGTTTCGGCCCTGAACAGCAATCTAAGTTACTTCGCCTACATCTATCATGGCAAAGTAGAGCAGGGTTTTGCCATCAGTCTCAAAGCCTTGGAAATTGCTGAATCCAGTGGCGATATCTACTCTAGGGCCGTAGCGTACGTCTGCCACGGCATCTCATGGTTCTACAAGGGATTTTTCGTGGAGGCAGAAGAGCATTTGCTCAAAGGAATAGATTTGTGTGAAAGGATACAATTGCTCACCTGGTTGACGAACGGCCATCATGGCTTAGGGCACACTTATTTTCAAACGGGCGATTATGAGTTGTCCCAAACGCACTACCAAAGGGCGATCCTTTTGCGCGAGCAGAATGGAATGTTTCCCTCTTGTCTTAGCCTGGATAAGATGGCCCTGGCCAGGACTGCTGTGGCCGCAGGTGAAATGGATTTAGACGTGCCGTGGCTAGTGCAACTTTTAAAATCCAACAAGTCAGATTTGTACCGGGGAATCATAGAGCGTTACTTCGCTGACATCCTTTTCCATCTTGGCGAAGCCCATTTTGAAGACGCGGAAATGTGGGTTCATGAAGCGATGCTCAATCACGAGAAAACGGGAATGAACTGGGATTTAGCTCGTGATTATATGGTGTTTGCGCAATTCCTCAAATTGCAGGGTCGACTGGACGAGGAGAAAGATTACTTGACCAAGGCAATGTGCCTGTTCAGCCAATGTGGCGCTGAAGGGTGGTGTCGCAAGATAGAGACTGGCTACACAGAAGAGTAACCAGAAACTATGCCAAGAAACTTGGGCGTGTGCCCACTGTGAATGAAAGGGGGACGAGCATGGGAGTGCCACAAGATGAAAGGGATCTTCTCGTAGGAGCTTACTACCGTTTCGTGGCCATATTCACTTGGACTTCCCAGGATGATGAGGTAGCCCGGGAGCAGTTCAAAAAGTGGCTAGATTTTGATAACTTGCTAAAGGAAACTGAGATCGTTCCGAAGCACACCCGGGCCTACAGTTTGATCGGGGCGCGAACCCTCATGGTCATTGGCTTAGCCAAAAACATGCAGGGGTTACATCGCTATTGCTCAGAGATCACTTTCAAAACTGGTATCGAGGCCAAGTTTTACTGTGCCGTGGACGTAGATGAACTCAAAGATCTTATTTAGATCTCATTGATACTTCTAATTTAACACGGCTCACTGATCATTCCTATTTTGGACGGTCCTTTGCGTCAGACGTAGGCTGTAAGGGAAGTATGTTGATTCTTGGACTGCCAGACTAGGAAGGGGGAGAAGAATCATGAGACGAGCAGTCATACTGGTGTGGGTGCTCATACTGGGGGTATGTCAGGTGGCGGCACAGCCGGTGGATTGTGATCCGCCGCCGGAGGCAACAGAAGTAACAACGGGAGGCTGGCTGAAGGACTCGAACAGGATGTGGTCCTTTCAGCATTGCAGTGACCTATTTAACACCGCTCCAGTCGCTCGGGGCCCCGCAGTTGCAGCTGCGGTATTGCCCGAGGCCTCGGAAAGCCTTGATAACTTATTGTTCGATGACGGCATCTCTTTTGAAGGATTCATGCACAGAACGCACACGGACGCCATCATTATTTTGCACAACGGCAAGATCATCTTCGAGCGGTACGAAAACTGCATGAAGCCGGACACGCACCATCTCCTGCTTTCCGTAAGCAAATCGTTTGTGGGACTGGTTACGGCTGTCATGGCATCGCCGTCCCGAGGTCAGATTGATGAAAGAGCACTGGTCAAGGAATATGTCCCTGAACTCGGTAATTCGGCATATTGCGACGCAACTCTCAGACAGGTTATGGACATGAGCGACGGGGTCCAGTTTTCAGAGAAATACGACTCCGATAAAATTTGCAATTATGACATTGGGCGCTATTTGGAGGCAGCCGGCTGGTTCGCTTGTCCGCGCAACATTCCCGTGAAATCTAATCTTTGTGAATTCTTGGTGAACTGGACAGATCGAGCAGGGCCACACGGTGAAAAGTTCTGTTATAAGTCACCAAATGCTGACGTGCTCGCATGGGTGATCACCAAGAAATCAAATAAATCGCTGTCGCAGCTTGTCTCAGAGATGATCTGGAGCAAAATAGGAGCTGATAGCGATGCTTACTATTTGGTGGACTCGGCAGGCAAAGAGGCCGCTTTTGGCGGACTTAATGTGACCTTGCGGGACCTTGCTCGCTTCGGGCAGATGATGCTGCAAATGGGATATTGGAACGGCGAGCAGGTGGTCCCGAAGACCGTCGTAGAGGACATTATGAACGGCGGAGACCCCGAAGCCTTCGCCCATGGATGCGAGAAGTATCCGGCTGGGTCATACCGGAGCCAATGGTGGGCAACCCACAATAAGAACGGAGCGTACTTCGCTCTTGGTGTGCACGGCCAGTGGCTGTACATTGATCCCACGGCCCAAATGGTAGTTGCCAAATTCGGGTCTCAGCCTGACTCTAGTGATGCATCCGATTACGAGCTAAATCGGGGGGCATTTGACACGCTGGCGACCTTCCTCACAAAATAAGGCCGCCGCTTTGGCCCCACGTGTTTCGAAGAGGTTTGGTTGTCGAAGGCTGGGATGAGGACGAATCCGAAGGGAAGTCCCTATGGAAAAACGTAGCCGGAGCAGGAGGGGACTCGTCCGGGAAATGGCCGAATTGCGCGGACGGGTTGCGCAACCTGCAGCCGGGAAAGCGGGCCGAGAGTTGTCAGATGAGTCTTTAGGCCAAAGTGAACAAACCGCTCTGGTCCTCTTGAATGCCATTGTGGATGCAGCCTTACTGGTTCGTCCGGACGGTACCCTATTGGCTCTGAACGAAGTAGCTGCGCAAAGACTTGGCGGAATGGCTCGAGAACTCGTAGGCAGCAACTTCTTTGAATTGTTGACACCTGATATGGCTGAGGAGTTTAGGGCACGAGCTACAGAGGTTATCAAATCAGGAGCCTCCGTCCGCTACGTGTATCAGGATGGAGGAACCTTTACCGATAACAGTCTGTTCCCAGTCTTGCGGAGAGCGGGCAAGGTCGACAAATTAGCTATTTTTTCCCGAGACATCACCAGGCAAGCATTGGCTGAATTGGAATTGCATAAAGCCAGGCAGGCCGCGCAAAGCGCCGATATGGCCAAGAGCAAATTTCTAGCCAATATGAGTCATGAGCTGCGCACGCCACTCAATGCAATTATCGGATTCTCGGAAATACTGGAAGATCAAACTTTCGGAGAATTGAACGAGAAGCAATTGCGGTACGCGAGACACATTCACTCCAGCGGGCAGCATCTGCTGGAGCTTATCAATGAAATCTTGGATTTGGCTAAGGTGGAATCGGGCAAGGCCGAGCTTCACATTTCGGATGTGAATTTCAAGAGATTGCTTGAAAACAGTGTCGTCATAATCAGAGAAAAAGCTCTCAGGCGCCGGATCCACGTCGATGTTCGCCTCCAGGAGGAACTGGCCGACCTGCACGTTCAGGCGGACGAACTGAAGATCAAGCAGATTGTCTTCAACCTTCTGTCCAACGCAGCCAAATTCACTCCGGAAGGAGGCCGAATTGAGATTTCGGCGCATCTGGAAGCAGAACAAGTGGTTATCAGCGTTGCTGATACAGGAGTGGGACTGAAACCCCAAGACCAGGAACGTATCTTTGCGCCTTTTGAACAGGTCGATTTGTCGGATACGAGACAGCCGGGGCAGGGAACGGGACTTGGCCTGGCGCTTGCGCGGAGCCTCGTCGAGTTGCACGGCGGCCGAATCCGGGTCAACAGTGATGGAATCGGGAAAGGAAGCACTTTCATCTTCACAATACCTATTCGCCATAATTCTCGAGACGTGGCGAAAGCTACCCTTCCCTCCTCTTGATAATAGGATAAAAGTGCAAGCATTTAATGGAGTATCCCGCTCTTGACCCATGGCAAAAATGAGGGGGCCGGCAATCGCATGAATAAGCAAAAGATAGTCGTAGTGGAAGACGATCCACTGAACATGGAGCTGGTGACTGATTTGTTGGAAGTCGCGGGCTACACTGTGATCCAGGCGGAGACAGCCAAAGACGGAATCGAGCTGGCCAGGTCGGCAAAACCTGTCTTGATTTTGATGGACGTTAGACTTCCTGACATCGACGGACTGACTGCCACAGGAATTTTGAAAAAAGATCCTTTAACCACGCACATACCTGTTGTGGCCCTGACGGCCTCCGTCATGCCGGGCGATGAAGCAAGGTCCATGACCGCCGGTTGCGTAGGCTATATCAGAAAACCTATCGATACGAGAGCATTTCCAGGAACTGTGCAGACCTTTATTGCCGGACGAAAACCGTCCTGAGTCACTCAATAAAATACGTCGCGTAAGGTACCGGGGATCATGGTTAGGCGCAAACGGATTCTGATAGTGGACGACGAAGAACAGAATCGTGATCTGTTGCAAGCTATTTTGGAATCCTTCGGGTACGAATCCGAGATAGCTATCAGTGGTAATGATGCAATAGCAAAGCTGGATTCAGAAATTGACTTGGTCTTATTGGATGTGCTGATGCCCGAGATGGACGGTTTTGAGGTCGCTCAGCAAATTCGAGCCTCTTCGAAGTGCCATGATGTACCGATTATTATGGTGACTGTACTGAACAGCAAATCGGATCGACTTCGCGCTGTGGAAGCTGGAGCCAATGATTTTGTCTCTAAACCGATTGACAAACTCGAGCTGAAAGTCCGGGTAGCGTCAATGCTGAAGATGAAAGAGGCCCAGGATGCTATCAAGCGTCATCGAGCAGAGCTGGAGGAGACAGTTGAGCGGCGTACCGCAGAATTGTGTGAAACCGAAGAACGTTTTCGGACAGTGTTCCAGGCCGCCCACGATTTTATTTTCCTCAAAGACACCAATCTCAGGTATACGCACGTAAACCCAGCCATGCTCAGACTGACCGACCGAGAGCAATCCGATGTCATCGGTAATACCGATGAAGTTCTTTACGGTGCAGAGTACGAGCGACAGGTCCAAGATCTCGAATCCCGCGTGTTGAAAGGTCAAACCATCGAATCGGAACACGCTGTGAATTATAGAGGTCTTCTTAGGACGTTGAATTTGGTCAGGTTTCCTCTCCGGAGGCCCACGGGGGAAATTATTGGTATCTGCGGCATCGGCCGTGATAACACCGAGCGCTCTCAGATTGACGCCCAACCCAAAGCAGAAGCAGGACACTATCCCTCCAGTGCAATGAGAGAGACCTTGAGGCAGGTTCGCCTGGTCGCCGAAAGCGATAGCCTGGTCCTCTTCCTGGGCGAAAGCGGAAGCGGTAAAGACTACCTGGCAAGATATCTTCACGAAAAGTCCAAACGAGCAGGAGGCCCCTTTTTGTCAATCAATTGCGCAGCCTTGGCTTCGGAACTGGTTGAGTCCGAACTCTTTGGCCATGAAGCCGGGGCTTTCACCGGAGCACATGGTCGAAAACGCGGCTTGGTTGAGCTTGCGGAAGGGGGCACAATACTTCTTAACGAAATCGGAGACTTGCCGCTTCGGCTTCAATCTAAACTCCTCGCGTTCCTGGATACTGCAGAGTTCATGCGAGTGGGCGGAGAAAAGACCGTTTCGGTGAACGCGAGAATCGTTGCGGCAACAAATCGGGATCTCAAAAGAGAAGTGGAAAACGGCAATTTTCGGGAAGACCTCTTTCATCGCCTAAATGTTTTCGCTATTCATGTACCGCCTCTACGCGAACGTCGTGAGGACCTACCGCTCCTTGTGCAAGAAATATTGGAGTCACTTGCGCGGCGCATTGGCCTCTCACATGTACCGACTCTTGAACTGGAGGCAATGCAGGCATTGGCGGCTCGCGGATGGCCCGGCAACGTGCGCGAGCTTCGCAACTTCCTGGAAAGGGGGCTTATCCTGTCAGATAAAAACCGCATTACTGCTCCGGATCTGGGATTACCCAAGAGTGATCCAGTTCAGATGGATGGAAATGATATCTCGGTCTTTGTCCAACTCTCGCAAACGGGTTCTTTTCATGAGGCAATAAACGAAGCGAAGCGACGATTATTGGCGGAAAGTCTCCGGCAATCGGGCGGCAGCATTAAAGAAGCCGCTGAACTTTTGAAGGTTTCTCGGGATTCTTTTGTGCACCATATGAGAACCCTCGGTGTTCGTAAGTGATAATCACCCATGCTACTATAATCGTGTGTGGAAATCCCGCATTCTTAATCCTTTGAATTTTCATCATATCTTTGCTTCCCTCGCTCGACCATGAGTGTTTTTCACACATCCCTACTCATCACACACACTTCGTCTGACTCGATTCGCCTGCTGAATGATTCCCCATTTTAATCCGAAGAACCCATGAACTTTATTGATTACGGTATATGATTCGCCGCTCTTTCTTCTCGGCACTTTTCTGGCATGCGCAATGCAGATGTAATAATCGATTCCGGTTATTAGCGTAGCAAGGGGGGGGCCATGAAAAAACGAGACCCTTTGCGCACGTGTCCACCGTGCAACAAAGAAACCGGGCCTCAGTATCTAGGGGACCTGGACCAAATCGAGGAATTCTTAGGATTTCGCCACGTGACGGAAACTAGGGATCAGAGCCGAAAGATGGCTGACTTACAACCTCAGGAAGGAATCGCTTCCGTTCCGGAGGAAACCAAATGACGGCCCAAGTGGGCTGAAAGCGCGCCCTTCGCAGTCACACTTACGTTAATGGCTGCGATGATCAGAGCTGGAGACCGAGATTGCGCTTATCTTTCGCTTGGGTCTTGGACGGCAATATTCAGAAAATCCATAGCACTGGCGCTCGGAGCCATCCCAGTTTCATCTTCGACCGAAGTTATTCCGGAATTCTCGGAGGATACGCATTCGCCGGTTCGTAGCAGCCCTTATCATGTGACCCAAATGACCGGATTTCAGTATTCGGAGGCAATTCAGTGCCCAGGAAAATTGGAGAAGCAGCAGATCGGTTACAGTTAATAGGAGTCGAGATGAGGTCCCCGGATCATTCCAAACAGATTCAGGAACTGTTAGTTACACTCAAAAGTCTCGTGCGAGCGACGGAAGTTTGCTTGACCGGAGTGAGGACCGATAATAAGGAAGCCCAGGAATTAATTGAGCTCGCAAAACAATTGACATATAGGGCACGTCTCCTTATAGATAT
>JBKQRG010000489.1:0-6298 GCA_052144015.1 Desulfomonilaceae bacterium
CCGCTTGATACCAATCAATGTTATTGTTAAACTAAAACAATATGTTATCCGAACATTCTCCACCAACTTCTCGTCAAAGATCCGTCAAAAGTTGCCCATAACCAATAAGGATCGGAGTGTCATGCAGGCTAGTAGGACTGGCTTCCAGCCCGTAATCCCGGTAGGATGGGCTTCCAGCCCGTCTATTAAATGGGACGGATAAGAGGCTCATCCTACCAAAACACGACAGGCAAGATGCCTGTCCTACCAAGACCCGGTGCGGCAATCCCGCGTGCTGCGCGGGACGTCGCCACCAAATCGTTTTCTTTTTCGCGGTTATTTTTGAGATCCCCTATAGACCCGTCATAACCCTTTCGGCTCTATCAGGACGCTTCATCACCCGAGCCTTCGAGTTCTCGATCCCAGTAGGAATTAGCCATAGCCACTAATTCTTCCGTGCTGCAAATATCCGCGGCAACAGCCTTGAGAGTGGCTTCGGAGACTCTTCCGAATTGAACGACTTCCTCTCCTGCGGTCCTGACCGCGTCAACAACGTCCTTCACACGTTCGGGATATTTCTTGCGTAGGAGAAGCGAGTAGGCCCCGGGACGCAGCAATGCTCCACAAAACTCCGTATGAAGGTTTCGGGCAAGTCTTTCCATATGGAGAACCAACGGCTCAAAATTGTGTAATCCGGGATAGCCGCAGACCGAGAGCAGAAAAAGCTTTTCGGGGAACTTCCACCTGAGAGGATGAACAACCATATTCTCCTCAATCACGAAATGCGGGTCCAGGAACGTAACCAACCTGTCAATGAAGGTTTTTGCCAGACCGGTCATGCCATCCAAATAGATCGGAGTAGCCAAGACCATCGTGTCCGCTACCCTGATCCTTTCGATAAGCGCTTCCATGTCGTCGGATTGAGTGCAGGTTCCCGGAGTCTCGGCGTAACAGTTGAAACATCCTACACAGGTGTTGATCTTCTTCTTCCCCAGGAGAGCTATGTCCACTTCGGCCCCTTTATTTCGGCAGCCGACAAGGAACGGAGTAAGCACTGCTTGCGTATTGCCCGCACCCATGCGTGGGGCCGCATTTATCGCTATAATTTTCATTGTTTCTCATCCATGTTATACGGCATTTGAATAAACTAAGGTTAAGAAGCGACGGCTCTTCATCCGACGATGCGACACAGTTCAGCGGGAATAATTTCCGGATCAGGTAATTTTCACGTGGCTCACCTACCGCCGAAATTCTTCTCCTGCTGCAATATATCCATAATGTTTTTACGAAGTGCGGGTATTTTGTTTTCCACGACATCCCACACTATTTCATAGTCAACTCCGAAATAATCGTGAATGAGGCGATCCCTCATGCCTGCTATTGATTTCCATTCCACAGTCGGATAACGCTCCCTAAATTCAGCGGGTATCTTCTTTACCGCTTCTCCTATAACCTCAATGCTTCGCACGAACGCTCTTTTGTGTGTGGGATCCTCTAGAAATTGGTTTTTACTGAGTCCCTTTTTTCTGTCTATGAGATATTCTGTCTCATCCAGAACGTGGCAGAGATACTCAAGCGGCGAAAGCGGCATACTCGACCTCCCTCAAAATGTGCGGACCAAGATATGGACTGAGGGATTCCACAGTTACAAGTTCAATTTTGTGCAGTAAGACCTCCTCTAGAAAAAAAGACAGTTCCATAAAATTGTCGAATGTCTTTTGTCCTGATCTGAATTCGACCAGCAGATCAATGTCGCTGTCGGGGCGCTGCTCTCCACGTACGAAAGAACCAAACAGACCTATTCTCTTTATACCGAGGTCCCTGATGCGAGACTGGTTCTTTTCGAGCACATTCAGAATGTCCTGTTTCGTCCGGATCATAGATTTTGACGACTCCTTCGGTCCATAGCCACTGGCTGCGGCTAAGAACAGAATATTCTTCATCTGCGATCTCGGGCAGTTCAACCGCAGCGGTCTCCGAATTGACTACTATTCTCTCTCAAAACCAAGCTCTTTTCCTATTTCTCTAAGATTTCTCGTGCCAGCGTCAATGGATTCCTTCCGTTCCTTCCTTAATTCTCTAAGGTCTTCAAAATCGTCCAGAGCTTCCTGAATTTGCAGAAACTCTTCGTACGGGAGAACCACGAATTCCTTTCTCCCTTCTTTTTCAATTACTTGAGGATGTAACAACATAATTCCTCCTATCGGTAGGCTTCCCTCCGACAGGGAATACGATAAACAACTATTTTACCTTCTTCTATTTCGAAGAGGGCACGCCAGCCTCAGACTGATTTGGCGTCTCGGGTGTACGCTATTCCTTTCTCCTCGAGCCATTCTATGGCAATTTTCTCAAGCTCATCATTCTGGAACCGGTACCAATCATCTTGGATATCCAGGAAGTGAATCGCGTCCTTGAACCGGCGAAATGCCCCGCGACCTGAAATAGCATTCAGAAGCTTATCCCGGACCTTCTCGCTCTCAACTGTGTAGCAGAAGTCTTCCATAATGTGGTAATCGTTTATCTCGAACTTAGTGGGAAGAGGAATATAATCATCAGAGCCGATTACCTCCTTAGCCTGTCTCATCATTTCCTGCATCCATTCCGGAGGGTCACTCACGTCTATGTCTTCCTCTGCCTGAGAAAGCTCGTCATCGGAAAGGATGATCAGTTCACCGGTTCGTTTGTTGAGGTAAGCTGTGTTCTCGTAGTTCAAAAGAGTCATTTCCCCAACAATGTTCCGGAGAGAAACTACAACTTTAGTTTGATTACTTTCCATTTGGCACCCAGTTTTCAGTGTTCCCCTTGTCTGATGTGTTTGATCCGTGCCCGCCAATAGGCCGGTCGCCTCATCGGGTGGGCAACAGCTACGACCACTATCAGGTCTGGTAAGATTATATAGGAAATTGTGAGAAGGTGTCATCTAAATAGCTATGGCAGGCTACTCCGAGCTTTCCAGCCAGTCAAGACGGATCCCGCTATTTCAGAATCCACATCCGTCTTCGAAAGCTGATCGTGGACTTGTCGGTGTGGGAAAAAAAGGAGCTTTACTGAAGCCGGTCATCTATTTAGGGTTACGATGGGTGTTCTGAGTATTACCTATGAAATGTGTCCAATATACGCCGTAACCCGGGTGCATCTCTTCAATCGGACAATTCGACTACATTCGTTGTAAAAAGTTGGGGGGCTTTATTTTGCGCTCTGTACCAGATCTATGCTCTTTCTGAGCCAATCGTTTACGATGCTCTCGATTTCAGTTCCTTTTTTTTCGGCCACTTCACGCAAGAACGCGGCCACGTCCGGGTCCAAGAAAACAGGCAAATTCAACTCCACGTCCGAATGATAGAATTTGCCACGCTCACCTTTGGAGAAGTCGTACTCTTTTTTCATAGATCTCATTCCTCGTACTGTTCTCTTTCCACTTTTGTTGCCCTTCGTGCAGAGATAATTCGGACGGAGTAAGATGATTCAACAATTCTTCGGAACGTATGGACGATCACCAATACGGTCCCTTTGTTATCTGATCCCATCGTAATCCATCGATCCTCCTCATCGCTATGCTCTTCATCAAATATGGAGATTGCCCGTGGATCACCGAAGATCGTTGCAGCCCGCCGGAAACTTACCTTATGCTTCCGTAGGTTTTGTTCAGCTTTCGTTGTATCCCATTCGAAATTGTACAGCAATTTCAAGATGGCCCCTTCAAGCCCTTCAGCCGTAGCATCAATTTAGCTGGAGCGGCCACGGCTGCTGCAAATAACTTCATCGAGTCTCGTTTCCAGCTCTTGTGCTTCCTATCATCGCAAAAAAGAAGATCATCAGCAGGGTACTCCGAGCCTTCCAGGCAGTCAAGACGCGAGTGTGCAATTCCCGGAATTGACATGCGTATTCTGAATACTAGCCGATGAGCTCGCGGGTGTCGAGCAGAAGAAGGTCTGCTGCAACGATCGCCCGCTAAGGGTATGGGATGATATCCCCCGCAGTCACCACTCCTGTAAATTGTCTTACAAGCCGGGCGGGACTCGTGGCGGTCTCCCGCTTTAAGAATTAAGGATACTTACAGGCATGCTCTTCCCGGAATGCCGAAATGCAAGCCAGACTCCCCGGATTCCATATTCCGAAAGTCCAGAAACTACGTCGAGATTCTGTAACGTTGGCCGACGCGCTCAAGGACTTTCCATTCGCCGGATGTCTCAATCCGGATAAACCAGATCCATATTTCCACCACCAACACAAAGATGAAGAAAAACACGGGGACTACAGAGTCCGACACAATTGTCGTTCCCTTAAAAAAAGGCAATTTGGGGACACCAAACCAAGCAATCCAGTTCATCAGAAAGACTATTATCGTCCCGGCTGCAAAACGATACCACTTCCAATGGCCCTTCACCCGGTATACGGCCGTGTTCAATTTTTCCAATTCTATGTAACCCTCATTTCTCATGTAGGTCACCCTGGACTTCTCTGAGGATGGCAGCACGAACTTGTTCACCATGTAGCGCCAGCTCACGTGGTCCACAATCCAGAGTAGGAGCAGGACAAATGCCATCGGGCGGATTGACTCGTAAAGGCAGAACCATCCCACGGCGACAACGAGGACGAAAATGCTAAGAATGTAGACTTTGGCCAGCAGAGGCAGGTCACGGACCGGTACGGTGAAGTAAGCTTTGCGTTGCACACTTAAGTCGGCCGTCCCACCGGTAACCCAGGAAGAGAAATAGACTATCCACGTTAGCAAAGCTAGCTCCCATGCCGCTGACTTGTAGCCGAGAAATCGATCAAGTAGACCGCTTATGGAGAGACCCTCGGTCAGAAGTATCCCCAGGAATCCCAGCGCCACGATCAAACGCTTTGTCTCTTCCTCCAGCCCTTGCACCAGGCCACTGTTGTCATGTGATTTGTCATCTCCCAATCTTCTAGCTCCCACACTTCTTCCGACAGGACTTCCGGGCACACCTCAATCAATTCCTTAACCGACGCCATTCCGGGAACATATTTGAATGTACCTGCTCTCCTTCTTCTTTCGCTTCGGCTTTTCCCACTCGGACCGCCCGATCTGCCGTTTTCTCAAGAAGGCCGATGAACTCGCGGGTGTCGAGCAGGAGAAGGTCTCCTGTCGCTGATTGCCCACTCATGCTCCGGGGGCGAACCTCACGGCGGTCTTGCAACTGAAGAATTAAGTATGGTGTACCCGGAATTCCGCGTACGGAATTCCGGAATTCGCAATCTTCTAGTTGATGGCATCCTGGCGCACGCCTTCGCAGAAATTCTGAGCGTTTGGTTCATCCGGATTGGTTATGATCAGTGCCTTTCTTCTCATTCTCTTCACCTCCAGACGATGAACTAGTTGGAGTTCTTCCTGAAGAAGAGTTCTTGGGCTCACCTTGAGCACTCGCCTCGACCCGACTTATGATCGAGGGGGCGAATCTTTCGCTGGCCCCTGCGACAAAGCCGATGAGCACCATGATGACACATATGTTCGCTCCTTTAACCAGAACCGGCGTCAGAATCTCGACATAGACCGCCAGTCCCGCCAGCACAGCGCACAACATGCCGGCCACGATTCGGGAGAAACCCTCCAGGTAGTGCGGCCGACGTCCAGCGGCCGGATCCAAGTCCATCTTCCCCATGCGCATGATAATCGACAATTGAGCGCCCAGAGCGCCGGCTGCTGCCGAGAGTACGAGACAGAAAACCCCGCGACCCATGGCGGCAATCATCCAGTTTCGTCCGAGCCAGCAGAACAAACCGACTAAGAAGACGACGCCGGTGGTGCGCAGGCTTGCCTCGATGTACCAGTATCGAGATGCTTCCCTGTTCCTTGCCAGCACGTATTTCTCCGCAGAGTTAAGGACCTCCAAAGCGTTATCGTAATGGTGTTTAAGACCTCTTGCGATCCCCTCGCCAACCAATATCTTGAAATTAAGCCGCCGTTCCTTGTCGAGATGATCTGATGGGATGGCTTGCACTATCCCACTCCGGCCGAGCACTTCTTGCCACCTTTTCCAGTCCTTAGGCTCATAATAATCCATAGTCTCCCATACGACGTAATACGCCTCATCTATCCAGACAAGCACCTCATCCGTGTGTAGATTGCAATATTTCGGAGCTTCCTCTGCCTGAATTTCCTTCCACCGCTGTTCCATGTCGGCTCCGCGTACATATCGTTCCGCCGCTGCGATTAGAAGCAGAGCCCTAGCCCGAGTTTCCTAGTTATGGAATCACTGACCATTATCTTGGGTATATTCGGGAGGTTATGCCGAAAAGTTCCTTACCCTAAAACGGCGTTTTCGTTTTGTCTCAGTCCCAGGATCTCGATGAT
>JBKQRG010000490.1:0-8300 GCA_052144015.1 Desulfomonilaceae bacterium
TTCTTCCTAAAACCGTTATATATGAGCCTTTCAAGGAAATTTGAGAAGCAAGCGGACGAATTTGCGATGAACGCCCGCCCTGATCCCACGCCTTTTATCATGAGTTTAAAAAAATTAGCTGTTGATAATTTATCGAATCTAAATCCTCATCCTTTATATGTCTGGTTCAGCTATTCTCATCCACCTATTCTGGAGCGAATCAATTACTTAGAGCGCAAAACAAAAAATATGGAGAAAAGTAATGCCGGAAGGTTCTAATGTGATTAGGATTTTTGAATACGCCCTAAATCAAGAAAGAACGGGAATCACCTTTTTTAGACAATCATTAGAACGAATGGGCATCGGAGCTGCTGTTAGTGCCTTCAGACGTTTGATTTTGGAAGAAGAAGGGCATATTGCCTTTATATCCGGCATACTTGATGGACTGAGACGAGGGAACGAAGTCGATCCCGATAACTTGAAAGATTTCGCAATTGAGCCTAGCAACTATTTTGATGCTCGGGCTCGGACGGAATTTCTAGAGCAATGTGTCCATGGTTCGATGGTCCCCGATGTAACCATTTTTAATACAGCTTGGCTTATCGAAAAAGACCTCAGCGATTTTTATTCGAAAATGTCGGAAAGAATCGAAGGTGCGCCTAAATCTGCTCTGGATATGCTTGCGAAATGGGAAGCGGAACATGAAAGATTCTTTCGAGAATATCGCGACCGACTGTCTGCCGTATATGCAGAGATGCCGTGGGGCGGGTAAGGTGCCTAGCTGCTTTCAAGTCGCTGAGGAAGGAATGCGGATATGAGCCTGTCTGCGTTTGAGTATCATCGTCAGACCAGTTATCACCGGCATCGTATGATCGGTCAGGCCTCGGATTGGCAGAATCAGCCTGATGTTTTTAAGAATTATCAAGAGCTGGACAAGATTCTCTTGACGGACATCACTGAATGGTCACCTGAGAATCTTTCCGATTTACTGGACGAAAACCGATCCCCCGTTCCGGAGCTGGAATTTGATTTGAAGCGGTTGTCTCGAGTGATTTTTCTGACACACGCATTGACCGCGAAGGCAAAATACGGTGGGATAGAATACTATTTCCGCAGTATCGCATCCGCGGGTGCGCTTTATCCGTTTGAATTGTATGTAGGGGCGCTAGACGTCCCCGGTCTGGGCGCGGGCCTGTATCACCATAACGTCGGCACACAGGCCCTGGTAAGATTGAGATCCGGCAGTATATTGACTGAGCTGACGAAGGGATTGCAAATGGAAGGGCCGAAACCTGTGTTGGCTTTCTTCCTCACGGCGATATTCTTCAGGAGTTCATGGAAGTACCGAGATCGATCATATCGTTATGATTTGCTCGATACCGGACATATGGCCGAGAATCTCATGTTGGCTCTTAATTCAGTACGCGCTACGTTCAAGCTTTTTTATGATTTTGACGATAACGGGCTTAATGATTTGCTTGCGCTGGATACTGATCGGGAAGTCTGCCTAGCCTGTGCCCTCGTCTGGGGCAAAAAACAATCAGTATCTGACCAAATCTCCGTACTAGAGCAAGCCACAGCGGACCTAAAGCACGCTAGCCAGTGTGCAAAAGTAGAGACCGATTATCCGCAAATACGGGAATTTCACTTTCGTTCCTCTGCTCTAATTCAGAGTGCGGATATGAAACCGTTGGTCCTGGACCATTTAGGTGTGAAACGCGAGTTCGGTCGCACAATTCCGGTTCCGGCTCAGTGGCCCGAGAAAATGAACCATGCTGCTGCGGTATTTTCGAGGCGATCGTCCCGGAATTTTGTTCGCGCAGAACTGAATTCTGATCAGCTCGGTGCATTGTTAAAGATTCTTTGTTTCAATCAGCGCCCAATTCTCAATCAGAACACGCGATGGAACAGCACTATCGCTGTAGGATTCGTTGCCGGAAAAATCAATGGGCTCAAATCGGGCTTTTATTTGTTGGACCGGGAAACTGAATCAATTTGCTCAAGTTCGCAAAGTTTTCCGATGGAAAAAATGGCCAACGCTTGTCTCGACCAAAAGTGGCTTGCTAATTGTGCTCTTCACTTCTTGTTCTTGACTAACTTAGACCTTATTGAGCAAACCTGGGGACTTAGAGCATATCGATACGCACTGTTGGAATCAGGGCGCCTCGGTCAAAGGCTGTATTTGGGAGCAACTTCCATGCAGCTCGGGTGTTGCGGTATTGGAGCTTTTTATGATGATGAGGTTTCTGAGTTGCTGGGCCTCAATGAGCAAAGCAGGCTTTTATATATGGTGGCCGTCGGTCCGATCAAAAAATGGTCTACCACGTGATGAATGAACAAGATTTCTTAATATTAATAGACTGGAGACCAACATGTTGGACAATCTGAAAAAGCTGTTTAGCCCGGTGGAAGCTCTAGACCCAGGTGAAGCAAGGGATTTCATTAATAGACGTGAAGAAGGCACTTACACGTTGCTCGACGTTCGGCAGCCTGGAGAGTATGAAAAAGACCACATCCCCGGAGCTACTTTGATTCCGTTGCCTCAGTTATACGATTCGCTGGACAAATTGGATCGTGACAAACCTGTCATAGTGTATTGAGCTATAGGCGGAAGGAGCCGCGTTGCGGCTCAACTGATGGCAGCTCAGGGATTCGCTAAAGTCTACAATCTGAAGGGCGGGATTAAGGCGTGGGAAGGGGAGAAGGCTGAGGGGCCGGTTGAATTGCATTTGGATTTGGTGCGCGGGGACGAAACTCCAGCGGAAATGCTCAGTCTGGCCTATGGCATGGAACAAGGTCTGGGAAGTTTTTATAGAGAAATCAAAAAAGGAACACAGGATATCGAGTTATCCCAACTGTTGGAGACCCTGGCTTCTGCAGAAGAAAAACACAAACAATATCTACTGGCCAGGTACAATGAATTGGAATCCGGTAAAGTAGACCAGAAGGCGTTCGAGGCGCTCTTGTCTTCCAATTATACGATGGAAGGTGGATTTGATGCGCAAGAGCTGTTGCGACAAAATCGGCAATTTATGGAAAGCGTCCCATCCGTGCTAGATTTATCCATGATGCTGGAAACTCAAGCACTTGATCTTTATTTGCGTTTTGCCGGAAAAATTGAAAGTGCGTCTACCAAAGAGGTGCTTTATAGGATAGCTGATGAGGAAAAGAGTCATCTACAAGCCCTAGGTAGACTAAGGGACCGGCTATCCTGACAAATTCAGCATCATATTTCAAAAAATTAAGAAATCCACAGAGTCTCTCACTTCTTCTCATGAGCGGGTAGCGGCGAACCGAGTTTGTCATAAAATCTTCTTGCAATATTGAATTGATTCAGCTGGGGCATTACCTTCTAAGTGAATGATCAAAATAGGTCAGTCAAAGGAGTGGTGATGGATCATTTTGAATACGATATTACAAAACATGACGCGGAAGCTTTCACGCAAATAGTCTATTTCTGTTCCGAACAAGGCGATTGCAAACTGGAAGAGATCCCCGCAGAAGAACCTCAGATGTTCATGGATCTTCTGAACACCCGTGGGCGAGATGGCTGGGAATTGGTTCAACTGAATTTCGCCAAAAATGGCGTATTAGCCTTCTGGAAACGTAAGTTGACACATCCCTAGCGCTTCCGGCATTTCCGTCTCATGTATATATTTCCAAGAGTAAAAGTAAGCACAAAGGAGCATCATTATGACCACCACAATTAATATCAAGGGTATGTCATGTAACCACTGCGTCATGGCTGTCAGTCAGGCGCTCAAGCAGATGGGGGATGTGAGAACTGTGAACGTTGATCTCGACAACGGTAAGGCGACTATCGAGCATGAAAATGCGATTGATATGAGCAAGGTGAAAGAAATAATCGAGAAAGCTGGCTACGAGATTGGCTGAAGCAACAATTCAAATCCACGGTATGACTTGCGCGGCATGTGTACGCCGAGTGGAACGCGGGCTGGAATCGCTGGAAGGCGTCAAAAGCGCCTCTGTCAATCTTGCCACGGAAAAGGCGCGCATTGAATACGATTCTGACCTCGTCAACAGCTCGGCAATGAAGGTCAAGATCAAGGACCTCGGCTACCAAGTTTTGGAAATGCCCAGCGTTGTAGCTGGTGAATTGCAAAAAACCATTATTTCAGTTGGAGGCATGAATTGCGCCGCTTGCGTGCGCCGTGTGGAATCGACCCTTGAAAAGATAGGAGGGATCAAATCTGCATCGGTTAATTTAGCTACATCCAAAGCAACGCTTGTGCATGACGCTCCGCTGCCGTCATTCGCCGAATTCAGAAAAGCCCTGAAGGATGCGGGATATCAATTTCTTGGAGTGGTGGACGACGTCTCCCAAGATCCATTAGAACTCGCTCGTCATAAAGAATTGACAGACCTGAAAATCAAGCTAGTTTTCGGCTTTATCATTACAGCTATAGTTCACATGGGAACAATGCCGCACCTGTTTCCTATCATTAGAGATATCCCTCATAATGTGATTTTGTTTGGTCTCCTGTTTTTGACCACGCCCGTTGTTTTTTGGGTAGGCAGCCGCTTCTTTGTAGGCGCGTTCAAAGCAGCGCGACAGAAAACCACGGATATGAATACGCTCGTGGCTGTAGGAGCGCTTGCCGCGTATTTGTATTCCGTTGCAGTAACCTTTTTCCCGTCGTTTTTTTATGCTGCCGGAGTCACACCGCACGTTTATTTTGACAGCGCGGCCATGATCATCACTTTGATTTTACTCGGGCGGTTTCTAGAAGCTCGAGCGAAAGGCCGGACCTCAGCGGCAATTAAAAGACTTATCGAGCTGAAACCGAAAAATGCGAGAGTAATCAGGGGCGGAGTGGAATCGGACATCCCTATCGATCAGGTGCAGCCCGGTGACCTTATTATAGTGCGACCCGGCGAGAGGATCCCCACCGATGGAGTAGTCGTGAGCGGAACATCCTCAGTCGATGAATCCATGCTCACTGGGGAAAGTATGCCTATTAGCAAAGAACCTGGTCATAAAGTCTTCGGTGCCACAATAAATAAGAGCGGCAGTTTTCAGTTTCGTGCAGAGAAGGTGGGGGCAGAGACGGCCTTAGCGCAGATTATTCGCCTTGTGGAAGAAGCCCAAGGATCGAAAGCGCCCATACAACGGATCGCGGACAAAGTAGCTTCTATTTTTGTTCCAACAGTATTCGCCATTGCGACTGCAACTTTCATCGTTTGGTATTTTTTCGTGCCTGAACCCGTGTTCAGCCGGGCTCTCTTAAATTTCGTCTCAGTGCTGATAATTGCTTGCCCCTGTGCCATGGGTTTGGCTACCCCCACGGCTGTAATGGTGGGGACCGGATTAGGGGCAGAAAAAGGAATCCTGATTAAGGGCGGAGAAACCCTTGAAAAGGCCTACAAGCTAACCTCTGTTGTGTTTGATAAAACCGGGACACTAACAAGGGGTGAACCGAAAGTGACCGATGTTGTGCCCGCGTACGGGATCAACTCGGAAAGGCTTTTGCAGCTTGCAGTTTCTATTGAGGCGGTTTCGGAGCATCCACTGGCTCAGGCGATCATGGAGAAGGGCCGCCAGTCCGGGATTCAGCCGTTCTCTGTTGACAAATTCGAGGCAATTTCAGGGCTCGGAGCAAAGGGTTATCTCAATGGGAGCGAAGTGATTCTGGGGAACAGGCGGTTCCTGGAGGATCACGGCATGAGCTGCGACGGATTGGCTGCAGAAGCTTCGAGACTCTCCGACCAAGGGAAAACATCAGTATTTGTCGGGGAACAGGGAAAACTCGTAGGTATGATAGCTTTGTCCGATACACCTCGACAAACCGCTCAAGGCGCCATTCAGGCTTTGAAGAGAATGGGGCTTCAGGTAATTATGATTACCGGCGATAATGAGAGAATTGCGCGCGGTATTGCGGATCAGTTGGACATAGATGTAGTTCTGGCGGAGGTGCTACCAGGAGATAAGGCGGATGAGATCAAAAGACTTCAGCAGACCGGTCGGGTGGTAGCTATGGTGGGTGACGGCATCAATGATGCGCCTGCTTTAACTGCGGCCGATATTGGTATTGCGCTAGGGGCCGGTACTGATGTGGCCATTGAGGCAGGTGACATCACATTGATCAGCAATGATTTGAGACTGGTACCCTCGGCAATAAAACTGTCTTTTCGAACCATGAAGGTCATCAAACAGAATTTATTTTGGGCTTTTTTTTACAATACTTTAGGCATTCCAGTAGCCGCGGGTGTTCTGTATCCATTTTTCGGGATTCTGCTCAATCCCGTTTTCGCTGCTGCTGCCATGGCGCTGAGTTCGGTTTCTGTGGTGAGCAATTCCCTACGCTTGAGGTGGTCCCTGGCGCGGCAAATTTGAAGGAATCATTCCTGAGCGTCATTTAAGGTGCAGATTCCCTCGGGGCTAAGATAAATTTATTTACCATATGGTGTGGGTGATAGGATTCTTTGGCTTTTCTCAAGCCTTCCACGCCCAGATCTTGCTCACGATTAACGTATGTGAAATTGGACAATGCGTCCTCACAGAATAAACGATTGATCGCGGCATATAACCCGGGAATTTCGGGATTGGCTTTTTCTATGTGGATCACCGCTGTATCCGAATTGAGTCGTTCGCCGAGAGTGAATGCTTCCACCTTTGAATCGATCAGGATGGCCCCACCTGTGAAGTTAAGGCTCTCGTAATTGATCAAAGCCTCATACACAGCTCGGTCCTCCGCCAAAAGATCCGGGTTGGTAGGGCAATCCTTGAGTTCGCACCATTGTTCTTGCATCTCTAAAACACGCCCGATTAACTCTCCGTCAAGCTTGCGATATTCAAACTGATAATTCTTGATAAATTTGTTCAAGTGATTTTTTTTCTTATGAAATTTGTTTCCGGGCAATTCGGAGAGGTCTCGCGCCAGGTATACATAGTCGCTATTGTCACGATCTTCCAGAACCGCGAAACGCTTTTTGTCTACGTATTTTTCAATAAAATCCTCACTGGCCCGGCAAATCCTCGGTTCAGAGGACACTTGCCGCAAAAATCCCATGAGGAAATTGATCGCTTCAACTTTATCCCCTGGCCCCACTGGTGGCAATGCGAAAGTAGACTCTTTATCGGGGCGCATGATTAATAAGAGACAATTGTTTCGTATTTGCCAGAGGGTATTATAGCAATCCCGCCACATAAAAAGATTAGTAAACGTTAATTCGGAAATGAGAGGCGGGTCTTCCGAAAGGAACCTGTTGAAATTGTTTCTGTTGCCCAAATCAATCGGTCTAAATTCGTTAATTCCCATTTCGATAGCTCTACACATGATCTTCAGTTCTAATAACCCAGGTCTTGCCGAAAAATCCACTCCGAGTTATTTAATTCTCACAGCCGTGAAAATCTAGATCTAAAATTGGTTGAAAGGAAGCGAATAGATGAAGGAAGAGGAAATCAAAATTTTAATAATGAAAAAACAATCGGATAACAGGATATCCTGTGAAGCGGCTTGTGATATAGCCGAGCAAACAGGAGCTTCAAAAATTGTAATTGGTAGGTTGCTTGATGAAATGAAAATCAAAATACATTCATGTCAGCTCGGCTGTTTTAAGTAGTTAGAAGGTAATCACATTTCAGAAGTTTCTCTAGCTTCCCTGGTCAGCGGTATCAGTACATCTTGCTGAGTTTTGTACAAATGTAGCGTGACCCCCCTGTTGGATACCTGAGTCACTGTTGCTCCGCCGATTTGCATCCCTGAAGTTACAAAATAGCCGCGACCATCGGGATCTTCTACCATAGCCTTAAATTGGCCTTCCCCCACCTGAATAATACCCACTAATTTCAATTGTGAGCGATCAAATCGACATAATGGCATGGATGGCGGGCATTCGGTGGGTAAAATCTCTGTGGGTGGTCTGAAGGGATCTCGCTCAATAGCAAAAAGGTCTCGCCCCCGCTTCTCTTCAGATCGTTCAGGAACAACACCAGGAGGAAAGATTCCAGGAGCTCGCCGCTTCCCTTGTTGTGGAGTTGAAACTACGGCCGGAGGCTTATCTATAGGGGGCAACGGTGCGGCTGTCGTGGCAGGAGCCGAGGCTTCACCCACAGACCGTCTAGCGGCAAGAATAATAGGTGGACGCTCAACTTCGGGAGCACGTGACAATACGGGAGACTGGCGTCCAACGATAAAATCTATAGCTATATTCGCTTCTTGGCAGCCCGATGAACAGCTAAATATACCTATGACAATACCTGCGTAGTAAACTTTTTTAAAATTATGTATGGTCATTAGGCGCTGCATTATATATCCTTTGGCCGCCAAATCATTACGGTTCCGGCGCGCCTTTCTTGG
>JBKQRG010000491.1:0-8547 GCA_052144015.1 Desulfomonilaceae bacterium
CGACGGTGTAAGATTTCATTTGTCCCGCTCTGTCTATTATGATTCGGACTATTCGGTCCTCGACCGCCCCTATTTTTCCAAGGTCTTGAACACCAGATACCGTACCATCCAAATAGCCTTTTATATCCGCACAACAGACGATTACGACAGGAGCCTTAGCAATGAAAAGTTGATCATATGCTGCATGAGCCAGTCGTGCTTTGGTTTCTTCGTCTTTTACTATTTTGAACCGCCAAGGTTGTGCATTGCTTCCTGATGGTGCTAGTCGCGCCGCCATTAGTAATTCCGTAATGTGTTCGTCAGGAATCGGCTCCGACTTGAACCTACGTATGCTACGCCTCTTTTCTATAGCTTCTTTGGTTGTAAGCATGATTTACCTCCAAAAAGCAGCCAGTCCTCTGCGAAAAAGAGATCCAACTCGAAACTGAGACTTACCTGATCTAAGTTATACCATAAATGCAAATATCACATCTCTTTACATTGTCATGAAATCTTGGTCGGATGAGACAATTCTAGCCTGATAGTCGGTGCGAAAGCGAAAGACGTGTAAATCTCACGTGGGCGTTTCTCGCGTCTGATAAAGTTTTTGCACTCATCCCAGCAATTGTGATAGATCCTCGACAAAGCAACCCATACATCCTTGCTGTCAAAGGGGACCGCCTTGCTAAAGAATACTTTCTGCCACATACCAGGAATTGGAGACAGATCTGAACGCGATCTCTGGTCTAGTGGCGTTCTATGCTGGGATGATGTGCTAAAAACAGATTCAATCCGACTTTCCAAAAAAAGACACCAATTATTGAAAAGCCGGATACAAGAATCCATCGCACATCTTAGAGATAGCAATCCTAACCACTTTTCCGATTCGTTGCCATCCAGTGATTACTGGCGACTGCTGCCCGATTTTCTTCACTCCACCGCTTACCTGGACATTGAAACCACAGGCTTGGGCGGTCCGCGAGACTACATAACCACCATTGCGCTTTATGATGGCAAACGCATATCTACGTACGTAAGAGGACGAAACTTGGATGACTTCCGGGCGGATATTGCAAAGTATAAAGTCATTGTGACTTACAACGGCAAGTGCTTTGACGTTCCGTTTATTGAGAATGATCTTGGGATCAGGATGAATCAAGCCCACATTGATCTTAGATATGTGCTCAAGAGTTTGGGCTACTCAGGGGGTTTGAAAGGCTGCGAAAAGAAACTGGGACTTTCCAGGGACGAACTGGAGGGCGTTGACGGTTTGTTCGCTGTCCTGTTGTGGAACGATTTCAAAGCTAAAAAGAATGAAAAGGCGCTGGAAACCCTGCTGGCCTACAACGTAGTTGATACAGTAAACTTGGAAACCTTGATGTTCACTGCCTATAACATGAAGCTCAAGGAAACGCCGTTTCTTCAGACCCATCAATTAGCGGTACCGGAAGCTCCTCAAAATCCTTTCACCCCGGATATGAAGACGATCTATAAAATCAGGGGCTGGTAAGCGGCAGGTCCTTATACTGCGAAAGATTAGCGGGATTGTTGGGATCCAACTTATGTTTATGAACCCTTCGGCGGGCGTCTGCGACGCGGCAACGCCTTCAATCCAAGCGTCTGGAGCTGAGCAAAAATCTTATCCACTTCGGAAGTAACCTTCTGGCGAAGCCCGGATTCCACGTCCAAATTCAGCAGGACGCTCTCGACAGCTTTGTCGTAGTCGTTTCGAAACCTGCGATTTGTCTGTTTCCAAGCTATCCTCGATAACGCCTGCGCCACTTTTGAGTTGAAATCCAGTCTTCCAAGCACCATCAAGCCAGCGATGATCGGATATCCGAGGTAGCGCTGCCAATACCACATGCAGTTTTGTCTAGTGGACAATTCCGAACTAATATAACCCAACCTCAGAGATCTCCACCACGGCGCTTACATCCTCACTCTTTCCGAGATCTTCCCTTGTACAGCGTCCAGGGGCCTTAGAGTCGGGCTGCTCTCTGGTCTTGCCCTGATATCCACCATATCTTATGCAACGACCAAACCATTATTTCTCACGATCAAGACCCAGATAAATCCTCTCAATTACCGGAAGTGCCCGATATCTCTATCCCCTCATTCCGGGTCGTTTCGGCGGTACAAAAAGATGTTTTTCTTACATCAGTACCGCGTCGCGCCTCGGAAAAGGACCACGGGTGATTTTGTGGGTACGCGGTTAAGACGGATTTCAGAAAGAACAAGGGAGGACTTCATGAGGACCCAAGAAAATTCAGGTCGTTGGCCAACGAGAAACTATTACAGGATGATCTCATTTAAAGCCGGGAAAGATTTGGACGAACGTCTGCTCGAAGCAGCTTCAAGACAAAATCTCACAATCAGCGAAGTCATTAGAAAAACCCTTCTGTCGGTTCTCGCACCGAGCGAACGAACAGAAAATTAATTTCCTAAAACGTAATAACCGCACGGGGTTGGTCCCCCCGGCGGTTACGACGTCCAGACAAAAGTTTGAGGCATTAATTGAAAGCTATATACCAGAAAAACGAAAAGACGGCGCACCTTTCCAATGACAACTCACGTCAATTACAAGCCCTCTATAATAATAAACATACACACTATCCACAAATTTCATTCCATCCCTCGACGATCACTACGGATTTGCTCGTCCGTCTGGACAAGCAAATCTATTCCGCATTTTTCTCTCCAAAAACTTCTCCATCACACTTAAGTTCTGTTTTGACACAGCTTTTTGGACCACCTAACAAGAAGAAGACGACGGTACTTCATAGACATCGAGTAGTCCTGACAAAGAAGAACTCAAAAATAATCATTTACACTAACCCGGCATTCTCAGGAGATCCAATAGTCATAGCGCTTTACAAGTCCTCAAGATTCGAAGCTTCTTCTATCAAAGAAATGTTTCCAGCTCTCCTGACAAGGATAACTTCTGGAACTGCATGCACTTCCATCTCGGTAAAAGACTCTAAAAGTACAATGAAAACCGTATATTCTCTTCTCCAAGAACTGTCCAAGAGGGGATATCATCGAACCGGTAACAAAGATGAATCAATATTCTTCTATCAAACCAGACAAGGCTGGAGGACCGATAGCTTTAGAATAACTCTGAGACTTGATCCGGTATTTCCGAACATGGCTCCGGCTATGATTCAGATCGATAAATTCAAAATCGACGAAGAAGCTTACGTAGACTGTGTTTTTTTAATAAAAACACTCCAATCAATTGGAATCAAATTAAAAAACCACGAAATTGAGTGGCAAGTCATTTTTCCAGGAAAGGATGAGTCGTTCATCCTTGACCTTTTGAAGCGAACCTCCCTCAAGTCTGTAAGAAAACTAGGATATTCAACAGCAAAAAGGGAAGACCCCAAGAATTATACGATAAAAGCAAAGAAGGAGGAGTTGATGCGGGCAACACACTACATTGGAAATGAGAGATCCTCAATCGAGAACAGAATATACAAAAAACCCAGCATGAATCCAAAATTAGAAATTGTCCTCAGATCTAGATTTTTTGAGAGAGCCAAATGGACCGGTCCAGAGGCTATTTTCACACGTAATATCTGGGACGCGATTTCGAAACGAATAGTCTTCGGAAGCCTCGATATAAAGATAAGCAAAAAACAGAAAAATAGAGCGGCTTACGAGAAAGCTCTAAGAAGGGCTGAGATCTCCTTACAATGGGCAAGACAGCTAATTTCAAAGAATTCTAGTCGATTTATTAAAGTGGACGAGGAATTTACAAATAGAGTTTCTAACGGATTCTCTGACCTGTGGGAGGTACTGGAATATGTTTGGAAGGTTGTTGAACCAGCCGACCTAGACGACCTGCCGGTTCAGAAAGCTATTGGTAACTCGACCGAAACAATATTTCCAGAACTCAGTCATGGAAAGGTATCAGAGGACACTCAGGCTCCAAGAGAAGTGGTTGCTAAAGACTTTTCTTCTCCGACATTACAGGAGCTGCATTACCTCTGAAGAAGGAATGAAATATAGATGCATATTCGCCAGTAAACCTGTTGCCGCGGCATAGGTACGTAGGATAGATGCAGACACATAATCATAAGAAGCAGTCAGAATTACAAGCTTGGAACTGTATCTACTACCCGGAATTAAATTCGAAGAATTCGGGCTTTGATCGATCCAGTGCAAAAAGGACGGCTACAAGTTTCCCATTCGATGCTTCATATAAGCTTCCAATGGTCGTCACCACGGAATCCCTTTCATACAAGCTGCTGAAACGGTAGCTGGATCCATTAGGCAGACTGACCTCCATGGCCAGCATTAGAGATCTTTAAGTACCTTCCTCCAGCCAACAGGAAGCCTCCGGTTGGATTTTATTGTTCACGAGGGGAAGCAAGTGCGGCGCGGTCGAGATCGTCCTTTGAAAGCCGTCCTGTTGATTTTAAACCCGTTCCACCGGAAAGGGGAATCCAGAGCTGGGAAGTTGAGGATCCTATTTCCGAGAACGCTTGGTTCTAGGAAGATGCTGCGAACAGAGTAAAGGATGCGTCCCATCGTCTAGACTCGTCAAAGCGGCTTAATTGGATTTTGGTGAGAAATAGAAGAACGAGCATAAATTACAAGGTTGCAATTCCAATTATTGCCCTCGGTTTATCCTTTAATAAAGTTCGGAACTATCTCCTTGAGATACCCTAATTTAAAAATTCCAATGTCGGTAGTGCCCCTAATTTGAGCTGTCGTGGTTTGAATTTCCGTGATATAAATCATGAAGGAAAATTCCTACAGAAATCGGGAGCCAACATGGGAGAACACGAAAAGAAACCACAGTATGAAAAGCCAGTCCTAATAAATCTTAATGAACTTCAGGCAGCGGCAGCTGCCTGCTCAAGAGGGTCTCATCTTAGTGGTGGGACATGCAGGGGGAATGGTCTCGTCGCGAGTTCGTGTGCTGCCACGGGCAATCATCCAGGGGCGGGCGGCTGCGGAAAGGGATCTGCCGCAGCAAATAATTGGTGTAGTACAGGTAGCAACGCTGGAGGCGCTAGATGCGTTCCTGGTGGTAACACGTAGCCTATTAAACGCGTACGGACTATCAGAAATCCCTTTTCCTGTATTCAACTACAATCACAGATCTGACCCTCAACCCTGCACCTGCTTAGCCTCTAAAGCATCCTGTCGCCGCTCTTCCTCTTCTCGTTGTTTTACACGCTTAGGATCAACCTTCATGAAAGCTCGGATTACATCTTCAGGTTGGTGACCATAGAATGAAATCGGCTTAAGGCGCTCTTTTTTACCTTTCTTTTTCATCGTGCTTTTCCTCTGACGTCTGCTTGGCACCATCTGTAGCGCTAGATAAGGAAGTCTTTTCTGGACTCTTGGGCAGAAACTCGTTCTCTAACCCTTGCCACATTCTACCAGCAATATACATCGCTACCATTCCTCTATCATACCATTCGTTGTCTTTCTTCAATTTACAAAGTCTCCACATGGCTAAACCGAAGATAATCGTGTACAAAACTTCCCAACGGCACCTATCGCAGAAAGTTCCATACAAAATCTTCCAGATATCCTTAGGAACCAAGATTCCGTCTTTAAGCGAATACATACCGATCCTACACCAGGAAGTGGAGTCCGTCAAAAGTAACAATGGGTCTTCAAAAGTTGCAACTAGACCGAGAATAATGCCCAACAGTGATCCGAGAATAATACTCACCATCCAATTCTCTGCTAGATAGGCATAATGTAGTTTTCGCCGCCCCCATTCAATGAGTTCTTTCCTTGGATCAGAGTAGTGTACCCATGCGAATATTGAATCGGGATGCGCGTCCTTTATCTCTTGCCACGCTTTCAGACAAACATGACTGTCTCTACTCTTGTAGTTGCTATATGTGTTAACTGATTCGAGTACCCTGTCCTGTAGACATTTCCTAATTTCTTTAGCGTGTCGCTTCTCAAAAGGTCGCTTCAACCAGCATATTGCTGTCATTTGGACTATTGCTCCCAAGATATTGCTCGCTACTCCGATAGCAACCCACTTCGCAAGCAGATTGTCTCCACCAAAAACAATGGGTCCGTAATGTCCAATAATTATAGTGAAGTACCTTGGATTTATGACCAAAAGGGCTGTTGCGAAACAAATGACAAAGATAGCACCTATGATTGTCGTGTCGAAGAGACTCGTTTTGCTGTCCATACCAGTTTCCTTTCATGGAAATTCAGCACTTTCCAGACACAAGAATCGCTTGATGGATAGGACGTTGGATACTACTAAAGCCCTCATACCTCGTAATAATTAGTACACGAATGTTCACGTTTACTCAGTCTTTTCAGCAGCCTTCTTTGAGTTAAACTTCTCCCACTCGCCTTCGTAGTCCTCAGATATACTTATCCCTTCGTCAGGATACCAATCTTGCCCGCCGCCTCCCCACACGTATAGCCGTTTCTTCATATATATCTCACGATATTTCTCGTTGAAGGCACGTATTTCTTCTCTCTCTTTCCTTGAGATTTTTTTCATTTTTCACCTCAATGATGGACTAGGACCTTTGTTAGCAACCGCTGTTTAAAGCCCTCGCTTCTTGTGATGGTTGCTACTTGAGTAGGACCTCCTATACTGATACTATCTGATCCCTGAAAATAGAAGTGGGCATACTGCTCGGCGGTTTCTACTAGAAAAACAGCCAAGTCAACTGCGTTTCCGATTGACATACGATCAGAAATGGGTGGGGATGCTAACCGCTCTCCACATGATGCCACAATCTTCTTCACTGTATTTTCTTTCAGCTGTCGGAAGGGCTTAGACGACAGAACGAGTTCCAGCTTCTCCTTCTCAAAACCTTTAAGCAAACGAATCAAGGATTGTTCCTTTCCCCTATACCGAACGCCAAAAGATTCCTTGTCTCTCGAAATAAGCTCTAAGGGTCCTTGCAGTACACCTTTTGTTATTCTGATTTCCCAGACCTCTCCATATGAGAACCCCGAAGAGTATCCGGCAACCATAAATCCGGTGTCAACATTCTCTAAGTCTTCAATGGGAACACCTGTGAGGTAGCGTTCGCGAACGAAATTGCCGAACTTTTCGGCTACTTCTTTGACAATGTAGTTGTTGGGGCTGATTGAGTATTTTAGGCTTGGCGGAAGAGACGAAGATTGTATAGAACAGAGTCCAAAATCTTCAACTATAAATCTTAGGGGATAGCCCACGACGCTTGACGAGCCCCATGCAACGACTCCTGTCAGCAGATCCTCGTGAACCTGAAAAATCTTCGTCGTCTTATCATAAAAGTTAGAATCCTTTTGTTTAGTATTTGGGGGTGTCCCTACAGTGACCGTGTAGGTTCCCATACTATCTGATGCTAGTACCACCCCCTCTGCTACCTTTACCGCGATTGCAATCGTCATCTGAGCCCTCCTCTCAGTGACTATTACTTCTAATTCTAAAACTTAGAATCTACCTCCTACACTATTATAAGTAAGTCGTTTCCCCTGAGCGTTAGTTATTGCCGACACGGTACGCTGCCCATCATCAGATTTCCGGCGATTCCATCTGAAAGAAAATTCATCACAGTATCTGTGAAGATGATGCTTGGACACATGGTGGAAAATCCCATGTACGCCTCTTTTGAGAAGAGCGAAGTAGGATTCAACCGTGTTCGTGCTTGCATTCCCACGTTTGAACTCTCCGTCACTGTGTTTCACGACTTCATGACCACCCTTGAAGTCTTTGCCAATGCCAGTATAAGAAGCCCATTCGTCAGTCATAATGGTGGAATCCTTATGAACCAGTTTCTTAATTGCACTTTTAAGGGTCTTAGCATCTACATGTTCTATAGGCTTAGAGAAGACCTTTCCTTTTCTCTCCACTAAGGCAAGCACAGGGACCTTATCTGTTCCACGACCACGCTTGGACTTCTTCTTAGGTTTAGGATTCTCGGGACCACCCTTATTCTCCTTACGTGGCTTTCCTCCTACGTAAGTCTCGTCTACTTCTACGGTTCCTTTGAGGAAGCCAGCGAGGGGATTTTCATTCATTGAATGACGAATTCTGTGCTCCAAGAACCAAGCGCTCTCGTAAGAGCCTAAGCCAAGATTCCTCTTAAGTTGTAGAGCTGAGATTCCTTTCTTAGAAGAACACATTAGATGAAACGCTATTACCCAATCTCGGATAGAAATATGAGAGGATTCCATTACCGTTCCCATAGTAACAGTAAATGGTTTCCTACAATTTTTATTGCTACACTTCCAAAGACCAGCGCGCATAGACTTGCCGCGCATTTTCCACGCGCCCAAGTTTCCACAATGAGGACAATTTGGTCCTTTAGGCCACAAAATATGTTCAACATATTCACGGGCTTGGTCTTCTGTCATTTTGGTAGCTTCGTTAAGATTCATCTTACTTCCCCTCTAACCCATTTTCTATCAATAATATATCACATATTGTAGGGCATGTCAAGGGGATAATTCCGATCTTTTAAAGCTTCTGCTTCGTCCATATCCATCGGAAGAAATGACTGTTCAGCCGGTGAGTCCGAAGGTCAACAAAGCGACGTATGATGCTCCTGATTGCATCGAGATGGTTTCGGTAGAAGATGA